>NZ_JBHYPE010000044.1:0-55617 GCF_042746015.1 Streptomyces sp. NPDC058773
ATGCCCGGGGCACGCATGCAGATGATCGTCGTGATGAAGTTGACCGAACCGAGGATCGTGCCGAAGCCGGAGAAGGCCAGACCCATGATCCACATATCCGCGCCGATTCCGGGGGAATGCACCGAGTCGGAGAGCGGCGCATAGGCGAACCAGCCGAAATCGGCGGCCCCTTGGGGCGTCAGGAATCCGCCGACCGCGATCAGCGAACCGAAGAGATAGAGCCAGTACGCGAGCATGTTCAGCCGGGGAAAGGCTACATCGGGCGCGCCGATCTGCAGCGGCATGAGCCAGTTCGCGAATCCGGCGAACAGCGGCGTCGCGAACATCAGCAGCATGATCGTGCCGTGCATCGTGAACGCCTGGTTGAACTGCTCGTTCGACATGATCTGGTGCCCGGGGCGGGCCAGTTCGGCGCGCATCACCAAGGCCATCAGTCCGCCGAGGCAGAAGAAGGCGAAGGCGGTGACCAGGTAGAGCGTGCCGATCGTCTTGTGGTCGGTGGTCGTCAGCCACTTCACGGGAAACTTCATGCCCGGTTGGTGTCCGGAGGCGTCGCGATCCTCACTGGCGGTGGTGACGAAGGGCCCGGCAACGGGGTGGGAAGTCTCACCGAAGAGGGTGTGAAGATCGGGCGCATGCCGGACACCAAGGGTTCATGAGCACGGACGACGCCTTCGCCGAGGCCTATCGCGCGCACTACTGGGCGGTCAGCCGCTTCGTGGCGCGGCGGCTCGACGGGCAGGCACACGAGGTCGAGGAAGTGGTGGCGGAGGTCTTCTCCATAGCCTGGAGACGCCGCGCCGAGCTTCCCGACGCGCCGCTGCCCTGGCTGTACGGGGTGGCCCGGAACTGTCTGGCCAATACGGTGCGGGGGCTGGGCCGTTACCGACGGCTGCTGCACCGGCTCGGCAACCACGAGGCGGCGCACCGTCGGCAGACCGTGGACAGTCCGGACGCCGAGCGGCCCGGCTCCTGGGTGCACGACGCGCTGGCCCGCCTCTCCGCCGCCGACCAGGAGGTGCTGCGGCTGACCGCCTGGGAAGAACTGACCATCGAGGAGCTGGCGGTGACCCTGGGATGCGGCCAGAGCGCGGCGGCCATGCGGCTGCACCGGGCGCGCGGCCGGCTCCGTACCCAGATCGAGCGGATGCGCCAGCGCGGCAGTGCCCGGCCCGACGCGCCCCCACCACGGCCCGAGGCGCCCCCCACCCCGGCGCCGCGCCCGGCCGCGCCCCGTCCCCTCACCCCCCAGCCCGTAGCGACCCGAGCGGGAGGCCGCAGCCATGACTGAGGAACTGGAGCTGCTGCGCCAGGCCGACCCCGTCTCCGCCGACGAGGGGCCCTGGCGCGACCGTCCGCTGACCGCGCGGGCACAGGCCCGTCTGGAGGCACTGACGGCCGGTGCGGCGCCCGAGGGCGCTCCGCGTCCCGTGCGCCGCCGCCGTCTGCTGATGGGCCTGGCCGCCGTGTCGACGGCCGCCGTCGCCGCCGTGGTGCTCACTTTTTCCGGCGCCGGCAGCAGCCCGGCCGTCGCCGCACCCGTCGCCCTGCCCCTGCACAGCGGTGCGCGGTCCGTGTCGCTGGACGCGCTGGCCGGCCGGGCGGAGGCCAGGGCGCGGACGGCGAGCGCCCAGGACGGCCCGCGGCGGGGCAGCCACCTGCAGAGCTGGTACATGAGCATGGAGACGGGCCCGGACGCCTCGCCCCCCGTGACCGTGCCCGAGGAGCGCATCACCAGCTGGAACGACGACGGCAGCGGCTCTGAACTGGTCGTGGCCACCGACCCGCGGCACCCGGGCCGTCCGGTGATCCACGACAACGACGGCCGGTGGCAGACCGTCAGCGACGGCAAGGTCCTGCACCGCCGGACCTATCCGGCGGGCTCGGAGGCCCGGCACAGCGGGCTGGCCGCCCGTACGAAGCCCGCGACGGACGCCGAGGCGCTGCGCGAACAGCTGTCGTGGCTGTACGGCGGGCCGGACGGCACCCGCACGACGCCGCAACTACTGTCGGCGCTGTCGTCGTTCCGCCAGGAGTGGACGCCGGGGCCGCGGGAGACCGCCGCCGTCGTCCGGATGCTGGCCGACGCGGACGGTCTGCGGCAGGCGGGCGTGGTCACCGACCGGTTGGGCCGGCGCGGCCAGGCGTATGTGTACGACGGCCCGGACGGCGCGATGAATTCCACCCGCCAGATGGTGATCCTCGATCCGCGCACCGGCGAACTGCTGGGCCTGGAGATCACCTTCACCAAGGACGAACCGGAGTTCAAGGTGACGTCGGGGGCGGTCATGTCGTACGAGGCGTGGATGCCATGACAGGACGACGGCCGGGGCGGGCACCGGGCCGGGTCCCGGCCCGGGGACACGCCCGAGTGGCGGGGCGGTCGGTCATGGCTGATCCTTGAGGGAACGCGACGATCCACCTCGGCGCGGCGGTGCAGTACGTCCCGCCGCGCCGTTCTCCTGCCCGGCCGCACCCCGCTCCGGCGCGTGGCACACGCCACAACGGGCCGATGGTTGCAGCGGAACTTCGCGATATGGATCACAGGCACAGGTGTCAGGAAGTGGTTCAAGAAAAGGCGTTTCCCCAGCAAGGAGCGGGTATACGGCCGACTGCGCGGTCATCCGCGCACTGTCCGTGATGATCCGGTCTGCCCCTATGGTCGACCTTTGCCCGTCGCCTCCTGACGGGCTTTGCCCGCCTCCCCACGGCGGGCGGTGTCATGTTGTCGTCCAAGAGAGCGCAGGCGAGCAAGCACGTGCCGACGCAGTCCCCCGTCGCACCCGGTCCCCGTCACCCCGCCGGCAGTCGAGCCGACTCCGCGTCCGGTCCCCCGCAGGACCACGCGGCGGATTCCGCGCAGCACGCGCCGGGCGAGGTGACCGTCGTCGATCCCGCCATGGTCAAGCGTGCGGTGTCGGCCGCCGCGCTCGGCAATGCGATGGAGTGGTTCGACTTCGGCGTGTACAGCTACATCGCGGTCACCCTCGGACATGTCTTCTTCCCGTCCGGGAACCCGACCGCGCAGTTGCTGTCGACGTTCGGGGCGTTCGCGGCGGCGTTCCTGGTGCGGCCCATCGGCGGCATGGTCTTCGGGCCGCTGGGTGACCGGATCGGCCGGCAGAAGATCCTCGCGATCACCATGATCATGATGGCCGCGGGCACCTTCGCCATCGGCCTGATCCCGTCCTACGCCTCCATCGGCGTCGGCGCACCGATCCTGCTGCTCGTCGCCCGCCTGGTGCAGGGCTTCTCCACCGGTGGCGAATACGGCGGCGCGTCCACCTTCATCGCCGAGTACGCGCCGGACAAGAAGCGCGGATTCCTCGGAAGCTGGCTGGAGTTCGGCACCCTGGCCGGCTACGTCGGCGGCGCCGGCCTGGTCACGCTGATGACCGCGCTGCTGTCCACCGAGGACCTCAACTCCTGGGGCTGGCGCATCCCGTTCCTGATCGCCGGACCCATGGGCATCATCGGCCTCTATCTGCGGATGCGGCTCGAAGAGACCCCGGCCTTCGCGCAGTTGGAGAAGGAAGCGCGGACGAAGGAGAAGGCGCGCCGCGAGGCCGAGAAGCGGGTCGGCCTCCGCGAGATGATCTTCGGTCAGTGGCGGGCGCTGCTGCTCTGCGTCGGGCTGGTCCTGGTCTTCAACGTCACGGACTACATGCTGCTGTCCTACATGCCGAGCTATCTGACCTCGGAGCTGAAGTACGACGAGACGCACGGGCTGCTGGTCGTGCTGGCGGTGATGGTCCTGATGATGGCCGTCCAGCCGTTCGCGGGCCGGCTCTCCGACCGCTTCGGCCGCCGGCCGGTCATCGCCACGGGCTGCCTCGGCTTCCTGCTGCTGTCCGTGCCCGCGCTGCTGCTGATCCGGCAGGGGTCGCTGGCCGCCATCGGCCTGGGCATGGGCGCGCTGGGGCTGCTGCTGGTCACCTTCACCGCGGCGATGCCGGCCACGCTGCCCGCGCTGTTCCCGACGAAGGTCCGCTACGGCTCGCTGTCGATCGGCTTCAACGTCTCCGTGTCGCTCTTCGGCGGTACGACGCCGCTGGTGGTCACCGCCCTGATCGGCGCGACCGGCAACAAGATGATGCCCGCCTACTACATGATGGCGGCGGCCGTCATCGGTGGCATCGCCGTCCTGCTGATGTCGGAGAGCGCCGGTAAGGCGCTGCCCGGCTCCCCGCCGGCCGTCGAGACCGAGGCGGAGGCCGAGGAACTCCGTCGCGCCGCCCACGGTGTGACCAAGGCCGACGCGACGGCCTGACCGGCGGACCACCCGCCCCGTATACCGCGAAGGCCCGGCCGGATGCTCCTTCCGGCCGGGCCTTCGGCGTTCGCGCGGTGGCGCCTGCACGCAGTTGTGGACGGTTGGGTGAGGAAACTCGGCTCCGTGGCCTCGCTTTTGTCCTCTTCCTATGGAGCTCTCTATAGGAAGAACCCAGAAAGGGGGACACGGAGTCGCGTTGCGTCACACACGACAATGTCTCTTGACTGTTATCTGGGAGCCGTTACACAAAGGTGTGACGCGGCCTGTGAGATATGGCGAAGGGCCCGCCCCTCCGGAGAGGAACGGGCCCACGGGGCTCCGCCGGTTACTTGCCGCCGACGCTACTACGCCATGCCGTCGTCGCCTTTGCGGGGACGCTCCGCCCACCGGACCAGGACACGGTCACACGTGTTGGCGTTCCTTCCCCTGCCCTGCGATTTGACGATCCGGACAGAGTCGATGAACAGCGCCAGGAACTCCCGCTTCTCTTGCAGATCCCACGCAGCCCACGGGGATCCCTCTCCTATCGGGTCACCGTCCACCGTCGTCCACTCTCCAGGGATCGCCACGGCCACGTCCGCCGCCTCCAGCTCGTTCAAACACTCCTGTGTCCGCTGTTCATGGGCCGTCAGTCGCTCCACGGACTCGCGGAACATCTTGGTGCCCACGGGTCCCGCGTACAGGCCCTCTTGGCGGTCCTGGTAGAGGGTCCGAAGCGACTCCCGGACGTGCTCCAGTTCCGAGCGGGCCGCCGCGTGTTCCGTTTCCCTTTCGGAGGTGTCCTGTTGAACCGACGCGGGCCCGTCGCGCCTCCATTCGCTTCGCTCCCGCTTCTCCCAAACCGGCCATCTTCGTGGGCACGCGTGACTCATTCAGCCGCTTGGACACAGCGGATGCGGTGAGTCCGTCCGCGATCCACGACGCCATGTCCCGGACTACGGGAGCTTCTACAGGGTCCGGAACGAGACGGGTCACAGTGAGTTTGCCCCGAGTCTCGCGCTCCGGCTGGAAGCCGAAGGGAGCGACGCCGGAGACATGGCTACCGGCTCGGCGAAGCGCGTCTTTCGTGGAGGTGATGTACGCAGATTTCAGGTCCGGCTCTTGTTGTGCGAGTCCGGCGATGACGGCCAGGATGCCAACACCTACCGGGGTGGAGGTGTCCAGGTGGGGCTCCTCCACCGAGACCAGGCGAACGCCGTATCGCTCCAGCTCATCGATGATCTTCATGGCTTCCAGCGCTCCCCGCCGGGTGAGCCGGGACAGGGAAAACACGATCACGGCGTCCACGTGGCCGCCACGAACGGCGGCCATCATCTCTTCGAATCCGGGGCGGTGAACGCTGGGGTCCCACCCCGATTTCCCCACGTCCTCGAAGTGACCCGCGTCGTCCCAGCCCTTGGATGCGATGAGGGACGAACAACGCTCGCGCTGAGCCACCGGTGAGGCCTGGGAGTCGTCGTCGCGACGCTTGCTCTGCCGGATGTAGGAGACTGCTCGCACATGATCGAGGTTAGGCGTGGAGCCTAACTCCCGTTTCCTGAGAGGTGCCATGTGCCTAGCGTAGTCAAGATCAATGTACTGACCGTCCCCGCCGAGCAGCGGGAGGTCCTGGAGAAGCGCTTCGCCGCGCGGGCCGGGTCCGTGGACTCCTCCGACGGCTTCGAGTGGTTCGAGCTGCTGCGCCCCGTGGAGGGCACCGACCAGTACCTCGTCTACACCCGGTGGCGGGACGAGGAGTCGTTCCAGGCGTGGATGGAGGGGCCGATGAAGGCCGCGCACCAGCAGGGTGGCGGGGCCGCCGAGGGCGGGGAGCGGCCCAAGCCCGCGGCGTCCGGTTCCACGCTGTGGTCGTTCGAGGTCGTGCAGCAGGCCGGGCCGAAGCAGGGCTGACCCCCGTCGGCGGCGTCACCGGAAATGCGTTGCGCGGCGTACCGGACCGGCCGTGACAATGGCGCCATGAGTGACGCCGCCGC
The DNA here is from genome assembly GCF_042746015.1 of Streptomyces sp. NPDC058773. Classification (NCBI taxonomy): domain Bacteria; kingdom Bacillati; phylum Actinomycetota; class Actinomycetes; order Kitasatosporales; family Streptomycetaceae; genus Streptomyces; species Streptomyces sp. NPDC058773. The sequence goes on from NZ_JBHYPE010000044.1 coordinate 6,247, forward strand.
CCTCCGTCTCCCCTGGGCCGTCGCTGCCGAGCCGGCCGGTTCGGCGGACGCCGAAACGCTGCTGCGCGAGTACTACACCGAGGTCGCCGACCGCTACTTCGCGCTGCACGAGAACCGCCGTGCGACGGCGGAGGAGATCGCGGAGGGCGTGGCGGAGTACCCCAGCGCCGATCTGGCGCCGCCGGGCGGGGTGCTGCTGGTGGCGCGCCACGGCGGCGACGTGGCGGGCTGTGCCGGCGTGCGGATGCTGGACGCGCACACGGCGGAGCTGAAGCAGATGTTCGTCCGGGCCGCCGCGCGCGGGCGGGGTGGCGCGGGCGCGCTGTTGTTGGCGGCGGAGGCGGCCGCGGTGCAGCTGGGCGCCGAACGGATGCGGCTCGACACCCGGCGGGATCTGGTGGAGGCCGTCACGCTCTACCGGCGGCACGGCTTCGTGGAGATCGAGCCCTACCACGACGACCCCTATGCGGAGGTCTTCTTCGAGAAGCGGCTGGCCAGGGGGTGTTGACCGGCCGGTCAACGGCCGGTTGACGCTCAAGGCGGCTTCCACGGTCCGCTGTCCTGCCCGCCGGCCCCGCTCACTTCGCCCGGTCCGGTGGCCGCGGCGTCGGTGGAGGGGTGCGGGGCAGCGGTGGCCGGGTGTCGCCGTTGTGGGGCTCCTCCGCGTCGGAGCCGCAGAGTTCCGCCGTCAGTTCGTGGACGAGTGCGGTGAGGTCGGTGGGCCGCTCCCGGGTCCACCAGTCGCCCAGCATCTCCGCGAGCGACTGCTGCCGGGCCGCCGAGAGCCGCTCCGCGTTGTCCCGCCCGCGGTCGGTGAGCAGCAGCAACAGCCCCTCGCGGCGGGCGAGTCCGCGTACCTCGATCTGCCGGACGCTCTCGGAGATCACCCCCAGCGGGACGGTGCTGCGTTCGGCGAGCAGCACCGGTTCCACCGATCCGCAGCGGTGGATGCGCAGGATCAGCCAGGCGGCGGCCGGTTTGAGGTCCAGTCCGGCCCGTGCGGCGATCTTCTCGTAGACGTGCTTGCGGCCCTCTCGGCTGCCGAGGATGGACAGGGCCCGGGCGACCTCGTCGCGGGAGGAGCGCTCGACGGGGTTGGAGGAGAGCACCTCACTGGCGTCGGGCGCGGTGACACTGCTGCGCAGCGGCTCCTCCTTGAGGAACCAGGCCAGCACGAACGCCACCAGGACGACCGGGACGGCGTAGAGGAAGACATCGGTGATCGAGACGGCGTAGGCGTCGAGGACACCGGCCCGCTGACCGGCCGGCAGCCGGGCGACGGTCCGTGGGTCCTCGGCGATCCGGGCGGGGTCGATGCCGGGCGGCAGGCGCCGGCCGGCGAGGGCGTCCGCGATCCGCGGGCCGAGGTGGCCGGCGAAGAGCGTGCCGAAGAGGGAGACGCCGAACGAGCCGCCGATGGAGCGGAAGAAGGTGGCGCCGGAGGTGGCCACGCCCAGGTCCTGGTAGGGCACCGCGTTCTGGGCGATGAGCACCAGCACCTGCATGACCAGGCCGAGTCCGAAGCCGAAGACGAAGAAACAGGCGCTCATCTCGGCGACGCCGTCGGCCGGTTCGAGCTGGTGCAACAGCAGCAGCCCGAGGGCCACGACGCCGGTGCCGGCGATCGGGAAGCCCTTGTAGTGACCGGTGCGGCTGACGATCTGACCGGAGCCGGTGGAGGCCAGCAGCATGCCGACCACCATCGGCAGCATGTGCACCCCGGACGTGGTCGGGCTGACGCCCTGGACGACCTGCAGGAACGTCGGAAGATAGGTCATCGACCCGAACATCGCGAAGCCGATGACGAAGCCGATGACGGCGGTGAGCGAGAAGGTCCGCAGCCGGAACAGCCGCAGCGGCAGCACGGGTTCGGCGGCCCGGCGCTCGATCAGGAGGAAGGCGCCCAGCAGGACGACGCCGAGCACTCCGCACCCCACGACCTGCCAGGAGGACCAGGGGTAGGTGACCCCGCCGAACGAGGTCATCAGCACGAAGCAGACGGCGACCGCGGCGATCGTCGCGGTGCCCAGGTAGTCGATCCGGTGCGGGGTGCGCCGGCGCGGGATGTGCAGCACGGTGGCGATGACGGCGAGCGCGACAATGCCGACGGGGACGTTGATGTAGAAGACCCAGCGCCAGCTGAGATGGTCCACGAACAGCCCGCCGAGCAACGGGCCGAGGACGCTCGAACCGCCGAAGACGGCGCCGAACAGGCCCTGGTACTTACCGCGTTCACGGGGCGGCACGATGTCGCCGACGATCGCCATCGACAGCACGATCAGCCCGCCGCCGCCCAGTCCCTGGAGGGCCCGGAAGGCGATCAGCTCGCCCATGTTCCGGGAGATGCCGCAGAGCACCGAGCCGATCAGGAAGAGGACGATGGCGGTCTGGAAGAGCCTCTTGCGGCCGTACTGGTCACCGAGCTTGCCCCAGAGGGGTGTCGCGGCCGTTGAGGCCAGGAGGTAGGCGGTGACGACCCAGGAGAGGTGGTTGAGGCCACCGAGGTCGCTGACGATGGTGGGCAGCGCGGTGGCGACGATGGTCTGGTCGAGCGCCGCGATGAGCAGGCCGAGCAGCAGCGCCCCGATCGCGACGAGGACCGTCCGCCGGGAGCGGTCCTCACCGGGGACGGCCGGAGCGCCGGTGCCGGTGTCCTGCGCCATGAGCGTCTCCCTCCGTTCCGGAGCGTGCCGTGGGTGGCGGGGCTGCGGGTCCCGTGTGGCGTGCGGCCTGGGTGGGCTGTGTACGGTGCGGGTCCCCGGGCGTCCCGTACGGTGCGGGTCCCCGGGCGTCCCGTACGGTCCGTTCGGGCCGTTCGTTGGCCGCGCTCGCCGTCCGCCCTGTCGCGTTCGTGCCGGCTGTGCTGCCGCTGTGTTCCGGTTGCACCCCTCCTTCAGGCTTCTTCCATCCTGGGCGGTTCCGCCGGATACGGCCCGCCGGACAACGCCCGGAAGCGGGCGTCTCCGAGGGACACCCGGGGCATGCCGGGCGGATGTGTCGGAGCGCCTGCGCGGACCGTGCGGCGTCTGGATAATCGCTGCCGGTTCGATGCCTCCAGGGAGGGGAACACCCGTGACGGCACAGACCTGTCCGCACTGCCGCGCGCCCGCACGCGGCGGCGGCCGGCCCACCTGCCTGTGTGCGGCGGCCGAGGCGGACGACTTTGATCCGCTGCGCATTCGGCCGTACGTGTCACTGCCCGACGCGCACGACGGGAAGGCGGGCAGCCAGCACGGGGACGACGTCGGGGGCGAGCCGGACGGTACCGGCTTCGGCCGGGGCGACCCGCTGGCGGACTTACCCGGGGTGGACGCGGCAGTGCACCACGGCATCGCCACCCCCGACGCCGCCCGCCCCACCGGCGGCGCCTCCGCCCGCGCACCGGGCGGCGCCGCCACCCCCACCGCGTCCCGCTCCCCGTCGCCGGACGCGACGGCCTCCGAGTCCCCCGTGCGGCCCCATCGGCCCACGCCCCCGCGGCCCCCCGCACCCACCCGGGCGGCCGGCAGCGTCTCGGACTCCCCCGCGACCCATGGCCCCAGTGCCCCGCCCACGGGGCCGATCGTGCTGCGCGAGGGGGCCGGCGGCCCGGAGGTCGTGGAGCTACAGGAGCGGCTGGGGCAGCTGGCGGCGTACCCCGGCCCGGATGACGGCCGTTATGACGCGGACGTACGGGACGCCGTGTCGCGCTACCAGCGGGCCTATGGGGTGGCGGGCGATGCCGACGGCGTCTACGGGGCGCCGACCCGGGTGTCCCTGGAGGCCCGGACCGATGAGCCGTAGCAGGGGCCCACAGGGCTCTGACCTGCCTGGTTGTCGACAGCCGCCGCGTTTTGTATCGTGAAGGAACAAAGTGGTTCCGCCCGCACTCCCTGACCGGCGGGCGGAGCCGCTCTGTTCTTTCCGTACGTGTGCGCTCCGCACCGTCCGCCTGTTCGTAGCGCCCAGGAGCCCGCCGATGACGGCCACCACCACGCTCACCGCCCGCGCCCTGCTGCTGGACATGGACAGCACGCTCGTGAACTCCGAGGCCGTCGTCGAGCGCTGCTGGCGCGGCTGGGCGGCCGAGCAGGGGCTGGACGGCGACGAGATCCTCCGGGTCGTGCACGGCCGGCAGGGCTGGGCCACCATGGCCGCACTGCTCCCGGACCGCCCCATGGAGCTCAACCTCGCGGACAACCGCCGGATGCTGGCGCAGGAGACCGCCGATATGGACGGTGTGGTGCCGGTCCCCGGCGCACCCGACTTCATGGCCTCCCTCGCCGCGCTCCCGCACGCCCTGGTGACCTCCGCGGACGTCCCGCTCGCCGACGCCCGGATGGGCGCCGCCGGGCTGCCGATGCCGGCCGTGCGGATCACGGCGGAGAGCGTGAGCGCCAGCAAGCCCGATCCGGAGGGCTTCCTCAAGGGCGCCGCCGAGCTGGGCTTCGCCCCGGAGGACTGCCTGGTCTTCGAGGACTCCGAGGCGGGCATCGAGGCGGGCCGGGCGGCCGGGATGCGAGTGGTCGGCGTCGGCGGCCGAGCGGCGGCCTTCGCCCCCACCGTGCAGGTCCCCGACCTCACCCGCGTCCGCGTCGAGGCGCTCACGGACGGTGGGATCGCGGTCCGCATCGAGGGCTGAGCGCCCGTACACGCCGGAGAGCCGGCGCCGAGCCACACCGAGGGCTGAGCGTCCGTACACGCCGGAGAGCCGGCGCCGAGCCACGCCGAGGGCTGAGCGCCGGCGCGGGCCAAAACCTCTCCTCCTCTACCCGGGAAAAACCCTTACCCGAGGGCACGGGGGGCGAAGCAAACCCTTGCCCAGAGGTGCGAGCGGCAGGAAAAGCCCCCACAGCGGAGCCCCACCACGGGCCCCACCAAGGAGAACCCACTCACCGCAGGGATCCCACCAGCCGCAGGAAGCCCCTACCCCCCAACCGCCTCATACAGGCTGAAGCCCGCCAGCACCAGCATCACGCCCGCCGCGATCTTGGTGATGAGCTTGAGGGGCACGTACTTCATCAGCGTGCGGCCGCCCAGGATGCCCAGGCCCGCCACCGCCCACAGGGCCAGGACGGCACCGACGCCGACCGAGAGCGGGTCGTCGTAACGGGCCGCGAGGTTGGCGGTCATGATCTGGGTCAGATCGCCGAACTCGGCGACCAGGATCATCATGAAGCCCGCCCCGGAAACCTTCCAGAAGCTCTGGTCGGCGGGCTTCTTCACCTCTTCCTCGTCATCGTCCTTCCGGAACAGCAGCACGGCGGCGCCCGCCAGGAAGAGCACGCCGACCACGCCCTGCACCCAGCGGTGCGGGAGCAGGGTCAGCACGCTGCCCGCCGCGAGGGCGAGGGCGACATGCACCAGGAAGGCGGCGGCGACTCCGGCGAACACATAGGAGGCGCGGTAGCGGGTGCCGAGCATCAGCCCGGCGAGCGCGGTCTTGTCGGGCAGTTCGGCAAGGAAGACGACGCCGAAGACGACGGCGGCGATGGTGAAGCTGAACACGGGGTGGGATACCTCGATCGGTCGGGCCGCACCAAAGGGCCCGGGAAAGGGGTCGCTTCGGCACGGCAGCGTCAAACACTGCGGCCGAAGGTCTCGCTGCGCGGTACGTCTCCGTATCGCGCTCCGGGCGCCGGCTCGCCCATCCCATCTGCACGCGCGAAGCGCGTTCCACCAGGGGCGGTGGGCGGGCGACGGGTGGGAAAGCAGTATGTCGACGGTCCGGCAGAGAGCTACTCCCCTTCTGCTGCGGTCAAGGGTACGCGGTGCAGCCTTCCGCGCGCGACCAGCTCCAGCACCCCCGCACAGGCCGTCGCCTGCACCGCCAGCAGCGCCACCAGCACGAACAGCTGCACCGCCCCGGCCTGTACGGGCGAGGCCCCGCCCAGCAGCATGCCGACGAACGCCCCGGGGAGTGTGACCAACCCCACCGTCCGGGTCTGGTCGAGCCCCGGCAGCAGGGCGTCCGACGCGGCGGGGCGGGCGACCTCCATCCGTGCGTCGCGGTCGGGCAGCCCCAGCGCGAGACCCGCCTCGAACTCGCCGCGCCGGCTCTCCAGCTCGTCCAGCGCCCGCCGCCCGCCCAGGACGGTGGCGGTCAGCGCGCCGCCGATCAGGATGCCGGTGACCGGGATCAGGGTGAGTCCGCGCGGCGGCACCAGGCCGGTGAGCAGCAGCAGACCGACAACCGGGCCGACCCCGGCGGCGATCGGCACGGCGGCCCACCACCAGCTGCGGTTCCGGGTGATCCGGCGCCCGGCGGTCCGTGCCGCCACCGCGAACATCAGCAGGAGGAACGCCACCAGCCGGGGCAGGGCGTGCACCACCCAGCCGATGAGGTAGGAGACGGCGGCGAGTTGGGCGGCGGCGCGCAGTCCGGCGACCGCGATGGCCCGGGAGTGGCCGAGGCGGGCCAGTGCGGCGACGGCCACGGCGGCGATCAGCAGGACGGCGAGGACGATCCCGAGAGTGGCGTTGACCGGCAGCAGCACGCGCTCACTGTAGGGGTGCCGAAGGGCGCGCGGACGCCGGAGCGGCACAACCGGAGCGCCGTTGTGCATTTATGGCGCCCCGTCAGCCCTTGAAGTGACGTGGGCATGTCGTCACTCTGTTACTTGGTGCCCATCTCATGGAAACCCCACAGCGTCACCATGAGGCACGCACCGCACGTCAACTTCCCCCCACATAACGGGAGTTTCGATGAAAAAGGTCTACGCGCGTCGAGTGTCCCTCGCCGCGGGTTCGGCCGCGGCCCTGGTCTGCACACTGGCACTCAGCGGCCAGTCCGCCCAGGCGGCACCGCCCAGCCCGCCGGACGCCGCCACCGCACGGAAGTACCTCGCCGAGATCAAGGAACAGCCTGAGGGCCCGCAGGACGGCTACAGCCGCGACAAGTTCCCGCACTGGATCGACCAGGGCAAGAACTGCAACACCCGCGAAGTGGTGCTCAAGCGGGACGGCACGAACGTCCAGCAGGACGGCAGCTGCAAGACGACCAGCGGCAAGTGGGTCTCGGCCTACGACGACGCGACCTGGACCGACCCGGCCGACCTGGACATCGACCATGTCGTACCGCTGTCCGAGGCCTGGAAGTCGGGCGCCGCGCAGTGGACCACCGAGCGCCGCAAGGACCTGGCCAACGACCTCACCCACTCCCAGCTGATCGCCGTCACCGACAACCTCAACCAGGAGAAGGGCGACCAGGACCCGGCGAAGTGGCTGCCGCCGAAGGCCTCGTACCACTGCGAGTACGCCCGGATGTGGGTGTCGGTGAAGCATGAGTACGACATGACCGCGGACTCCGCCGAGAAGGCCGCGCTGAAGAAGATTCTGGACGGCTGCTGAGCCCCGCTCCCCGGGACCACCGGTCCCCCGCGCCCGTCGGCCGGAACCTCACCGTCCGGCGGGCGCGCCGCCACCCCGGCCCCCGCCGCGCCCGGTGTGCTCCTATCCTCTGACCACGACGAGGGGAGGCACCCGATGGCCGGACTGCGTTTGGGACCGCTGCTGCGGTATGTCGACGCGGACAGCGCGACCGTGTGGGTGGAGACCGACCGGCCGTGCGTGGTGCGCATCCGCTGCGACGACGGGGCATCCGGCGCGGAACACACCTGGCAGGTCGCCGGGCACCACTACGCGTTGGTCCCGGTGACCGGCCTGAAGCCCGGCGGCGAGACGCCCTACCGGGTGCTGCTCGACGATCAGCCGGTCTGGCCGCCGCCAGACAGCCGCTTCCCCGTGAGCACGATCCGTACGCTCCCCGCCTGCGCGCAGGAGCCGCTGCAGTTCGCCTTCGGCTCCTGCCGCTGGTCCGCGACGCCCTCGAACGCGGGGCACGACCCGGTCGGCCCGGACGCCCTGGACGCCCTCGCTGCCGCGCTGGCCGCCGGAGCCGGAGGACGGCGGCGCCCCGACGTACTGCTCCTGCTGGGTGACCAGGTCTACGCCGACCAGACCTCGGAGGCGACCGCGCGGACGCTGGCCGCCCGCCGCGATCTCACCGAGCCGCCGTGGAAGCAGGTCGCCGACTACGAGGAATACACCTACCTCTACTACGAGTCCTGGCTCGACCCGGAGGTCCGCTGGCTGCTGTCCACGGTCCCCAGCTGCATGATCTTCGACGATCACGATGTGATCGACGACTGGAACACCTCGTCGTCCTGGCTGGCCGAGATGCGCGCGACCCCGTGGTGGCGCGAGCGGATACTCGGCGGGCTGATGTCGTACTGGGTGCACCAGCACCTGGGCAATCTCTCCCCCGCGGAGCTGGCCGCCGACGAGCTGTACGCCCGGGTGCGGTCGGTGCCCGACGCCACGGACCTGGTGCGGGAGTTCGCGGACGGTGCGGACGCCGATCCGGCGCGGGCGCGCTGGAGCTACCGCCGCGACTTCGGCCGGGTGCGGCTGGTCATGATCGACACCCGGGCCACCCGCGTCCTGGACGAGGGCAACCGCGCGATGCTCGACAAGACGGAGGGCGAATGGCTGCGGCAGGCCGTATTGGACGGGCGCGACGGCTACGACCATCTACTGCTCGGCAGTTCGCTGCCCTGGCTGCTGCCGCATCTCATCCACGCCGGGGAGGGCTGGAACGCCGCGCTGTGCGCCGGTGAGCGGGGGCCGCGCTGGGCCCGCCGCAGCGAGCGCCTGCGCCAGCGCGCCGACCTGGAGCACTGGGCGGCCTTCCCCGGCTCGTTCACCGCGCTCACCGAGCTGATCGCGGAGGCCGGCTCCGGTGACCGGGCCCCGGCGACGGTCTGTGTGCTGTCCGGGGACGTGCACCATGCGTATGTCGCGGAGCCGCACTGGCGCGGCGCGGGTCCGCACCCCGCGAGCCGGGTCCTCCAGCTGACCTGCTCGCCCGTCCACAACAGCATTCCGGGCTCGCTGCAGGCCGGTTTCCGCTTCGGCTGGAGCCGCCCCGGCCGCTGGCTGGGCAAGCTGCTGGCCCGGCACGGGCGGCTGCCCCGGTCAGCCGTGAAGTGGCGGCGCACGGGCGGTCCCTGGTTCGGCAATCAGCTGATGACGCTGACGCTGGCGGGCCGTGCGGCGCGGCTGGCCCTGGACCAGACCCGCCGGGAGAAGCACGGCGGCGTCCGGCTCGTCACGGTCTGGCGGGCCGCGCTGACCGAGGCACGGGTCGGCGGGGAAACCGGTGGTGCGGGCGAGGCGGCAGCGGGGACCGGGCGGCCCGGGGCCGGCTGAGACGGACGGTCCGCAGGACGCGGGCGGCGCGGAGGGGACGGGCGGTCCGGCGTCCGTGCACCTCCGGCCGGGCACCGGAGGTGGAGCGCTCCACCTGCGATCTCCACCATATTTTTTCTTCAGCAGCCGCTCCGCGACCGGTTCGGGCGGTGATGATGGGGCGCACGTTTGCCCGTCGCCCGCCTTCCCGGGCGGCCGCGCCCCCGCGGGCCGGCCGTCCGCCGCCCCAGGAGAGCCCGCTTTGGCCGCCGACCACCTCGCCGATCACCGCCCCCGGCCCGCCCTCGCAGTCATCGGCGCCGGGCCGCGCGGGACGAGCGTGCTGGAACGGATCTGCGCCTCGGCCGCCGAACTCGTCCCGGGCGCCCGGCTGACCGTCCATGTCATCGATCCCGCCCCGCCCGGCGCCGGCCAGGTATGGCGCACCGCCCAGCCACCCGAGCTGCTGATGAACACCGTGGCCTCGCAGGTCACCCTGTTCACCGACGACAGCGTCGAGTGCGCCGGCCCGATCCGCCCCGGGCCGAGCCTGTACGCCTGGGAGGGCTGCGAGGTCGGGCCGGACGACTATCCGGGGCGCGCGCTGTACGGGCGCTATCTGGAGTGGTTCTTCCGCCACACGGTGCGCACCGCGCCCGCCGAGGTGACGGTCGTGACGCACCCGGCCCGCGCGGTGCGGCTGGCCGAGGCCCCCGACGGCTCGCAGTCCGTCATTCTCGACGACGGCCGGACGCTGCACGGGCTGGGCGCTGTGGTCCTCGCCCAGGGGCATCTGCCGGCCGTGGCGGACCCGGAGCAGCGGCGCCTGGCCGACTACGCCGCCGGGCACGGGCTGCGCTATCTGCCGCCCGCCAACCCCGCCGACCTCTCCGCCTCCCTGGAGGCGCTGCCGCCGGGCCGCCCGGTACTGCTGCGCGGTCTCGGCCTCAACTTCTTCGACCACATGGCGCTGTTGACGACGGCCCGGGGCGGCCGGTTCGTCCGGGGCTCCGACGGGGCGCTGACGTATCTGCCGTCGGGCCGCGAGCCCCGGCTGTACGCGGGCTCCCGGCGCGGCATTCCGTACCACGCGCGCGGCGACAACGCGAAGGGCGCGCACGGCCGTCATCTGCCGCTGGTGCTCACCCCGGACGTGATAGCGGCCTTCCGCAAGCGCGCGGACTGCGGTGAACTGCCCGACTTCCTGACGGAGGTCTGGCCCCTGGTGGCCAAGGAAGTGGAAGCCGTCTACTACGAGGCGCTGCTGGCGCGGCGGGAGGCGGGCGGCGCGCCGGACCCCCTGGTGCGGGAGCGTTTCCGGCAGCGCTTCCTGGGCAGCGCGCACCGCGGCCCCAAAGAGGCCGCCGCCCTGGACGCGTTCGGGATCGCGCCTGCCGAGCGCTGGGACTGGGAGCGGGTCTCCCGGCCGCACGGGGAGCGGTCGTTCGCCGACCGCTCCGCCTTCCGGGAGTGGCTGCTGGACCATCTGCGGGCGGATGTCGCGCACGCCCGCCAGGACAATGTGTCCGGCCCGGTCAAGGCGGCCCTGGACGTGCTGCGGGATCTGCGCAACGAGCTGCGGCAGATCGTCGACCACGGCGGGCTGGCCGGTGCGTCCCGCCGCGACCACCTGGACCGCTGGTACACCCCGCTCAATGCCTTTCTGTCCATCGGGCCGCCACGGCGCCGGATCGAGGAGATGGCCGCGCTGATCGAGGCCGGGGTGCTGGAGGTGGTCGGCCCCCGGATGACGGTCCGGCCCGGCTCCGCCGACGGCCGCGCGCCCGGTTTCACGGCGCATTCGCCGGACGTGCCGGGCTCGGTGGTGACGGCCGCGGCCCTGATAGAGGCGCGGCTGCCGGAACCGGATGTCCGGCGCACCGCGGATCCGCTGCTGGCCCGGCTGCTGGCCGAGGGCGGCGGCCGGCCGCACACCGTGGACGGCTACGAAACGGGCGGACTCGATGTGTCGCCGAGCCCGTACCGCCTGATCGAGGCCGACGGCCGGCACCATCCGCGGCGTTTCGCCGTGGGGGTGCCGACGGAGGGGGTGCACTGGGTGACGGCGGCCGGGGCGCGTCCCGGGGTGGGATCGGTCACCCTGTCCGATACGGACGCGGTGGCGCGGGCGGCGCTGCGAGCGGCGGCCGCGGCGCCTGACACGGGCCGGCGCGGAGGCGTGCGGGCGGGCGTGGCCTCGGCGAGTGCGTGACTCCGGCGGCGGGTGTGGTTTCGGCGACAGGTGAACCGCTTCCGGCCAAAGAACCCTCATGGCCAGAGGTTGAACTTGCAAGTACTGATTAGGTTTCCCTAACCTTTGCCCTTCGGCGGTTACCTCGTCCCCAGAAACCGTAGGAGTCCCCACATGTCCGCATCCCTCAGCGCGTTCCTCCAGAGAAGCACCCCCCACGCGCTCGCGCTCTTCCGCATCGTCATCGGCCTGCTCTTCGCCTGCCACGGCGCGGCCTCGCTCTTCGGCGTCCTCGGCGGCGCCATGGGGCAGGGCGGCACCGTGCCCGCCGGCAGCTGGCCGGGCTGGTACGCCGCGGTGATCCAGCTTGCGGGCGGCGTCCTGGTGATGTTCGGCCTGGGCACCCGCGCCGCCGCGTTCATCAGCTCCGGCTCGATGGCGTACGCGTACTTCTCCACCCACCAGGGCACGGCGCTGTGGCCGATCCAGAACGGCGGCGAGGCCTCCGCGATGTACTGCTGGGCCTTCCTGCTGCTCGTCTTCACCGGGCCCGGCTCGTGGGCACTCGACCGGATCTTCTTCGGCGAGCGCGACCAGGAGGCGGCCCCGGCCGCCCGGCGCGAGCCCTCCGTCGTCTGACGCACCGAACTCCCGACGGAACCCCGGGACCTCCCGGCCCCGCCCTTCACGGCCCGTACGGCCACTCCGCCGTACGGGCCGTGCCGCGTTTCCGGACGCGACGGACACGCCGGGCGGCGCACAGGACACACTCTTCCCGGCACGCAGCTCATACGGCATACATCGGGCGGTAGGTGCGCAATGCCGCTTCCCTCGCATCCCGACCCTGCCCTTTCGGCCACAGCGGCCAGGCGTACGCTGTATGGCTGTAGAGCCGCCCCTGCCGCACCGAGCGACGTCGCGGCGGGGTTCGGACCGGGAGAAGGACGTTGCTGGAGAGCCTGGGGTCCCTCAGCGGCACCCCTTGGGTGTATGTGATCGTCAGCCTCTCGATCGTTCTCGACGTATTCGTCCCGATCCTGCCCAGCGGCGTCCTGGTGATCGCCGCGGCCACCACGGCGGCGGGCAGCGGTACGGCGGCGGATGCGGTCGGCGGCGTCGCCGTCACCGTCAACTCCGGTGCCCACCTGGCCGAAATGTGCTCCCTGATGCTGTGCGCGGCCACCGCCTCCGTACTCGGCGACATGGTCGCCTACCGGCTCGCCCGGCGCGGCGGCGACCGTTTCGACCGCGCCATCGGCCGCTCCCGCCGGCTGGCCACGGCCCAGCGACGCCTCGGTACGGCGCTGACGCGGGGCGGCGGCGGCATCGTCGTCCTGGCCCGCTTCGCCCCGGCCGGGCGTTCCGTGGTCAGCCTGGGCGCGGGGGTCGCGCACCGCACGGTCCGCGAGTTCCTCCCCTGGTCCGCACTGGCCGGGGTCGCCTGGGCGACCTACAGCGTGAGCCTCGGCTACTTCGGCGGACAGTGGCTCGGCACCTCCTGGATGAGCACGGCCGTCTCGGTCGTCGCCCTGTTTGCCGCCGGATCGGCCGCCGCCTTCCTGATACGCCGCCCGGAGCGCCGCACAGCACACTGACCGGCCGGTCACGGGCGACCGCCGACGGGTGCCCGCCGCATGCCGGGTGCCGCGGCGGCCTGCTGGCGACCGCCGCTCGGGGACGGCCTCTTGGTCACGGTCCGCCGGCGACGGCCAGTGGGCGACCACCTCGTGACGACGGCCTGTTGTCGACGGCCTGTTGCTCCCGGAGGCGCGGAAATCCCTTGGCCGGACGCCGGAGCCCGGTGCGACGATGACCGATATGAGTGGCATTCCCGCATCCCACGACCCGTACGGGACCGACGACGGCGCCACCGGGGACCCGGCCGTGCCCGCCGGCGCCTGGCACCCGCGCCCCGAGACCGCCGCGGACACCGCGGCCGTCCGCCGGATCAACCTCGCCGCCTTCGCGACGGCCGAGGAGGCCGATCTCGTCGACGCGCTGCGCCGCGACCCGTCGGCCTGGCTGCCGGCCCTGTCCTATGTGGCCGACGCCCCGGACGGCACCCCGGCCGCTTATGCGCTGCTGACCCGTTGTCATGTCGACGAGGTCCCCGCCGTGGCGCTCGCCCCGTGCGCGGTACTGCCCGCCTACCAGAAGTGCGGCGCGGGCGGTGCCGTGATCCGGGCACTCCTGGAGGCGGCGCGGGCGGCCGGCGAGCGGACCGTGATCGTGCTCGGCCATCCGCCGTATTACCCGCGCTTCGGCTTCGTCCCGGCCACGGCCCGGTTCGGCATTCTGCCGCCGCAGCCCTGGCCGGACGAGGCCTTCATGGCGCTGTCCCTGGACGGTTCCGCGCCCCCGCGCGGCACGGTGCGCTACGCCCCGGCCTTCGGCATCGGCTGACCTCGGGCCCGGCGCCGCCCGCCCCCGGTCCGGTGCGCGGGCCGGGAGCGGCCCCAATACGGAGTAAAGTCAACGGTCACACCACCCCGCCCACCGTCTCCTGCGAGCGCAGCACCGCTCCCCCGGCGCCGGACCGGCGCCGCCTCATGGGCGGCACCCTGGGAGGGCTCCCACCACACACACGAGGCACACTGCGGTGAACCACCCGCCGGTCGTCGAATGGACCGAGGCCGACCAGCCCCGCTCCGCCCGTTGGCGCTCCGAGAACGGCACCCCGCCACCGCGCCGCATCGTCGTCGCGGACGACCGGACCAGGGCCGACGAGGCCTACAAGCTCGCCTGCGAGGGCACCGCGCTGTTGTGGCGCGGCGACTTCCACAACGCCCGTCAGCTGCTGACGGCGATGGCCCGCCGTATCGACCGCCGCCCCCGCAAGACACCGCCCGCCGACGTCACCCAGGCGTTCCATGTGCACCGGGCCGCGCAGAATCACCGTGCCCGCATCCTGGGCATGCTGCTGGTCCCCCTGGACGCGGCCTACACCGTCCCGCTGCACCGTGCCCCCGACGTCCGCGAGGCCTGCGTCCGGGCGTACGGCCCCGCCGAGCCCGCCCGTGCCGAGGCCGCGGACGCGGCTCCGGCGCCCGGCGCCACGGAGAGCCCGGAACCGGCCCTCACCCTCGTCTCGCTCCGCGAACTCCTCGCCTTGATCGGCGCCAATGAGTGGCGCAGGAAGGGCGTCGAGATCCCGGCGCTCGGCGGCGACCGCATCCATCCGCACTACGGCGTCTTCTCCCCGGCCCGCGGCGAATACGTCGACCTGGTGGCCGAGGCGCCGCTGCCCACCCAGGAGCTGGCGTTCGACATCGGCACCGGTACCGGCGTCCTGGCCACCGTGCTCGCCCGGCGCGGGGTACGCCGGATCGTGGCCACCGACCAGGACCCGCGGGCGCTGGCCTGTGCCCGCGAGAACACCCAACGCCTGGGCGTCGCCGGGCAGGTGGAGGTCATCGAGGCCGATCTGTTCCCGGCCGGCCGCGCCCCGCTGGTCGTCTGCAATCCCCCATGGGTGCCCGCGAAACCGACCTCCCCCGTGGAGCGCGCGGTCTACGACCCGGGCAGCCGCATGCTGTACGGCTTCCTGAGCGGCCTCGCGGACCATCTGACCCCGGACGGCGAGGGCTGGCTGATCCTCTCCGACTTCGCGGCACACCTTGGCCTGCGCCCGCACACCGAGCTCGCCGACGCCTTCGCCGAGGCCGGTCTCACGGTCCTGGACCGGCTGGACATCGCCCCGCGCCACCCGCGCGCCCGCGACACCTCCGACCCGCTCCATGTGGCCCGGATGGCCGAGGTCACGTCCCTGTGGCGCCTGGGCCCCGCGGACCGGCCCGCGCCCGGCCCCTGTTGAGCGCCACCGGTTGGCCGCCCCGGTCCGTCGCCGATCGGGCACGATGGACGCACCATGGATCCCCGACATCTCTACTCCCGCGCCCGGCGGCTGGCCGGTTCGGCCACTCCCGGCCGGCGCCGGCTGCTCGGTATCACCGGCCCGCCCGGTGCCGGTAAGTCCACGCTCGCCGCCCATGTGGTGGCGGAGCTGACCGGGCAGGCGGCGCTCGTCCCGATGGACGGCTTCCATCTCGCCGAGGCGGAGTTGCGCCGCCTCGGCCGTACGGACCGCAAGGGCGCGCCGGACACCTTCGATCCGGCCGGATACGCGGCGCTGCTGGCACGGCTGCGCGCGCCGGAGCCGGACGCGGCGACGGACGGCACCGTCTACGCCCCGGCGTTCGACCGCCGTATCGAGGAGCCGGTGGCCGGCAGCATCCCCGTGGCGCCCCATATCCCGCTCATCGTGACCGAGGGCAATTACCTGCTCCTCGACTCCGCCCCCTGGGCGCGGGTCCGCGCGCTGCTCGACGAGGTCTGGTACGTGGACCTGGACGGCCCGGAGCGGGTCCGGCGGCTGATCGACCGCCATGAGCACTTCGGGCGTCCACGGGCCGACGCCGAACGCTTCGTGCACGCCTCCGACGAGGCCAACGCCCGTGTCGTGGCGGCCACTCGCGACCGCGCCGACCTCGTCATCACCTTCACCGCCGAAGAGGCCCCGCCGCCGGCGGGCACATAACCTCCGGCCGCCGCCCACCGGCGAGCAGCCCGGCCACCGACAGCGCGCCCCACCCCACGGACACCGCCACCGCCGCCAGCTTCCGGTCGCGGCCGGGCAGCGTCGCACCCAGCAGGACGGCGTCCCCGAAGTCGGCCGCGATCCGCACATATGCGGCGGTGCGCAGCGCCGGTCCTTCCGGTGCCAGCGCCAGCGCCAGCCCGCTCACCGCATCCCGCCAGGCCAGCGGGCGGAGCGAGGTGCGCGTCGCCCGCCCGGTCCGGCCCTGCTCATCGACCAGACCCGAGGGCCGCGCCAGCAGATCGGGCACCGCGGCCACCGCCGCCCCGTAAACCGCCGTGGCGACCCCGACCGTACGCAACAGTCCGACCTTCATCCGCTCTCCGCCTTCCTCGTCGACGCGCCACACAAGCCTCACGCCACCCCTCTGCCTCCTCCGCCCCCTCAACTCCATTCCGCGGCAGACCCCTTCCCAAACGACATCAGCGGTGTCATCATGACATCATGAGTGTCATCGAGGAGGATCTCCCGGGCACCTCGCGGCGTGCCGAGGCGACCAGCGGGACGAGCACCGAGACGAACGCCGGGAGCGATGCGGCGACGGATACCGGCACCGGGGAAGCAACGACCACCGAAGACCTGCTGTACGACGTCATCCGACGCCTGTGGCCACTGCACCGCACGGTCGTACGCGCGGTGGAACGCGAACTGGCGGACACCGGCCTCACCGCCGGCGAACACGCACTGCTGGACGCCCTGCACACCGAAGGCCCGCGCACCGTCCCGCAGTTGGCACGCACCATGGGTCTCGACCGCCAGCCGGTGCAGCGCCGGGTCAACCACGCCGCGGAACTGGGCCTGGTCGTCACGGCTCCCAACCCCGCCCACCGCCGCTCGTCCCTGATCCGGCTCACCGCCGAGGGCACGGCGGCGATACGCGGCATCCAGCAGTTCGAGGCGACGGAGCTGCGGCAACGACTGGCGGACCTGCCCGCCGACGACGTCCGCACCGCGCTGCACGTCCTCGACCGACTCGGCGAGGAATTCCGGCACCTGGCGAACGACTCGCGCGTTCCACGGGAGGAACCCGACAGTCAGGGCAGTCGCGACAGTCGGGATACTCGTAACGGTCGTCGCACTGAGGACAGCGACGGCACCAACGGCAACCGCAGTAATCGCAATAACGGCAACGGCAAACCTGACGGTCACGGCCGCAGACCCGCCTCGGCCCCTCTCACGCACAAAGGACGGTCAGGAGAATGACGCAGAGAATCACCGCCTGGTCCGAGATCGACAACGGCATCGTGCCGGTCGACGACGGCGAGCTGTTCTACGAGACGGCCGGCTCGGGCCCAGCGGTGGTGCTGCTGCACGGTGGCATGCTCGACCAGCACATGTGGGACGAGCAGTTCACCTGGCTGGTCAACTCCGGCCTGCGCGCGATCCGTTACGACTCCCGCGGCCACGGCCTCTCCTCCACCGTGACCGGGGACTACGCCAACCACGACGACCTGTGCGCCCTGCTGGACGCGCTTGAGGTCCCCGGCGCCGTCCTCGTCGGCCTCTCCCACGGCGCGCGGGTCGCGCTCGACACCGCCCTCGCCCACCCCGACCGGGTGACGGCCCTCGCGCTCGCCTCACCGGGGATCAGCGGCCGGGCCTTCACCGACCCCTTCGTGCTGGCGCACATCAAGGAGCAGGTGGCGGCGATCGGCGCACCGGACGGCGCGGAGCGGTATGTCGAGCACTTCCTGCGGATGTGGGTGGACGGGCCGCACCGGGAGCCGTCCGCCGTGCACCCGGGATTCCGTGAACGGATGCGCGCCTCGGCCGCGGCCAATGTGGAGGTCCATGCGGACGGCATGGGAGCCGGTATGCCCCTCGAAGTCGGCGCCGCCGACCGCCTCGGCGAGATCCGGGTGCCGACGGTGGTGCTCGACGGCGACCTCGACAGCGGAGACATCTCCGCCAACGCCCATGCGATAGCCCTGGCCGTCCCGGGCGCCCGAAGAGTCCGAATCCCGGGTGCGGCCCATATGGTCAACCTGGAGAACACCCCGCTCTTCGATCACGAACTGCACGCCTTCCTCTCATCCCTGGACTACTGACCCATAGCGC
Source organism: Streptomyces sp. NPDC058773 (assembly GCF_042746015.1). Taxonomy (NCBI): domain Bacteria; kingdom Bacillati; phylum Actinomycetota; class Actinomycetes; order Kitasatosporales; family Streptomycetaceae; genus Streptomyces; species Streptomyces sp. NPDC058773. Next base: position 24,261 of record NZ_JBHYPE010000044.1, read on the forward strand.
GGCGCTCCCCCTCCGGGGGCGAAAACCCCCAGACCGCCCGCGCCTCCGGAGCGGCGGTTAGAGTGGCCGGGCCGTGGTGCTCGGGAAGCCGGTGACGGACTTTGCGGTCCCAGCCCGGAGCGGCCCTCGCCACTGTGATCGGGGAGTTTCCACCCCTTCCGCAGACGCCTGACGCGTCTGCGGCGCCACTGACCGCAGCCCGCGGCCGGGAAGGCGGGGCGGACGCGGGCACCCGTAAGCCAGGAGACCGGCCACGGCATCTCACGAACTGATCCACGAGGTGCTGGAGCGTGACCGCCGGATGGCCCTGTCCACCGATACCCCGAACACCCCTGCCCCCGCCGCGTTCCGCTGGCGCCGGCAGGACACCGTCCGTACCGCGGGCCTGATGGCCGTCATAGCCGGGCTGCATGTCGTCGCCTTCGGCGTGCTCTTCCTGCTCGTGGTCCCGTACCACTACTCCGTCGGAAGCCAGGTCTTCGGCGTCGGCCTCGGCGTCACCGCGTACACCCTCGGTATGCGGCACGCCTTCGACGCCGACCACATCGCCGCGATCGACAACACCACCCGCAAGCTGATGGCCGACGGCAAGCGGCCGGTCTCGGTCGGCTTCTGGTTCGCCCTCGGGCACTCCAGCGTGGTCGTGGTGATGGCGGCCCTGGTGGCCGGCGGCGCCCAGCTCGCCGGCACGCTGCTGAACGACGAGTCCCGTACGCACCAGATCCTGGGCACCGTCGGCACCACCGTCTCCGGCACGTTCCTCTACCTCATCGCCGCCCTCAACCTCCTTGCGCTGGCCGGTATCTGGCGGGTCTTCCGCGGGATGCGCGACGGCCGGTACGACGAGGCCGAGCTGGAACAGCGCCTCGATTCGCGCGGCTTCATGAACCGCTTCCTGGGCCGGTTCACCCGCTCCATCTCCCGCCCCGGCCAGATGTTCCCGCTCGGCTTCCTCTTCGGGCTCGGCTTCGACACCGCGACGGAGGTGACGCTGATGGTGATGGCGGGCAGCGGCGCCGCGGCGGGCCTGCCCTGGTACGCGATCCTGTGCCTGCCGCTGCTGTTCGCCGCCGGAATGAGCCTGTTCGACACCCTCGACGGCACCTTCATGAACTTCGCCTACCAGTGGGCGTTCGCCAACCCGGTGCGCAAGGTCTACTACAACCTCACCATCACCGGCCTGTCGATCGCCGTCGCCTTCTTCATCGGCACGATCGAGCTGGTGACCGTGCTGCACGACAAGCTCGGCCTCAACGACGCGCTGACCGGCTGGATTTCGGGACTCGACCTCGACAACGTCGGCTTCATCATCGTCGGCCTGTTCGTGGTGGTGTGGGCCGCGGCGCTGGCTTACTGGCGACTGGCCGGCGTGGAGAAGCGCTGGGCGGAACGGGCCGACCGAGCGGAGCGGTCCGGGCGAACGGAGCCGGCGGAGCAGTCCGCGCCGGGTTCCTGAGGGGCCCTCCGGCCGGCCCGGCAGGTGGCCGAGCCGGCTCGCAGCCTCGGTGACCGACGGCGCGGCACCCTCACGTGGCCGAGCCGGCCGCCGCCCCCGTCTCCCGGTCCGGCCCCCAGCGCTCCAGCGCCGCCGCCAGATCGAGGGGCAGCAGCCGGTCCGGCAGGTCCGGGCCCGGCCAGTCCTCCCGCGGCACCCGCCACATCACCTCGAACTCGTTGCCGTCCGGGTCCTTGGCGTACAGCGACTTGGCCACGAGATGATCACTGGCCCCCACCAGGGCGCCCCGCTCGATCAGCCGGGTACGGGCCGCGACGAGTTCGCCGAGTGTGCCGACCTCCCAGGCCAGGTGGTACAGCCCGACCCGCCCGGCGCCCGGCCCCGGCGCGTCCGGCGCCACCGCGAACAGCCCCAGGTCATGATCGTTGAGCGAGCCGGGAGCACTGAGGAACGCGGCCCGTCCCGGAATCTCGACATCCACCGTCAGCCCGAGGGCCTCGGTGTAGAACGCCACCGACCGCGCCACATCGCGGACATTGAGCACCGCGTGGTTCAGACGTCGTACTGACATGGGACCTGCTCTCCGATCTCCCGGCCACGACACCGCCACGGCGCCGCCGCCTCCCCTTTATCTGCTGTATCCCGCACACCCCGCCCCCGCCCAGGGCCGGTCGGCCGGTATCCGGTCGGCGGAGGTCCCGTCCGTCGCACACATCCGGTACGCGCGGAGCGAGGCGGTCACCTCCGGGGGCTCGCCCCGGGGGTCACTTCCGTACCAGCAGCACCGCGCCGGCCAGCACCACACCCAGCAACAGCGCGACCACCCCACGGACCGCCCGGTGGCTGCGCAGACCGGGCAGCAGACGGTCGAGGGCGTAACGACCGGGCCCGGTCAGCGCCACGGCCGCCGCACCGACGGTCAGCAGCAGCTCGTACTCCACCCCCTTGGGCGCGAAGAAGCCTCCGCCCCACTTCACGGCGAGGGCATTGATCATCGTGCCGACGACCGCCGCACCGGCCAGCGGTGTGAGCAGCCCGACCGCCAGCCCGAGCCCGCCGAACAGCTCGCTCAGCCCGGCGACGACGGCCATCGTCCGGCCCGCCGGATAGCCGCTCATGGTGAAGAACTGCCCGGTCCCGTCCAGGCCCGGACCACCGAACCAGCCGAACAGCTTCTGGGCGCCGTGGGCCGCCATGGTCAGCCCGAGCACGAGGCGCAGCAGAAGGAGCCCGCTGTCGTAGCCGTGCTGGGAAGGAGTGTGGCGTGTGGGGATGTCGAGGCGGGAGGACGCGAGGGTGCCGAGGGGGGACGTCATCAGGAGCCGCTCTTTCGCAGGTCGGGTCTGGTGCGTGTCGAGTACCGGCCCCGCGAGGCCGAACATTTACTTGAAACTTCAAGACACTGCTTTCGACGATACACAGCACCCCGGCGAGGAACAACATCACGTACGGCGCGCCACCTCGCACCCACCGGACCGGGCCATGACAGGACCACCAACTCCCGTCGCCGCCATCCGAGTTCACCGCCCCCCTCATCCAGCAACCCGGCGAAACGCAGGCGCGGCGTCAACCACCCGCGGCCCGGGTCCCTCCTCAGGCCCCGGACCGGATACGCCAGAGCGGGGCCTCGTACTGCTCCGGACGGGTTCCGATCAGCAGCTCCCTGAGGTCCTGGCGTCGACTGCCGCCGAAACCGAAGGCTTCGGCGAGGCGTCGGAATGTCGTATGGGTGATGCCGCGGTTCCGGGCATCCGCCTCGAATGCGTCGAGCCGCGGAAGGACGAATTCCGCGGTGAGCTCCCGAACGGGCGGACGGCCGGACCGACTTCCCCTCTTCCGCTCGTCGTCGATTTCCGAGAAACCACAGATCTCCCGGCTGAACTGCTCGACCTGATGCAGGTTCTCGGTCGCGAGGACGGCACCGGCGAGCCGGTTGCAGTCGAGGGCCTCCTCCAGGTCCGCCTCGTACACGACGGGCCCCTCGTCGGTGAGCGGGACACGTATGCCGGCGTCTCCCGCTTCACACAGGCCGCGGGCGCCTCGCGCGGTGGCGGCGAGCATGGCCGTGGCCTCGGAGGGGTGCCATTCCAGTACCGGGCTGACGGGTGCGACATGCTCGGCCGTGAAGGTCAGGACACCCGGGCCCAGCCGTTCGTGCAGGGCATCGGCAGGCAGCTCGCCGTCCAGGCCGGGCCCGGCGATCAGGAGCCGTACGGGGAAGTTGAGTTCGCAGCACGCCGCAAGGGTGAGCGCGTCGGCGATCGGGCTACGGAGCGTGGGTTCGTCCCCGTGCGCCAGGATGTCGCCGCCCACGTCCAGGAGGTCGACGGACTCCGGCTCCACGAACCGGATGAGCTCTTCCAGTTGGCGCACCATGCCCTCCGCGCCGTGGTGCGGATCGATGAGCGCGAAGGTCTGCGGGAGTGCGGCGGCCAGCCGGGGAAGCGTCGATCCCGCGGGAGCGATCGGCGCCGCGTCGGCGGGGACCGTACGGACGCTGCGGGTGAGGGCCCGGAGACCGGCGAAATTGGCCGGCCCTCTCGGCCCGGGCACGGGGTCGACCACCAGCCGGTCCCACGCGTAGGTGAGCACCACCGCCGGATTCTCCTCACCATGGAGCGCGGCATCCAGCATCGCGGCGGCAACAGCGTCGCCGCCGCCCCCGGCCGCCACGATCACGCGCGTCACATATGCCAGCGTACGAGTGCATCGGCGACCGACGCATCGGCGTCGAACCGCCGGGCATGCGGACGCGGCCCGCCGGCCTGCCCCGTCCGCCGCCCACGGCCCGGCGTCCGCCATCAGACGTCCCGTCGCGGGCACCGGACGTTCCGCCGGCCGGCCACAGAAATGATCAAGGCCCAGGAATCCGAATTCACCTCGGATGACCTGGGCCTTTGTCATTTCGCGCAAGGAGTGGGCACAACAGGATTCGAACCTGTGACATCTGCTTTGTAAGAGCAGCGCTCTACCGCTGAGCTATGCGCCCTTGCCGAGCCGACAGACTACCTTGCCTCCGGGGCTGAACTGCAAACGAGTACGCGAAGTGCGAACTCAGCGGCCGGTGTGTTCGTTTCCGGTGAGTGGGAGAATGACATTCGGTCCTGGGGCTATCCGATCGGGAGAGGGAAGTGACGGCGACAGACACTCAGCCGCATGAGCAGCGAGAACGCCGTCGCGCCCGTAGGGGCCCGGTCCGGGATGTGCTGGCGCTCGTGTTGCTGCCGTTGCCGCTGGTGGCGGCGCTGGCGCCGTTGTCGTTCGCGAGCGGGGGGACCCGTCGGTGGTTCGGGCGGGGGGAAGGCCAGCGGGCCGAGGCGCAGGCCGCAAAGGACGCCGCGGCGGCGGCGTTCTACGAGCTGGACACCGCGCACCGGGATCTGCGGATCTCGATAGAGACGATCACCGCCGTCGACACCTCACCGGCCGCGCGGAAGGCGGCGGAGGAGTACGAGGGCTTCGGCCGGCGGATCGACGAGGTGAGTCATGGCTACATCACCGCGGTCGACTCCCACGATCTGGACCGTGACGACCTCGACGGCACCGCGATGGCGCGGGCGCGGGCGGATCTGACGCGTGCGAAGCAGGAGCTGGACCGCGTCAAGGGCGAGCTGGACCGGTTCGCGCAGGGGCTGGACCCGTTGCTGCAGTCCGCCGAGACGCAGCTGGCGCGGCTGGCCCCGGCCGTGGAGCGGGCGCGGCAGGCGCTGCTGGCGGCGAGCAATGCGCTGGACGCGGTCCGTGCGGAGGGCCTGCGGGCCGATGATCTCGCGGCCCGGCTGGCGGCGCTCGGGCCGGAGCTGACCAAGCTGAATCAGGGCGCCGGGCAGCACGGCGTACCGGAGACGATCCGGCGCGCCGACGAGGTGCTGCGCCAGGCCGAGGGCGTACGGGCCGAGGCCGAGCGGCTGCCGGGGAAGGCCGCGGAGATCGACAAGCGGCTGGTGTCGCTGCGGACCCGGGCGCAGGCGATCACGACGCGGGCGGGCAAGGTCGATCCGGTCCTCAGTGAGCTGCGGCGGCGCTACAGCGCGGCGTGCTGGCAGGATCTTCAGCACGTACCCGAGCAGGCCGCGCAGTCCGTCCGGCAGGCCGAGGTCAAGCTGCGAGAGGCCCAGCAGGCGCGGGACGAGCAGCGCTGGGCGGACGCCACGAGCCGGCTGGCGACCGTACGCGCGCTGCTGGACACCACCGATGAGGCGGTGTCGGCGGCCGGTGACCGGCTGCAGCGGCTCGATGCGGTGTCGTTCGACCGGCAGAAGGAGATCGAGCGGACCCGCTTCGCCGTACGGGACGCGCAGCGACTGGCGATGACCGGGCGCAGCACCCCCGATCCGCGGCATGCCGGTCCCCTGGACGACGCGGTGGCGCGGCTGGACCGTGCGGTCGCGGGTCTGGAGGGGCGCCATCCCGACTGGTGGCACTTCCTGATGGAGACCGAGGCGGTGCGGGAGACGGCGGCGCGGGTGGTGCAGGAGATCCGGGAGGCCAGGGGCGGGACCGGCGGCTGAGGCTCGGGGCCGGCAGCTCCTGGGGGCCGGGCTGCGTTCCGAAGGGCGGGCTGTCGTTCCCAGGGGCGGCCACGGACGGTGGCCTTCCAGCCGGTGTGCGGGCCGGCCAGGCCGGTGGCCGGGCCGGAAGGCCCCGGTGCGCAGCACGGAGCCCGGCCGGAGACCCCTGGCCGGGCGCGCGGGCCGCCCCCCCGTGGGCGGGCCGCGCCCTGCTCCCCGCCGCCGGGTGCGATGGCGCGAAAGGGCCCCCGGGCGGATCCTGGAGGGAGCTACGTCCAGTCGGCACCTGCGCGAAGGAGGCCGGACATGGCTACTGGGGCTACTGGCCAGACCCTGCACGGGCCCGTGAACCCGCTCCACCGGGTGAAGAAGCGGCACCGCACACACCTCGACGAGCATCTGCCCGTGGACCACCGGCTCAGCAGGGTCTACCGCATCGGCGCCGGGCTGATGGGCCTGGTACTGATCGCGTTCGGCATCCTCGGGCTGACCCATCACATCGGCTACTTCGACACCGGCGGCGACACCGTTGCGGGGCTCAACACCAACGGCGCCCTGAGCGTGCTCTCGATCGTCGTCGGAGCCATCCTCTTCGTCGGCATGGTGATCGGCGGGAACTTCGCCTCGACCCTCAACATCGTGTTCGGCGTGCTCTTCCTCCTGAGCGGATTCGTGAACCTGGCGCTGCTGGACACCGGCCTGAACTTCCTCGCCTTCCGGATCCAGAACGTCCTGTTCAGCTTCCTGGTCGGACTGATGCTGCTGGTCTTCGGGATGTACGGGCGGGTCAGCGGCGGCCTCTCCCATGACAATCCGTACTGGCGCGCCCGGCACCCGGAGGAGGCGGAGCGGTTCGACCGCGGACAGCTGCAACCCGTCTCCGGGATGACGGCCGCGCGGCAGGCGGCGCGGGTCCACATGCAGGGCGCCTCCCATGCCGGGCGCGGTTCGTTCGGCGCCGGCACCAGCGGGAGCAGACGGCACACCACCACCCTCGATGCCGGCACCCGCGGCGGCGACAGCGGCAAGAAACCCTGAGCCGGGGCGGCGAGGAGACGTCAGGGCGTACCGAGGTGGGATTGGGGTGCTCGGTACGCCCTGACGGCTGGGGTGTGACGGCCGGGGTGGGGCAGGACGGGGAGCAGGGAGCAGCACGATGAGCCGTTCGGGGCGCGCCTCCCCGGCAGGACACGGGGCGCACCACAGCGCGGCCGGGGCGCTCGCCCAGCGGATCTTCCGGGGCAGGTACGGGGAGGGCGACAGCCTCGTGCTGCCGGAGGTGATGGCGGAGCTGGCGGTGAGCCGGACCGTGCTGCGGGAGGCGGTCAAGGTGCTGACCACCAAGGGTCTCCTCGGGAGCGACACACAGCGCGGCACCTTCGTCCGGCCCCGGGCGGACTGGAACCTCCTGGACACGGACATGCTGCGCTGGAAGCTGGCGGCCGGTGTCTCGTCGGACTTCTTCGCCGATGTGCTCGAACTGCGGCGGTCCATCGAGCCCGCGGCGGCCGCGCTCGCCGCGGAGCGCCGTACCGACGAGGATCTGGCGGCCCTGGACGCCGCGTTGAGCGCGATGGCCGCGACCGAGCACGACCCGGACCCGGTGCTGCTCGTACGCGCTGACGCGTCCTTCCACACGGCGATGCTGATCGCGTCGAACAATCGCTTCTATGCGCAGATGCACCGGGTGATCGTGCCGGTGCTCGTGCAGCGCGACCGGGAGGTGGCGGCCGCCTACCGCGCGGCCGAGCATCCCCATGCGCTGCATGCCGCGGTCGTCGAGGCCGTACGGAACCGGGATGTCGACGGCGCCTATATGGCGATGCTCGAACTGCTGGATGCGTCCGCGCGGGAGCATCCGTAGCGGCGACGCGGGTGTCCGTGGTGGCGGCACGGGTGTCCGTAGCGGTGGCGGGAGCATTTGGCGTGGGGCCGGGATGCGGCGCGGTGCGGGAGGGGGCGGCCGGGTCCGCGTTCCGGGAGCGGCGGAGCGGCGTCGGTTCAGGCGACGGCGTGGGTGGGCAGGACTTCGCGCAGCGGTCCGGCGCGCCCGGCCCGGGCCGCCCGGCAGACACGGCCGCAGGGCGAAGGGACGAACCGGTCCATGAAGATCAGCCGCATCGAGACCTTCCTCGCCCCGCCGCGCTGGATGTTCGTCCGGGTGGAGACCGATGACGGCGTCGTCGGCTGGGGTGAGCCGGTGGTCGAGGGGCGGGCGGAGCCGGTCCGGGCGGCCGTGGAGGTGCTGTCGGAGTACCTCCTCGGGCGGGATCCGGCGCGCATCGAGGACCACTGGCAGGTCATGACCAAGGGCGGTTTCTACCGCGGCGGGCCCGTCCTGTCGTCCGCCGTCGCCGGCCTGGACCAGGCGCTCTGGGACATCAAGGGGAAGCGGCACGCTCTCCCCGTCCACCAGCTGCTCGGCGGGCCGGTCCGCGAGAAGGTCCGCGCGTACGCGTGGGTGGGCGGCGACGAGCCGCAGGCCATCCGGGACGCGGTCACCGCGCAGACCGAGGCGGGCTTCACCGCCGTCAAGATGAACGGCTGCGGCAGGATGCCCCCGGTGGCGACCCGCGCGGAAGTACGGGAGTGTCTGCTGCGCGCCGAGACCGCACGCGAAGTCCTCGGCGACGAACGCGACTTCGGCCTCGACTTCCACGGCCGGGTCTCGCCCGCCAACGCCCGCAGACTGCTCCCCCTGCTGGCCGACTACGCACCGATGTTCGTCGAGGAGCCCGTCCTCTGCGACTACCTGCATGCCCTCCCCGACCTCGTGAACGCCTCTTCCATCCCCCTGGCACTCGGTGAACGTCTCTTCACCCGGCGAGAGTTCCTGGCTCCGCTGCAAGCCGGGGTGGCGATCCTCCAGCCCGACATCTCGCACGCGGGCGGCATCTCCGAGCTACGCCGGATCGCCGCGCTCGCGGAAACGTACGGCGCGCAGCTCGCCCCGCACTGCCCCCTCGGACCGGTAGCCCTGGCCGCCAGCCTCCAAGTCGCCTTCACCACCCCGAACTTCCTCATCCAGGAGCAGTCCCTCGGGATCCACTACCACCAGGGCGCCGAGCTGCTGGACTATGTCGCGGATCCGGAGCCGTTCCGCTTCCACGGCGGCTCGCTGCTGCGGACCGAGCGCCCCGGGCTCGGCGTGGAGGTCGACGAGGCCGCCGTACGGGCTGCGGACCGGCGGGGGCACGCCTGGCGGAATCCGGTGTGGCGCCACGAGGACGGAGCCTTCGCCGAGTGGTGAACGGCCGGGCGCGAGCCGCCGATCGCCACGGCCCGGTCCGGGGGACGACGCGCACGTCACGCCCGAGCCGCCGCGCCCTCCTGGCCGCATCCGGCTCGTTGTCCACAGCCCGCACGGCCGCCCGCCCGGACCGGAATAATCAGAGGTGTCACCCGTGCGCCCGAACGGCCCGGCCGCGCAGTACGCATGCGGCGGGAAGCAGGAGAAAGCAGGAACGCCATGGACTTCAGCACAGCGCTTCGGACCGAGCGGCTGATCGCCATCATCCGGGGCAGAGATGCGGAGGCGTCCTTCCGTACGGTCATGGCGCTCGCGGAGGCAGACGTTCCGCTGATCGAGGTCTCGCTCAGCGGAAGCGACGCCCTGACCGTCATCCGACGGGCGCGTGCCGAGCTCGGCGATGCGGCCTGGCTCGGCGCCGGCACGGTCCTGACCGCGGCTGACGCCCGGCGCGCCGCCGAGGCCGGGGCCAATCTCATCGTCACGCCCGGCCTGGGGGCCGGTCTGGAGGAGTCCGTACGACAGGGGCTCGCGACGCTCGCCGGGGTGCTCACACCGTCCGAGGTGATCGCGGCCGACGCGCTGGGCGTCTCGGCCCTGAAGCTGTTCCCGGCGTCCGTGGGCGGGCCCGAGTATCTGCGGACGCTTCGCGCTCCGTTCCCCGAGCCGGCGTTCGTGCCGGTCGGCGGGGTGGACGCGGCGGCCGCACCGGCGTATTTCGCCGCCGGAGCAGTGGCGGTGGGCGTCGGCTCACCGCTCATCGGGGACGCGGCGGACGGCGGCGACCTGGACGAGCTGCGCAAGCGTGCGGCGGAGTTCAAGGCGGCGTGCGCACAGTGACAGGGCAGTCGAGGGCCACGGGCGGCGCGGACCAGCGGGGTGCCGCCGCCCCGCGCTCCCGAGCGGCACCCGCCCGCCCGCTGCTTCCCGGACGGCCCGGTCGCCCGGACGTCTTCACGCTCGGCGAGACGATGGTCGCCCTGCGGGGCAGCGGCCCGCTGAAGCTCGGCGGCACGATGAACGTTTCCGTCGCCGGGGCGGAGAGCAATGTCGCGATCGGCCTGGCCCGGCTCGGACACGAGGTCCGCTGGGCGGGCGCGGTCGGCGAGGACGAGGCCGGACAGCTGGTGCTGCGTACGCTGCGCGCCGAAGGTGTCGACGTATCCGGCGCCACGACCGATCCCGGCGCCCCGACCGGGCTGCTCCTCTTCGAGCCACGGCTCCCCGAGGTGACCCGGGTCCACTACTACCGCGCGGGATCGGCCGGCTCCCGGCTCACCGCCGAGGCGATCCGGCGCGCCTTCGCTGCCGCACCGCCCCGCGTCCTGCACCTCACGGGCATCACGCCCTCCCTGAGCCCCACGGCCCGCGCGGCGTCCCGGCACGCCCTCCAACTGGCCCGCCAACACGGCACGTTGGTATGCCTCGATGTCAACTTCCGCGCCCGCCTGTGGACCGCCCGAGAGGCCGCCGACGTGCTCCGCGAGTGGATACCCTCCGTGGACGTCCTGATCGCCTCCGACGACGAACTACCGCTGTGTCTGCCGGGAGGCGGGGGCGAGACGGGTGCCGGGGCCGGTGCGGGCCCAGGGGCCGAGGCGACCGACACGGCCGACGACACCGCGCCCCTCCCGCCCCAGAAGGGCGCAGGCGACCCTGCGGCCACCGTGGCGACGCAGGCCGGGCTCCTGCTGAACCAGGGCGTCGGCGAGGTCGTGGTCAAACTCGGTGCGGCGGGGGCGACGTCCTTCACCGACAGCGGCTCCCTGCACCGGCCCGCCAGGGCGGTGCGAGCCGTGGATGCCGTGGGCGCCGGCGACGCCTTCGTAGCGGGCTATCTGTCGGCGCTGCTGGACGGTGCGGGGCCGGCCGGACGCCTGGAGCGCGCCGTCACCACCGGAGCGTTCGCGGTCGCGTCGCCCGGCGACTGGGAGGGCGCACCGACCCGCGCGGAGCTGGGCATGCTGGGCGCGCCGCCCGGCACCGTCGTGCGCTGAGCGGCGCCGCGGCTAACCTGTGCCCATGCCCCGTTACGAATACCGGTGCCGCCCCTGTGGCTCCACCTTCGAGCTGAACCGGCCGATGGCCGAGTCCTCCGCCCCGGCCGTCTGCCCCGAGGGCCACGAGGACACCGTGAAGCTGCTCTCCACGGTCGCCGTCGGCGGCTCCGCGGCCGCCCCCGCCCGCGCCCCGAGCGGTGGGGGCGGCGGTTGCTGCGGAGGCGGCTGCTGCGGCTAGGACGCCAGGGGCGTTTTCACGGGGGCCGTGCCACGTCGTGGCGGCCCCGGCCCCCGGCGCCGTCGCCGCTACCGCTTGCGCGCCAGCGTCAACCCGTCCGCCACGGTGAGCATGACCGCCTCCATCCGGGCGTCCGCCAGAACGTGGTCGTTGAACGCCCGGATGGCCAGGGCCGACCCGGTCGCCGCCGGGTCGGCGACCTCCCCCTGATACAGCACGTTGTCCGCGACGATCAGGCCGCCCGGCCGCAGCCGGGGCACCAGCTCCTCCCAGTAGGCGATGTAGCCGCCCTTGTCCGCGTCGAGATAGGCGAGGTCGATGTGCGGCTCGTCCGGCATCGCCCGCAGGGTCTCCAGCGCGGGCGCGATCCGCAGGTCGATGCGGTCCGCGACGCCGGCCTTGGCCCAGGACTCCCGGCCGTAGGCGGTCCACTCCTCGGATACGTCGCAGGCGATCAGCGTGCCGTCCTCGGGCAACGCCTGGGCCATCGACAGCGTCGAGAAGCCCGTGAACGTCCCTACCTCGACGACGCGCCGCGCCCCGGTCAGCCGGACCAGGAACGCCAGCAGCGGCCCCTGCTCCTCGGCCGACTGCATGCCCGCCGCTTCAGGGAACTGTTGGTGTGTGAGCTCCACGATGTCCCGCTGCGCGGCGTTCAGCGGCGGATTGTGGGCGAGAACGTAGGTGTACAGCTCCGCTGTGATCGGCGTGCTCTTGGACTCAGCCACTCGCTCTCCTCATGAAGAAGGATCGTCGTCCCGACGGATCGCCGGTCGGTGCGGCCGACCGACTCGGTGACAGTAGTCGAGCCCCTCACCAACCGTCCGCGGTTTTGTCCCTTCCCCGACGCGCCGTCTTCCTCCCCCGAAGCGCCGTCACTCCGACGTCGCCCATGACGGCCCGACGGCCATGGGCGGACGTCGTCGTCGTGTCAGCCGGCGTGGCCCGGAGCTACGCCGCCGCGGAGGAAGGCCCGCACGATCTCCTCGCCCGCGGCCACACCCCGCTCGTCGAGCGCCGTGACATGAGGGGCCTGCCAGCCGGAGTCGGCCAGCTCGCCGTGTCCGGGCCGCCATCCGCGGTCCGCGGCCAGCAGCAGATCGGCGTCGAGGAGGGAGTCGCCGGCCGCGAGGATCTCGGACGCCCCGGTGCGGCGCGCCACCTCCGCCACGGCTGCGCTCTTGGTCAGCGGCTGCGGCACGGCATAGATCTTGCGGCCCTGGAGGGACACCGTCCAGCCGCGTTCGTCGGCCCAGCCGGTGAGGTCCTTCACCCAGGTGTCCGGCAACAGCGGCCGCTCCACGACGAGATAGGCGAAGAGGTCCTCCGCGACCCGCTCCTTGAGCAGCCAGGCCGGGTCGGCGGTGCGGACGAGATGCGTGCGGATCTCGTCCAGGGGCGCGCACTGTGCGGCGAGCCGCCGGGCGACGCTGCGCTGCCAGTCCGGGTCCGACTCGCCCCGTACGAGCAGATGGCCGCCGTTGGCGCAGATCGCGAACTCCGGGGGCGGGCCGGGGAGATGAATGCGGGCGTACTGCTCACGGGTGCGGGTGGTGGTCGGCACGAAGGTGGTCGTGCCGGCCAGTTCGGCGAGCAGCCCGGCAGCGGTCTCCGTCATATAGGACAGCGGCTTGCGCTCGTAGGTCTCCACGCACAGGAGCCGGGGCGCCTCGGCGTCGGGCATGGCCAGGCCCAGTGCCGCGGCCGAATAGATCAGGGTGCGGTCGAGGTCGCTGGCGACCAGAACAGGGGCAGCGCGCAGCGCTTCCAGGGAAGGGTGGCGGTGGGCGAGGGGCCGGCGGCTCATCGGGTGGCCACCGCCTTGCCGTCGGCACCCGTGGCCCCGCGGGTGAAGCGGGGGTGGATCAACCCGACGCAGGTGTAGGGAAGTTCGTCGACCTCTTCGACCGGCACGCCCCGTTGTTCCGCCAGGAGGCGCACATGATCGAGATCCGTTCCGGCTCCCCGCCGGGCCAGGATCTTCCAGGGGACCCGGCGCAGCAGGACGCGGGTGGTCTCGCCGACACCGGGCTTCACGAGGTTCACGTCATGGATGCCGTACTCCTCGCTGATCCGCTCGACGGCCGCCCAGCCTTCCCAGGTGGGGGCCCGGTCGGCGGCGGCCAGCACCTTCACGTCGGCGGCGACGTCCGGGGCGACGTCGTCGAAGCGCGCGCCGATTGTGTCCAGGAAGGCGCGCGACACATCGGTTCCGGCCAGATGGCGGTAGAACTTCGCGCCGTGGAAGTCATCCGGCCCCACGAGGTCATCGCGCAGGACGGTGCGCGATATGAGACCGGAGACGGTGGAGTTGAGGCAGGCCGACGGGATGAGGAAGTCGTCGCGGGTGCCGTACGTCTCGACACAGCCGCCGGGGTCGGCGAGCACGGCGATCCGCGGGTCGAAGCCCGGGAAGTCCGCCAGGGCCTGGGCGAGTTCACGGGTGATGGCCCCCTTGCCGGTCCAGCCGTCCACGAAGACGACATCCGCCGGATCGTGATGCGCGGCCAGCCACCGGAGCGCCGTGGTGTCGATGCCCCGGCCGCGGACGATCGAGACCGCGTAGTGCGGCAGGTCCAGGCCGTGCGCGTGCCGCGCCCAGCGGCGCATCAGCACCCCGACGGGGGTCCCGGCCCGCGCCAGCGAGACCAGCACGGGACGTGGACCGCGCTCGGCGAGCACGGTCTCGGTGACCGTCCCGACGGCCCGCGCGATCCGGCTCGCGGAAGCCTCCAGCGCGCTGTGGAACAGCGCCTGGTACTCCTCGCTCGGCTGGTATTCGACGGGCAGCGACTCCGCGTAGTGGGCGCCGCCACGCTGAATCGCCTCCTCGCGCTCCTCGGTCGGCGCCTCCAGGGTCACCTCGGAGAGATCCTGCAGCAGCCAGCCGACCTCGTCGGCCGTGTAGGAGGAGAAGGCGGGGCCGCGCAGCGGCTCGGGGAGGGGCATGGGTCCGGCCTGTGGTCGCGGGGCGTACGAGGGGATGACGGCGAGCAGCAGCCGGTCGGTGTGCGCGGCGAGCCGGTGCAGCAGACCGTCGGCGGCGTGCAGTTCGGGGCGGTCGCCGTGCGAGTCGACGACGGCCACGATGGCGTCGAAGCGGCGGTCGGGGTCGGTGCCGGCGGCGACGTTGTAGGCGTACCGCTCGCCCGGCCCGTCGGCGGGAGCGTCGTGGGCGGGGAAGGACAGCCGGGTCCGGATCGCGTAGCCGGGGTCGTCGACGGCGAGCACCGGCGACCGGGTGGTGGTGGAGAAGAAGACGCCGTCCCCGTGAGCCTCCGGCGCGACAAGCGCGTCCAGAGCCTCGGCCATCCGCAGCGGCGCGTACATCAGTTCCTCGTTGCCGAGGACGAGGACGCGGCGGGCGCCGTCCAGCCGCTGGGCAATACGGCCGGCCATCTCCGGCAGCCCGGCCTCCAGGCGTTCCCGGTGCGCCGGTGTGAAGCCGTGCCTGCCACCGTCCGGCAGTCCCACGGGCCAGCCGAGGTCGATCCGTACGAGGTCCGCGCCGGGGCCGCCGGGCGCGGCCGGGGCAGCTGCCGCGTGCCGCCCGTCATCCGCAGCCGCCCTCCCCGAGGCAGCCCCCGGCTCCTCGTGTGCGGCGACGAGTTCCTGGCCGCGGGTCAGCACGTCCTCGGGCAGGTCTACGCCGCCCGCGGCCAGCGCGACGAGGTCGACGCGGGCGCCCAGTTCCGCCGCGAACTTCTCCAGACGGCCGCGGTCCGCGTCGGAACGCATGTCGACCAGGGCGACGACCACGTACCGTTCGCGCGGGAAGCGCGCATGCAGCGCCCTGATGGTGTTCAGGACGGTCCGGCCGGTGGAGAACTCGTCGTCGACCAGCACCAACGGCCCGTCCCCGGCCAGGAGGTCCCGGTCCTCGGGGAGCAGCAGATGCGAGGTGGCGTGGCTGTGCTCCTCCTCGAAGCCGCCGGCCTGCGCCGCACCGGCCACCGGGCGCCGGGTGGAGTGCAGATAGGGCGCGAGGGCGAGGCCGTCGGCGACCGAGTGCCCGAGGCCGGTGGCGGTCTCGGCGTAGCCCAGCACGACGGAGCGGGCGGCGTCCTCGTCGCCCAGCAGCTCCCGCACCCGGCGTCCCAGCCCGACGCCGGCGCCATGGACCACGCCCGGTCGCTGCGGCACATGCTTGCCGAGCACGTTCGACACGAGCAGATGGGCCCGCTTGGGGTTGCGCCGCAGCGCGAGCCCGAGCAGTTCCGGCAGCTCGTCCCCGCCGCTCAGCGAGACCCCGAGCCGGCCGGCGACCCATTCCCCTGTCCAGACCACGCGTTCCGTCTCCTCCGTCGTGTCGTTCATCTCGGTCACCGCAGATCAGCCCTGCGGCACGCTCGCCGTCAGCAGTTCCACGAATCCGATGCCCTCCCGGGCGACCCCGAAGGCCTCGGCGCGCAGCAGGGTCCGCTCGGCCCAGGCCCGGTGGGGTTTCACCTCGTTCATCTTGTTCGTGTACGAGGAGCGCAGCACCCCGCCGTCGCCGCGTTCGGGCCGCAGGATGTCGACCGCGTCGCTGAACTCCTCATGGCTGACGACCGAGAGGGCGTGCACCGGCGCGACATGCGAGGGGTGGATGCAGGTCTTGCCCTGCAGGCCGTTGGCACGGTCGAGTTCGATCTCGCGCAGCAGGCCGTCCATGTCGTGCTCGATCAGCGCCGTCCGCAGGTCCTCTGCGCGTCCGAGGAACGGGCTGCGCCGCAGCTGCGGCTTGAACATCCGCTCGTGCAGCCGGAAGTACTCCCACACCGGCCCGGTGACCGTGAAGCCCGTGCCGTCGACCCGTCCGAGCACATTCACCACGTCGGCGATCACGGAGGCGACGATCTGGACGTCGTACGCCGTCATGTCGGGCGGTCTGCGCAGGCCGTAGGCGGAGCAGAAGTCCGTGACGCCGAGCCGCAGCGCCAGCACCCGGTCCCGGTATTTGTCGACGGTCCGGGCGATGCCCTGGAGGGTCTCGGCGCGGCTCTCCAGATGCAGCAGCTGGGGGGACTCCAGCACAGGCATCGCGAAGAGCCGGCGGGAGCAGACGGACTCGGCCACGGCCAGCGCCTCAAGGAACGGGATTCCGCGCTCCTCGGTGAATTTCGGAAGTACGAATCCGGACAGTCTGTGGACGGCGGCGCCCATCCGGCCCACCAGGTCCGCTATTTGCTCGGGGGTGCGGACGCGGACGAACAGCAGCGGAAGGCAGGCGCCGGCGGCGGCCGCCTCGTCGAGGAGACCGAGCTGCCGTACGAGATTCTCCTCGCCGGCGGCGACCTCCGCGTCGCTTATCGAGTCCTCGAGGCACAGCACCATGGACATCACGCCGCGCCCGGCCTGTTTGAGGACGTCGGCGGCGAGGTGCGGGCGGGTGGCGGGGCTGTAGAGGGTGGCACCCAGCGCGACCGCGAGCGTGCGGGCCGGGGAATCGGCGGTGAAGTCCACCGGCTCCTGATGGAACAACGTGTTCCGGATGCCAGGCGCAAGATGCCCAAAATGCCGCATAAATCTCCCCGTCTGCCTGCGGGACCCGGGCACCCCCGCTGCGTCTCGCTGTCTGGATCCAGCCGGTAATCGTACGTGCGCGGGGGTGTGGAAAGTTCCCGCGTACATGAAAATCACGTAACCCCCACGAGTCACCCGGGCGTCCGCGAGGGAGCCCGCTGCACCCCACCAAGGCCCCCGCGTTGTCCCTGCGACCTCAGGGAAGGCAGGATGACGGCATGACGCACGCGATGCTGAAAGGGTCGAACGTACCCCTCGATGCCACGGCTGTTCGGGCCGTACTGCGCTGGACGCCCGGCGCGGATGTTCCGGATGTCGACGCCTCGGCCCTGCTGGTGGGACCCGAGGGACGCGTGCGCTCCGACGAGGACTTCGTCTTCTACAACCAGCCACGCCACCCCAGCGGCCTGGTGCGGCATCTGCCCAAGGCCCAGCTCGCCGACAAGCTGGCCGACACCATCGAGGCGGATCTGACGGCGCTGGACCCGTCGGTGGACCGGGTGGTGCTGGCCGCGTCGTCGGACGGCGGCGCGTTCGCGGGCGTCACGGATCTGCAGGTCCGGCTGTACGACGCGGCGGCGAGCGACGGCGAACCGCTCGCGGTCTTCGATGTGGTGCCCGAGACGGGTGACGAGACGGCCCTGATCTGCGGGGAGTTGTACCGCCGCGCCGATTCCTGGAAGTTCCGTGCGCTGGGGCAGGGGTACGAGACCGGACTGGTCGGTCTGGCGACCGAGTTCGGGATCTCGGTGGACGAGAACGAGGCGGACGCCGGCCCCTCCGGTCCTCCGGCCGCAAAGGCGCCCACGTCGGCCCCGTCCGGCTCGGATGCCACGACGGCCCACGTGCCGTCCCCGGAGGGCGCACCGGGCGCCGCCGCCTCCGGCAGCCCGTCCGCCGGCGGTCCGGCGAACGGCCCCGCCGACTCCCCCGTGACCCCGCCGCCCAGCACCTGGCCGGAAGAGGCCTCGGGCCCGCCCTCCGCGGCGGACGCGCAGACCCCTCCGGCGTCGGACCCCGATGCCGCCACCCAGCATGTGGCGGATGCGCTGCCCGAGCAGGGCCCGGCCGCACCGCAGTCCCCCGTCGCCACGCCCCCCGCGGCACCCCCGCCCACGAGCGGCGGCTACGGCTACCCCCAGCAGGTTCCGCCCCTGCCGGCGCAGCCCCCGGCCCAGCCCGCCTACGGCTACCCGGGGCCGCCGCCCCAGTACCAGCCCCCGCAGCAGCCACCGTCCCCGTACGGCGCTCCACAGCCCCAGCCGCACCCCGCCTCGACGTACGGCTACCCGATGCAGCAGCCCTTCGTGCCGGACCCGTCCTTCGTCCTGCCGCCTCAGGGGCCGCAGTTCCAGCGCCGTTAGCGGATGACCCGGCGGGGCCCCGGACGGCCACCGCACAACCGGCGGCGCACACCCCGTACCACTCCGGGTGCTGCGCCGCACGGGGCGGCTCACACCTTGGACTTGTAGCCCCGCCCCCACTGGAGCCCCCAGCCGTACAGCCGGTCGAGCTCCGCCTGGAAGCCGTAGACGTACTTCACCTCGCGGCGCACCGTCAGCTCGCCCTTCACGTTCTCCAGCATGAAGACCGCGCAGGAGCGAGCCTGCGGCGCCCGCTCGTCCAGCTTGACCTCGACCCGCGGCCCACTGCTCGGGTAGAGCGTCACGACCGCGTGTGTGCGGTCGAAGGCCGGTGTGCCGTCGTAGATGTAGACGAAGATCAGCATGCGCTTGATCTCGTCGCGCTGGTCCAGGTTGATGTACAGCGTCTCACCGGACCCGGATCCGAAGCGGTCGTCCCCGCTGAGCTGGACGAAGGGCGCCCCGTTGAGATCCCCCAGGAAGCTGCCCAGCGGCTGCACCACGCCCTTGGTGCCGTCCTTGAGCTCGTACAGACAGGCCAGGTCCAGGTCGACGTTGACCACGGCCGGCCCCTGCGCCTGGACGACCTCGGGCTTGAACAGCTTGCCCGGATGCCGCAGCAGCCCGCCCCGGCCCGGGCCGCCCCGCTCATGAAGGTCCGAAGTCCGCATCTGCCAGTGCAGATTGACCCGCAGATGTCCGGTGGCGGCCCCCTGCTTGGTCAGCGAGACGGCCGGATTCCGCTTCGTCAGCTCGACGACATACGACGCACCACCGCTGTCGAAGTCATACTTCTGCGCGCCACCGCGCCACAGGTTCCCCAGGAACGACACCTTGCCCACCCCATTGCTCGGCCCCGACTACTACGGGGCGGCCCGAGGTCCGCACCTCAGGCCGCCCCGCAATGAGCGTTCCTCAATCAGCGCCGCGTCACACTCCGGACGCGACCTCCGCCTTGTCTCCGGAGCTGTCCCCCGACCGGCCCTCGCGCCGGTTCCGGAGCACGGAAGAGCCGAACGAGAGGGCGATCAGCACGATGCCCACCAGGCCGGTGATGACCTCGCTGACCTCGTACTTGATCGTGATGAGCAGGATGACGGCCAGCGCGCCGATCGCGTAGTGGGCGCCGTGCTCCAGGTAGACGTAGTCCTCCAGGGTCCCCTTGCGGACCAGGAAGACGGTCAGCGACCGGATGTACATCGCGCCGATGCCCAGGCCCAGCGCCATCATGAAGATGTCGTTGGTGATCGCGAACGCACCGATGACGCCGTCGAAGGAGAAGGACGCGTCGATGACCTCGAGGTAGAGGAACATGAAGAACGCGGCCTTGCCGGCCAGGCCGACGGCCGAGCCGTTGCCGTTCGTGGCGGGAGCCGCCGCGGCCCCGTCGCCCGCCTCCTCGTCGTCCTCGTCCTCCTCCAGCTTTTCCTCGAAGTAGCCGGAGATACCGCCGACGACGAGGTACGTGATCAGGCCCGCGACGCCGGACAGCAGCACCGTGGCGCTCTTGTCACCGCCGCCGTGCGCGACGTCGGTGGCCACCGTCATCGCGGCCACCAGCAGGGCGACCAGCGCGATGATGATGGACAGGGTGTCCAGCTTGCCCATCTTGGCCATGGGCTTTTCGATCCAGGACAGCCACTTGTAATCGCGCTCCTCGAATATGAAGTCGAGGAAGATCATCAGCAGGAAGATTCCGCCGAAGGCCGCGATGGCCGGATGGGCGCTGGTGACCAGTTCCTGGTATTGCGCCTTGTCATGGATGGCGAGGTTGACCGCCTCGATCGGCCCCAGCTTCGCGGTGATCGCGACAATGACGACCGGGAACACCAGTCGCATGCCGAACACGGCGATCAGGATGCCGAGCGTAAGGAAGATCTTCTGCCAGAAGGCGTTCATCTTGCGCAGGATGCCTGCGTTGATGACGGCGTTGTCGAACGAGACGGAGATCTCCAGGACGGACAGGATCCCGACAATCGCCAGCCCCTGCCACCCCCAGAGCACGCCCGCCAAGGCGAGGCCGAGCGCCGTGACGGCGAACGACCAGCCAAAGGTTTTCAGGAGCACTGCCTACCCATTCCCTCGGTGTGTGGGTCCCCCGCGCGCAGCGCGCGGCGCTTTACGAAACGTTGACCCCGAAGTCTAGAGCGATGCCCCGGAGACCCGACGCGTACCCCTGCCCCACTGCCCGGAACTTCCATTCGCCCTGGTAGCGATAGACCTCGCCGAAGATCATCGCGGTTTCGCCGGAGGCGTCCTCACTGAGGTCGTAGCGGGCGAGTTCACTGCCGTCGGCCTGATTGACGATGCGGATAAAGGCATTGCTGACCTGGCCGAAGCTCTGGCCGCGCAGATCCGCCTCATGAATGGAGACCGGAAAGACGATCTTGTCGACCTGTTCGGGCACCTGGGAAAGATCCACCAGGATCGACTCGTCGTCGCCCTCACCTTCGCCGGTGAGGTTGTCCCCGGTGTGCTCGACGGAGCCCTCGGGGCTCTTGAGGTTGTTGTAGAAGACGAAGTACTCGTCCCCCAGCACCCGGCCGGCCTGGCACAGCAGCGCGCTGGCGTCCAGGTCGAACGGCGCTCCGGTCGTGGACCGCGCGTCCCAGCCGAGGCCGACCATGATCTGCGTGAGATCCGGCGCGGCCTTGGACAGGGAGACATTGCCCCCCTTGGCAAGCGTGACGCTCATCGTTCGCATCCTCCCCGGTGTCGGTGCGGGCCCGCCCGGCGCGCGGCCCGTCACCCTCGTTCACGCGCGTCCGGCGCCGCACTCCCCGGGCGGGGACGTACGGCGCCGGACGCGGTCGTTCTTGGCCCGGGCAGCCGCCGCTACGGCACTGCCCTGGCGGCGTCGTCGATCGGACCCGGGTCCGGCCCGGTCAGACGTTGACGCCGAAGTCCTGCGCGATGCCGCGCAGGCCCGAGGCGTAGCCCTGGCCGATGGCCCGGAACTTCCACTCCGCGCCGTTGCGGTACAGCTCGCCGAAGACCATGGCGGTCTCGGTCGAGGCGTCCTCGCTCAGGTCGTAACGCGCCAGCTCGTTGTTGTCGGCCTGGTTGACCACGCGGATGAAGGCGTTGCGGACCTGGCCGAAGCTCTGCTGGCGGGTCTCGGCGTCGTAGATCGACACCGGAAAGACGATCTTGGCGACATCGGCCGGGACGGCGGCCAGATTCACCTTGATCTGCTCGTCGTCGCCCTCGCCCTCACCAGTGATGTTGTCACCGGTGTGCTCGACCGAACCGTCCGGGCTCTTCAGGTTGTTGAAGAACACGAAGTTCTGGTCGTTGCCCACCTTGCCCTGGTCGTTCGTCAGCAGGGCGCTGGCGTCCAGGTCGAAGTCCGTACCGGTGGTGGTACGCGCATCCCAGCCCAGACCGACGACGACGGCGGTCAGATTGGGGGCTTCCTTCGTCAGCGAGACGTTGCCGCCCTTGCTGAGGCTGACTCCCACGAGTCCTCCCATAGATTCGAGGGGTACCTGCGCCCCCATCGTGCATGGCATCGGATCAACGAATTGATCCTAGTGACCGGTTCCCACCGATTGCAGCTCTCGCACCTGGATCATGCGGATGTCGGCCCGGTGGGCGCAGCGGTACCCGGGAGAGTGCGCCGGCTCAGAGGGTGCCGAGCGCCTTGACGTAGTCGTTCAGGTCGCGGGCGTCGGGCAGGCCGTTGACGACCGTCCAGCGCACCACGCCCTCCTTGTCGATGATGAAGGTGCCGCGCACCGCGCAGCCCTTCTCCTCGTCGAAGACGCCGTACGCCCGCGAGGCCTCGCCGTGCGGCCAGAAGTCGGACAGCAGCGGGTACTCCAGGCCCTCCTGCTCGGCGAAGATGCGCAGCGAGAACGGGGAGTCGTTGGAGACGGCCAGCAGCTGCACGTCGTCGTTGACGAACTTCGGCAGCTCGTCACGGAGCGCGCAGAGCTCGCCGGTGCACACACCGGTGAAAGCGAAGGGGTAGAAGAGGAGGACGACGGCCTTCTCGCCGCGGAAGTCGGAGAGCTTGACCAGTTCGCCGTGCTGGTTCTTCAGCTCGAAATCCGGAGCCTTCGTGCCGACCTCGATCGCCATGGGGTGCTTCCCTTCCGCTCACTCACAACAGGACGCGACCAACCCTACGCGCCGGTGCACACGTCCGGGGAACCTGTCCTGAACAGGGCCGAGCCCCCTCCGGAACAGGCGGAAGGGGCTCGGCGGCGAACGTCGAGTCGGGGTGGCTCAGCGCTTGCCGGACTTGGGCGTGACCAGGCGGCTGCCGGTCCAGTCCTTGGCCGCGTTGATGCTCTTGGTCTGGGACAGACCCGCGGTCTGCGCGGCCTCATTGATGTCGCTCGGCTCGACGTAGCCGTCACGGCCGGTCTTCGGGGTCAGCAGCCAGATCTGCCCGCCCTCGTCGATCAGGCCGATGGCGTCCACCAGCGCGTCCGTGAGGTCGCCGTCCTCGTCGCGGAACCACAGCACCACGACGTCACACACGTCGTCGTAGTCCTCGTCGACGAGATCCTGGCCGATCACGGTCTCAATGCCTTCGCGGAGATCCTGATCGACGTCATCGTCGTAACCGATCTCCTGGACCACCTGTCCGGGCTCGAACCCCAGCCTGGCGGCAGGGTTGGTCCGCTCCTCCGCGTGGTCCGCGGTCGCGCTCACGGATTGCCTCCTGTCATGTTTCGGAAATGCTCGGGGACCCCGCGCGTGCGCGGAGCATTGGGCGTAGTCCACACGGGCCGGGCGGATCGCGCAAGTACCCGGCGGTCCAGACCGCCGAAACGGTGACGTTTGGCGGCGTCTCGCCGCAACCGCGACCCCTGCGGGAGAGGCTGAAGTGATTCACGACACAGCTTTCTGCAGGGTTTATCGGGTACTCGCGCCTGACTGGTCCCTTCGGGGGGCAGCCGCCGCTCGCGGACCTGATTTCGGGGTCCGCACGTCCGTACGCGAAGCACTTTCGACATGGGCGTATGGTTGCGATTTGGCCGACCCGAGAAATCGGCCTTTTCAGCGCCATCTCTCTACTGACGGGTTACCCATCAGTAGAGGTGACGTATCCCTGTGGCTCGGTACACGATGGAAGACGGCGCGACACCAAGGCAGAGACAGCATTCGTCCGTGCGCAGCATCAATCCCTTGCGGGGCACGACACGAACCGAACACGAAGGAACAGCGTGGCTTCCGGATCCGATCGAAACCCGATCATCATTGGCGGCCTTCCCAGCCAGGTCCCGGACTTCGATCCCGAAGAGACCCAGGAATGGCTCGACTCGCTCGACGCGGCCGTCGACGAGCGAGGCCGGGAACGTGCCCGCTACCTCATGCTCCGCCTGATCGAGCGCGCCCGCGAGAAGCGTGTG
Source organism: Streptomyces sp. NPDC058773 (assembly GCF_042746015.1). Classification (NCBI taxonomy): domain Bacteria; kingdom Bacillati; phylum Actinomycetota; class Actinomycetes; order Kitasatosporales; family Streptomycetaceae; genus Streptomyces; species Streptomyces sp. NPDC058773. Next base: position 47,948 of record NZ_JBHYPE010000044.1, read on the forward strand.
GCCGTGCCCGAGATGCGCAGCACGGACTACGTCAACACCATCGCGACCAAGGACGAGCCGTTCTTCCCGGGCAACGAGGAGATCGAGCGCAAGGTCCTCAACGCGACCCGGTGGAACGCCGCCGTGATGGTCTCGCGCGCCCAGCGTCCGGGCATCGGCGTCGGTGGCCACATCGCCACCTTCGCCTCCTCCGCCTCCCTCTACGACGTGGGCTTCAACCACTTCTTCCGGGGCAAGGACGGGGGTGACGGCGGCGACCAGATCTTCTTCCAGGGCCATGCCTCGCCCGGTGTCTACGCCCGCGCGTACCTCCTGGACCGGCTGAACGAGAACCAGCTCGACGCCTTCCGCCAGGAGAAGTCGAAGGCTCCCGACGGGCTGTCCAGCTACCCGCACCCGCGGCTGATGCCGGACTTCTGGGAGTTCCCGACCGTCTCGATGGGTCTCGGTCCGCTCGGCGCGATCTACCAGGCGCGGATGAACCGCTACATGGAGGCGCGCGGTATCGCCGACACCTCCAAGTCGCACGTCTGGGCCTACCTCGGCGACGGCGAGATGGACGAGCCCGAGTCGCTCGGCCAGCTGTCCATCGCCGCCCGTGAGGGCCTCGACAACCTGACCTTCGTCGTCAACTGCAACCTGCAGCGCCTCGACGGCCCGGTCCGCGGCAACGGCAAGATCATGCAGGAGCTGGAGTCGCAGTTCCGCGGCGCCGGCTGGAACGTGATCAAGCTGGTGTGGGACCGCAGCTGGGACCCGCTGCTCGCGCAGGACCGCGACGGCATCCTGGTCAACAAGCTCAACACCACCCCCGACGGCCAGTTCCAGACGTACGCCACCGAGACCGGTGCGTACATCCGCGAGCACTTCTTCGGTGACGACCACCGCCTGCGCGCGATGGTCGAGAACATGACCGACGACCAGATCCTGCACCTGGGCCGCGGCGGTCACGACCACAAGAAGATCTACGCGGCGTACGCGGCGGCCAAGGCCCACAAGGGCCAGCCGACGGTGATCCTCGCGCAGACCGTCAAGGGCTGGACGCTCGGCCCGAACTTCGAGGGCCGCAACGCGACCCACCAGATGAAGAAGCTGACGGTCGAGGACCTCAAGGGCTTCCGTGACCGGCTGCACCTGCCGATCCCGGACAAGGACCTGGAGGACGGCCTGCCGCCGTACTACCACCCGGGCCGGAACTCCGAAGAGATCCAGTACATGCACGACCGCCGCAAGGGCCTGGGCGGCTATGTGCCCACCCGTGTCGTGCGCGCCGAGCCGCTGAAGCTGCCGGACGACAAGGCCTACGCGGGCGCCAAGAAGGGCTCGGGGCAGCAGAAGATCGCCACGACCATGGCGTTCGTCCGCATCCTGAAGGACCTCATGCGGGACAAGGAGATCGGCAAGCGCTTCGTGCCGATCGCGCCCGACGAGTACCGCACCTTCGGCATGGACGCGTTCTTCCCGTCGGCCAAGATCTACAACCCGCTGGGCCAGCAGTACGAGTCGGTCGACCGCGAACTGCTCCTGGCGTACAAGGAGTCGCCGACCGGCCAGATGCTGCACGACGGCATCACCGAGGCGGGCTGCACGGCGTCGCTGATCGCGGCGGGTTCCGCCTATGCGACGCACGGCGAGCCGCTGATCCCGGTCTATGTCTTCTACTCGATGTTCGGGTTCCAGCGGACCGGTGACCAGTTCTGGCAGATGGCCGACCAGCTCGCCCGCGGCTTCGTGCTCGGCGCCACCGCCGGCCGTACGACGCTGACCGGTGAGGGTCTCCAGCACGCGGACGGCCACTCGCAGCTGCTGGCCTCGACCAACCCGGCCTGTGTCGCCTACGACCCGGCCTACGGCTACGAGATCGCGCACATCGTCAAGGACGGTCTGCGCCGGATGTACGGCGAGAACGCCGAGGACATCTTCTACTACCTCACCGTCTACAACGAGCCGATCCTGCACCCCGCGGAGCCGGCCGACGCCGACGTCGAGGGCATCCTCAAGGGTCTGCACCGCGTCAAGCCGGGCGAGAAGGGCGAGCACAGCGCCCAGATCCTCGCCTCGGGTGTGGCCGTGCCGTGGGCGGTCGAGGCTCAGCAGATCCTGGCGGACGAGTGGAACGTCAAGGCCGATGTCTGGTCGGCGACGTCCTGGAACGAGCTGCGCCGCGAGGCGGTGGACGCCGAGGAGCACAACCTGCTGCACCCGGAGGAGGAGCAGCGCGTCCCGTACGTGACGCAGAAGCTCCAGGGTGCCGAGGGCCCGAAGGTCGCGGTCTCGGACTGGATGCGGTCCGTCCCGGACCAGATCGCCCGCTGGGTTCCCGGCACGTACCAGTCGCTGGGTGCCGACGGCTTCGGCTTCGCGGACACCCGTGGCGCGGCCCGTCGCTTCTTCCACATCGACGCGCAGTCCATCGTCCTGAGCGTGCTCACCGAGCTCGCCAAGGAGGGCAAGGTCGACCGGTCGCTGCTGAAGCAGGCGATCGACCGCTACCAGCTCCTGGACGTGGCGGCCGCCGAGGCGGGTGAGGCGGGCGGCGACGCCTGACCTCACCGCGGCCTGCCGCCGCAGCGCTCTCCCCGTGCCCCCCGATCCGCGTCCTGCGCGGACCGGGGGGCGCGGTGCTGTCGGGCGGGGTGTACGGGCGCGCGACGGCGGGCCCGTGGGCGGCCGGTTCAGCGCTCCCACACCTTGAACGCCCGGACCCGGTACGGCGAGCGGGGCACCCAGCTGCCGCCGCCCGGATAGGTGTCGAATTCGGCGGTCTCGGCGCACTCCGCGCTCTGGTAGGTGGTGACCGGCCGGCCCGTGCGGTTGGCGAGAGCGGCGGCGCGGCTTCCCTTGGGCAGCGGGACACAGCTCTCGATGTCGGTACCGGACAGTTCGTAGGTCCGCCGGGCGCCGCCGTAGTCGGCCTTCGTCCAGAGGCAGAGCTGGCCCGCGTCGCAGTCGCCGGACGAGGCGGAGCGGTGGCCGGCGACCGCGTGTGCGGCCGGGGTGCCGAGGGCGGGCGGGATGGCGAACGCCGCGGTCAGTGCGGCCAGGAGGCCGGCGAGGAGCGCGGTGGTCCGGGATGTACGCAGGGTGGTACGCAGGCGCATGGGAATCTCCCCCGTGGAGTACGACGCTGAGGCACCGCGGCGGGCCGGCTGCCCGCGGCGGGTTCTCTTCGAGCATCGCGACGGCGCTGTGCGGCTGCCAAGCCCGTGACGGCACTGCCACCCGGATCAGGTATGTGGACGAACGGCCGCGCCGGAGCGGAACGCCCGGTGCGCGAGGTTGACGCTGCCCGGGACGGCGCGGGCGGGCTGCGGAAACCGTTCCTCCCGTGATCCGCCGGGTGCGGCGCCCGGTGGCGGTACGCCGTGGCCGTAGGGGGCGCGGCGGGGTTCCCGGTCCGGCTCATCCGGATGAGGGATTCGCCCCGGCGCCCGGGGCCAACTGCCGCCTGGGCCAAGGCAGATGGGGCCCGGCGGCGGGCCGGGGCGGCTGGTTGACGCGCGGTGTGGTGGAGCGGCGGGTGGAGGGCCGGGGAACCTGGGCGGCGGGGAAAGGGGGCGGCGGGCGAGCCGGGCGGCGGGCACGCTCGTCGACTGGCCGGCCGGCTGGGCGCCGCCGTGCCGCCCCCACCTCCCACCGCACAGACAACGGCGCGCGGCACGAACGAGAGAACCTCGTCCGTACCGCGCGCCGGGCGCCGGTGGTGGGGCCGACCGGCCGTAGGTCGCTCCGCGCACCGGTACCGCTGGGGCCGGCCAGTCGTAAGCCGCTCCGCAGGCCGGGCGCCGTCGCTCAGATGTGTCCCACGCCCGCGCCCGCCTCGGCGTTCGTGCCGCGCTTGGTGAAGATGGCGACGATCGCCGCGACGATCGCCACACCGCAAGCGACCGTGAAGGCCTGGCCCATGCCGGACACGAAGGTCTCATGGGCGACGGAGGTGATCTTTTGGGCGAACTCCGGCGGGGTGCCCTTCGGGACCGGGGCGATACCGGCCGAGACGGCGTCGGAGAGCTCGGCGGCCTTCGCGGGCGGGACCGGCGGGAGGCCGGCCGACCGCCACTTGTCCGGGAGGTCGTTGTCGACGCGGGAGGCCATCACCGCGCCGAGCACGGCCGTACCCAGGCTGCCGCCGACCTGCATCGCGGCCTGCTGGAGACCGCCGGCGACACCGGAGAGCTCCAGCGGGGCGTTGCCGACGATGACCTCGGTGGCGCCGACCATGACGGGCGCGAGGCCCAGGCCGAGCAGTGCGAACCAGAGGGACATCGGGCCGGTGCCGGTGCCGGTGTCGAGGCCGGACATGCCGTACATGGCGACGGCGGTGAGGACCATGCCGCCGACCAGCGGGATGCGCGGGCCGAACTTGGTGATCAGGGCGCCGGCGAGCGGCGAGCCGACGATCATCATGCCGGTGAGCGGCAGCAGGTGCAGACCGCTGTCGACGGGCGTCATGCCGTGCACGTTCTGGAGGTAGAACGTCACGAAGAACAGGCCACCCATGAAGGCGAAGGCCATCAGCACCATCAGAACGGTGCCGGCGGTCAGCGGCAGCGAGCGGAACATCCGCAGCGGGATGAGCGGTTCGCGGACCTTGCTCTCCAGAAGGGCGAACAGGACGAAGAGGACCACGGAGGCGATCAGGAAGCCCCAGGTCTTCATGCTGTCCCAGTGCCACTCCCCCGCCTTGATCAGCGGCCAGATGAGGCAGAACATCGCGCCGGAGAGCAGCACGATGCCCGGGATGTCGAACGAACGGGGCGCGTTCTCCGCGCGGTGGTCCTTGAGGATCACCAGGCCGAGGACGAGGGCCAGCACACCGACCGGGACGTTGATGAAGAACACGGACTGCCAGTTGACGTGCTCGACCAGCAGTCCGCCGACTATCGGGCCGCCGGCGGTGGAGGCGCCGATGACCATGCCCCAGATGCCGATCGCCATGTTGAGCTTCTCGGCCGGGAAGGTGGCGCGCAGCAGCCCCAGCGCCGCGGGCATCAGCAGCGCGCCGAACAGGCCCTGGAGCACCCGGAAGGTGATGACCAGCGCGACCTCGCCGGAGAAGCCGATGGCGGCGGAGGCGGCGGCGAAGCCCAGGATGCCGATCAGGAAGGTCTGGCGGTGGCCGAAGCGGTCACCGAGCTTGCCGGCCGTGATCAGCGAGATGGCCAGGGCGAGCATGTAGCCGTTGGTGATCCACTGCACGTCGGCGAGAGAGGCGCCGAGGTCCTGCTTGATGGCCGGGTTGGCGATGGCGACGATCGTGCCGTCCAGGGCGACCATCATGACGCCGATGGCGACGGAGAAGAGGGTCAGCCAGGGATGACCGCGCAGCCCCTTGGGGGGATCCGGTACGGGAAGTTCCGGCGCGGCTTCGGCGACCGGGGTCTGAGAACTCATACCCCGAGGCTAATGTCAGCCACTGACAATTGACAAAGCATTTCATGAGTCGGTAACTGTCATCTCGCTCACAGGTAACCTGAGCAGCGAGAACTCCACGGAAGGGCGGCTCAGGATGGCGACCCCGACGCCGCAGACGGCACCCGCGGGCCTGCGGGAACGCAAGAAGCAGCGCACCCGCGACGCGCTGATCCGCGCGGCACTCGAACTGTTCACGGAGCACGGGTACGAGACGACGACGATCGACGAGATCGCGGAGGCGGTGAACGTCTCCCAGCGGACGTACTTCCGCTATTTCGCCAACAAGGAGGACGTCACCTTCGCCGTCCAGGAGATGGTCGAGGCCCGCCTCCTCGACGAACTGGCCGCGCGCCCCACGTCGGAGGCGCCGCTGACCGCCCTGCGCACCGCCGTGATCGTGGCCTGGGACGACATCGGCAGCGCCATCGAGTCGGTGATCCCGGTGGAGCTGTACATGCGCTCGTTCCGGATGATCGAGTCGACGCCCGCCCTGGTGGCGGCGCATCTGCGGCGCTCGTCCGAACTGGAGGAGCGGATAGCGCAGCTGATCGCCCGGCGTGAAGGGCTGGACGTGGACACCGACCCCCGGCCGCGGGTGCTGGTCGCCGCGTTCGGCGGGGTGATGCGGGTGGCGGGCCAGGTGTGGGGCGAGGGCCAGGACTGCACCGTGGCGTCGATCCGCGAGCTGACCAGGTCCTACATGAACCACATCGGGCCGGCCATGGAGGACGACTGGGGGACGCGCTGAGCGCCGCGCGCCCGAGGGGAGCGCACCGAGCGCCACGGCGCCCGGCCACGGGGGATGGACCGGGCGTTCCGGTTCCGGTCCGGCGAAGCCCCCGGGCCGGACACACCGCCCCGCACCACCCTCACAAAATCCAACACTCTCCGTGACGACGACACACCGCTAAGCGATCATGACGGGCCCCGCCTGAGGTTCGCCCTGCACGGCTGAGCACGGGAAACCGCTGACCCGTGTCCGTTTTGTTCGAAATACCCACCGCAAAACGTGATATCACTCACGGTCACAGCGGACGCCCCGTCACGTCTCCTAGGGTGGCTCGCGGTGAATTCGTTCTCGGGCCTCGGCCCCTCCTCCGGTTTCCTGCAGTCCACGGCCTGGCGTGCCGCTCTCGCTCTGGCGGTGGTCTTCGTCATGCTCGCCATAACCGGGTGGACGGCCGTCAGAGGTACCAAGGAGGACGCCAACCCGCTGGCCACCGCCAGAACCGCCTGGCAGCACGCCACCTTCCTCGGGCGTCCGCTGCCCGACCCCCAGGGTCCGCCGGCCGCCGTCCGCTCCTTCTTCGCCGGCCTCGACCGGGCCGAGAAACAGCAGCTCACGGCCCGCTATCCGCTGGTCGTCGGCAATATGGGCGGCGCCCCCGTGAAGCTGCGCTACCGCGCCAACCGGATGGCGATCGACGACGCCCGCCGGATCGAGAAACGCCGGATGAACGACCGGCGGCTCACGCCCGTCGGCCGCCAGGAGGCGGGCCGGCTGATGCACCGCCTCGAATCGATGATGGCGCCCGGCCGGCAGATCCTGGCGTTCGATCCGGCCGGCGGCGGCCGGGCCGCCGAGGTCTTCGGCAATCTCCCGGCGGCCCACCGGGTGTCCGTCGTGGTGCCCGGTGTGGACACCAATCTGACGACCTTCGAGCGCACCGCGCGGGCGACCAGCGCTCCGGTCGGGATGGCGCGCGCCCTCTACGGCGCCGAGCGTCAGGCCCGGCCGGGCGCCCGTACGGCCGTGATCGCCTGGGCCGACTACACCTCGCCGGCCGGGGTCGGCGTCGAGGCCGCCACCGGGCAGCTCGCCGCGGCCGGTGCGGTCCGGCTGCGCGCCCTGGTGGACGCGCTGCCCTCCTCCGACGCCGTCTCGCTGTTCTGCCACAGCTACGGCTCCGTGGTGTGCGGCGTCGCGGCCCGTGACCTCCCGTCCAACGTCGAGGACATCGCGGTGGCCGGCAGCCCCGGTATGCGGGCCAAGAGCCGCTCCGCGCTGGGCACTCAGGCCCGGGTCTGGGCGATGCGGGACTCCGACGACTGGATCCAGGACATCCCGAACCTGGAGGTCGGCGGGCTCGGGCACGGCGCCGACCCGGTCGACCCGTCCTTCGGCTCCCGCATCCTGTCGGGCGGCGGCGCCGGCGGCCACGCCGGCGACATCGCGCCGGGCCCCCCCAGCCAGCGCACCATAGCGCGCGGCGGGGTGGGCGCGCCCACCCCCGACGCCAGCGCGTGCGACCCCC
>NZ_JBHYPE010000045.1:0-55565 GCF_042746015.1 Streptomyces sp. NPDC058773
AAGAGACAGGGCTCGCACCGCCCGCCGCGCCCCCGGCCCCGCCTGCTCACAGGGCCGCCGCGAGCTCCGTCCCCTGCTTGATGGCGCGCTTGGCGTCCAGCTCCGCGGCGACATCCGCACCGCCGATGAGGTGCACCGTGCGGCCCGCGGACTGCAGCTCCTCGTACAGGTCCCGGCGCGGCTCCTGCCCGGTGCACAGCACCACGGTGTCCACCGCGAGCGTGCTGGCCGTGCCGTCGACCGTGAGGTGCAGGCCCTCGTCGTCGATCCGGTCGTACGACGCCCCGGCGACGGTGGTCACGCCCCGGTGCCGCAGCTCCGCACGGTGGATCCAGCCGGTGGTCTTGCCGAGCCCGGCGCCGACCTTCGACGTCTTGCGCTGGAGCAGATGCACCTGCCGCGGGCTCTTGGGGCGCTCCGGTGCCCGCAGTCCGCCCCGGTCGCCGTAGGCGGTGTCGACGCCCCAGGAGCGGAAGTAGGCCTCCGGGTCCTGGCTCGCCGCATCGCCCGCGTCGGTGAGGAACTCCGCGACATCGAAGCCGATACCGCCCGCCCCGAGGATCGCCACCCGGTCGCCGACCGGTGCCCCGTCCCGCAGCACATCGAGGTAGCTGACGACGCTGGGGTGGTCGACGCCCTCGATCTCCGGGGTGCGCGGGGTGACCCCGGTGGCGACCACGACCTCGTCGTACGCCCCGAGGTCCGCGGCCGTGACCGGGGAGTTCAGCCGTACGTCCACGCCGTGGGCGCCGAGCTGGTGGCGGAAGTAGCGCAGGGTCTCGTCGAACTCCTCCTTGCCCGGAATCCGCTTGGCGAGGTTCAGCTGCCCGCCGATCTCGGCCGCGGCGTCGAACAGGGTGACCGCATGGCCGCGCTCGGCCGCGGACACCGCACAGGCGAGCCCGGCCGGACCGGCGCCGACCACGGCGAGCCGCTTGCGCCGCCGGGTGGGGGAGAGCACCAGCTCGGTCTCGTGGCAGGCCTGCGGGTTGACCAGACAGGACGTGATCTTGCCGCTGAAGGTGTGATCGAGACAGGCCTGGTTGCACCCGATGCAGGTGTTGATCGCCTCGGCCCGGCCGTCCCGCGCCTTGGCGACGAAGTCCGGGTCGGCGAGGAAGGGCCGGGCCAGCGACACCATGTCGGCGCGCCCGTCGGCCAGCAACTCCTCGGCGACCTCGGGGGTGTTGATGCGGTTGCTGGTGACCAGCGGGATGTTCACCGAGCCCATCAGCCGCTTCGTCACCCAGGTGTAGGCGCCGCGCGGCACCGAAGTCACGATGGTGGGGATACGGGCCTCGTGCCAGCCGATGCCGGTGTTGATGATCGTGGCCCCCGCCGCCTCGATCTCCTTGGCGAGGGTGACCACCTCCTCCAGCGTGGAGCCGCCCGGGACGAGGTCCAGCATGGAGAGCCGGTAGATCAGGATGAAGTCGGTGCCGACGCGCTCCCGGGTGCGGCGGACGATCTCCAGCGGGAAGCGCATCCGGTTCTCGTACGAGCCGCCCCACCGGTCGGTGCGCCGGTTGGTCGCGCCGACGATGAACTCGTTGATCAGATAGCCCTCGGAGCCCATGATCTCGACCCCGTCGTACCCGGCGGACTGGGCCAGCTCCGCCGCCCGCACGTAGTCCCCGATGGTCTGCTCGACCTCGTCGTCGGTGAGCGCGTGCGGGGTGAACGGGCTGATGGGAGCCTGGAGCGCACTCGGCGCGACCAGGGTGTCGTGGTAGGCGTACCGGCCGAAGTGCAGGATCTGCATCGCGATCCTCCCGCCCGCGGCGTGCACCGCCTCGGTCACGGTCCGGTGCTGCGCCGCCTCCTCCTCGGTGGTGAGCTTGGCGCCGCCGTCGTACGGCCGGCCCGCCTCGTTCGGCGCGATACCGCCGGTCACCATCAGGCCGACGCCGCCGCGCGCACGGGCGGCGTAGAAGGCGGCCATCCGCGCGAAGCCGTTCTCGGCCTCCTCCAGCCCGATGTGCATCGACCCCATCAGCACCCGGTTGGGCAGGGTGGTGAACCCGAGGTCGAGCGGGCTCATCAGGTGCGGGTACTGGCTCATGGGGGGCCTCCTGGCGCGGTGGTCGTGGCAGTAGTTGTAGACCAGCCGGAGCTGTTGTGCAACAAGTTGCATAAGACGGTGACGCGGACGACTCCGTCATCCGCCGGGTGCCCGGGTTACCCACCACACGGCGCGCAGTTGCCGGGTCGCGCAGTGCGACGTGTCACAGACAACCCGGCGGCGCTGTGGGAGCTTCAACTCTGCTGCTCCTCAGTGGAGTTGCCGAACGAGGAGCCACGGTCTGCCCGGATGTGGAGAGGATCGAATGAGCACTGCGCAAGCCCTCACGCTCGACCAGGTGGTCGACACCGCCCGGTACCCCCTGCCGGAACCCGACGGCGCCGGGGGACAGGCCGTGATCTCCCGGGCCCGGCACGAACTGCGGACACTCGGCTGCACCGTGCTGCCGGACTTCGTCCGCCCGGCGCTCCGCACGGCCCTGGAGGAGGAGTGTGCCGCCATCGCCCCCCAGGCGCACCACGACGTCGAGACGGTCAATGTCTACAACATCGCGGTGGACGCGGACCTGCCCGCCGGCCACCCCGGCCGGCGGACCTTCCAGCGGGGGAACGCCTTCGTCCCCCGGGACCGGGTCCCCGCCGGGTCCCTGATCAGCCGGCTCTACGCCGACCCGGTCTTCCAGGACTTCCTCGCCCGCTGCTTCGGACTGCCACGGCTGCACGAGCTGGCCGACCCGCTCTCCGGCCTGGTGCTCAATGTCGTCGCCCCGGGCATGGAGCACCCCTGGCACTTCGACACCAACGAGTTCACCGTCAGCATGCTCACCCGGCAGGCACAGGACGGCGGCGTCTTCGAGTACTGCCCGAACATCAGGTCCGCGCACGACGAGCGCTTCGACGACGTCCGGGACGTCCTCGACGGCCGGGGCGAGCGGCTGATCCGGCGCCTCCCGCTGCACCCCGGCGACCTCCAGCTGTTCAGGGGCCGCTACTCCCTCCACCGGGTGAGTCCGGTGCGCGGCGAGGTCGCGCGCCACTCCGCGATCTTCGCCTACAGCGAGCGGCCGGGCGTCATCGGCAGCGTGGCCCGCACCCGGCAGCTCTTCGGCCGGGTCCTGCCCGCCCACACCGCGGCCGAGGGCCGGGCCGTCCGCGGCGACCGGCTGCTGGATTAGCAGGCGGCACGGCCCCCCATCGTCACCCACCGTGTCCGCTCCGCGCGCCACGAACGAGCGGACACGGTGGGTGACGGCGCGACCATGGACGAGTGACAGCACAGGTCCCCACGAGCCGAATCGAGAGAGCAGAATTGAACCACCGTCAGGAAAGGGCCGTCATGCCGACCTTTGCCCAGGAGGACAGCCTCCCGCGGGTACCGCTGCCCACACTGGAAGCGAGCTGCGAGAGGTTCCTCGCCTGGTGCGCACCGCTGCTGACCGATGAGCAGCGGACGGCGACCGAGGCGGAGGTGGCCGCCTTCCTCCGGCCGGACGGCCCCGGCCGGGTGCTGCAGGCGGCGCTGGAGGAGTACGACGTCGCGGACGGCGTCCACAGCTGGCTCGACACCTTCTGGCCGTACCGCTATCTGGGCCGCCGGGACCGGATCGCGCTCAACGCCAACTTCTTCTTCCTCTTCCAGGACCCCGCCCCCGGGCAGCCGGTGTCCCAGGTGGAGCGGGCGGCCGGCCTCATCGCCGGCGCCGTCGCCCACAAGCGGCAGCTGGACGCCGAGCTCCTCCCGCCGGCGGTGCAGCGCGGCATCCCGCAGTCCATGGTCCAGAACAAGTACCTCTTCTCCGCCACCCGGATTCCCGGGGCGCAGCAGGACACCGTCCGCACCCCGTACAGCGACGCCTGGCCGGGCCCGTCCGACGCCCGGCACATCGTGGTCTTCCACCGCGGCAACACCTTCCGGATGGACGTGCTGGGCGCGGACGGCGTCCCGTGCGGCCTGGACGACCTCGAAGCCGGGCTGCGCGCCGTGCAGAAGGCCGGCGCCGAACCGGCCGCGCCCGGCACCTCCGTCGGCCACCTCACCACCATGGCCCGCGCGGAATGGGCCGCCGCCCGCGAGACCCTGCGCGCCCACGACCCCCGCAACGCGGACGCCCTGGACGCGATCGAGACCGCGCTGTTCTGCGTCTGCCTGGAGGACCTCGCGCCCGCGGACCCGCAGGAGGCCTGCGACCAGCTGCTCCACGGCGACCACGGCAACCGCTGGTTCGACAAGGCGGTGTCCCTGATCGTGTTCGCCGACGGCCGGGCGGGCATCAACGTCGAGCACTGCGAGCTGGACGGGACCACCATCCTCGGCTTCACCGACGCCCTGCTCGGTGCCCCGGCCGAGGAACACTCCCGCCGGTCCGGCGCCCGCTCCCAGGGCCTCCCGCCCGTGGAGCCGGTCCGCTTCGCGCTGGACGACGCCCTCCGGGAGCGGGTGCGCGCCGCCGCCGACGCCTTCGCGGAGTACGGGGCGGCCACCGCCACCCGCACCGTCGCCTTCGACGACTTCGGCAGCACCACCGCCAAGGCGCTGGGCGTCTCGCCGGACGCCTTCGTCCAGCTCGCCTTCCAGCTGGCCCATCAGCGCGCCAAGGGTCACCTCGGCGCCACCTACGAGTCGATCGCCACCCGCCAGTGGCGGCACGGCCGGACCGAGGCGATGCGCGTCGTCACCCCGGAGATCCAGGCGTTCGTCGCCGCCATGGAGGACCCGGCGGCCTCCGCGGACGACCGCCGGGCCGCGTTCCGGGCCGCCGCCGCGCAGCATGTGGCGCGCGCCAAGGAGTGCCAGGCCGGGCAGGCGCCCGAGCAGCATCTGTGGGAGCTGGAGCTGATCCAGCGGCGGCGCGGCGCGGAACTCGGCGTCACCGAACAGCCCGCCCTCTACCGGTCCCCGGGCTGGCTGACCATGCGCGACGACTACCTGAGCACCAGCTCCGCCCCGTCCCAGCACATCCAGTACTTCGGCTTCGGCTCCACCAGCAGCCGCTGTATCGGCGTCGCCTACGTCCTGCTGCCCGATCGCTTCCACCTCTACCTGAGCACCCCGCTGGCGGTGGCCGGCCCGATGCACGACTTCGCCGGCCGGCTCCGCGAGGTGGTGGCCGAGCTGCGCGAACTGCTGGCGTCCGGCCCGTCCGCGGGCTGACCCCCGGGCGGGCCGGTGGCCGTCCCCGCTACTTCAGCAACCGGGACAACCGCCGGTCCGCCAGGGGCTTGCCGCCCGTCTGGCAGGTGGGGCAGTACTGCAGGGACCAGTCGCTGAACGACACCTCGCGGACGGTGTCCCCGCAGACCGGGCAGGGCTCGCCCGTCCGCCCGTGCACCCGCAGTCCGCTCTTCTTCTCCGCCTTGAGGTCTTTCAGGGCCAGCCCGCGGGACCGCTCGACCGCCTCCCCGAGCGTGCTCCCGACCGCCGCGTACAGCCGGTCCAGCTCCTCGTCGGAGAGCGTCTCGGCCGGTTTGAACGGCGACATCCGGGCCGCGTGCAGAATCTCGTCCGAGTAGGCGTTCCCGATCCCCGCCAGCACGCTCTGGTCCCGGAGCACGCCCTTGATCTGCCGGCGCTCCCCTTCCAGCAGCCCCCGGAAGACCTCCCGGGTGAAGCCCGCACCGAGCGGATCGGGCCCCAGCCGCGCCACTCCCGGCACTTCCTGAGGATCGCGTACGACATAGAGGGCGAGGTGCTTCTGGCTCCCCGCCTCGGTCACCTCGAACCCCGCCCCGTCGTCCGGCCCGGCGAGCCGCACCCGCAGCGCCAGCGGCCCCTTCCCGGGCCGCGGCGGCACCCCGGGCAGCTGGTCGCGCCACCGCACCCACCCCGCCCTGGCCAGGTGCACCACCAGATGCAGCGCCCCGACGCGGAGATCGAGAAACTTCCCGTGCCGGGTCACCCCCGCGAACGGTTCCCCTTCGAGCGCGGTGACCGGCGGGTCATAGGTCTTGAGCGCGTGCACGGCCACGGGGTACACCCGGCCGGCGGTCCGGCCGGCCAGGCGGTCGGCGAGGAACTGGGCGAGCGATTCAACTTCCGGCAATTCAGGCATATCGCCAGTCTGTCTCGGAGGGCGCCCCGGTGCCCGGTGGCAGGGCGCCCGGGCGGACCGGAGGCCGGCCCGTCAATCCCGGTCAGCGAGGGCGACGCTCCCGCGCCCCGGCGAGCCTCCGGCGCCAACACCGGCCGGAACACGGGGTGTTGGGAAGAGCGGTTGATCCGAACCGGGGTGGGCTGCGGAGCCTGCGGCAGTAGCCTGTGGGGGCTCATTGAAGGGGGATGCGATGAAGCAGCTCGGTGCCGCGGACCCGCGGCAGATCGGGCCCTACACACTCCTGGGCCGCCTGGGGGCCGGAGGGATGGGCGCGGTGTACCTCGGCCGGGCCCGGGGCCGCACGGTCGCGGTGAAGGTGGTACGGCCGGATCTGGCACGGGACGACGCGTTCCGGGACCGGTTCCAGCGCGAGGTCGAGGCGGCCCGGCTGGTCTCCGGCGCCTTCACGGCCCCCGTCGTGGACGCCGATACGCAGGACCGGATCCCCTGGATGGCGACCACCTTCGTCGTCGGCGTCTCGCTGGACCAGGCGGTCACCACCCGGGGCCCGTTACCCGGGAACGTGCTGTGGGCGCTGACGGCCGGTGTGGCGGAGGCGCTGGCCGGCGTGCACGACGCCGGGCTGATCCACCGGGACCTGAAGCCCGCCAACGTCCTGCTGGCGCTGGACGGACCGCGCGTCATCGACTTCGGGATCGCCCGTGCCGTCGACGGCACGGCGCTGACCTCCACGGGCGCGATCATCGGCTCGGCGCCGTACATGTCGCCGGAGCAGGCGGTGGGGGAGCCGCTCAGCTCCGCCAGTGATGTGTTCTCGCTGGGCTCGGCGATCGCTTTCGCCGCGCGCGGCGACAGCCTGTTCGGTGCGGGAGCGGCGGCGGGGGTGCTGTTCCGCATCGTGCACACCGAACCGGACCTCGGTGCCGTCCCGGCGGGGCTGCGGGACCTGATCGCGTCCTGCCTCGCCAAGAACCCCGGCGACCGGCCGACCCCGCGCCAGGTGTCCGAGTGCGTCGAGCGGGAGGGCCACCCCGTTCCGTCCGGCGGCTGGCTCCCGGAGGCGGTCGCCGCCGACATCATCGCCGTCCGGGCCGTCATGACAACGCTGCCGGAGCCTCCGCCGACCCTGGCGTTCGGCCATGTCACGCAGGGGCCCGGTAGCCCGGCGGGCGGTCCGGAGTCGAGCGGTCCGGAGTCGGGCCGCCCGGAGCCGAGGGGCGCGGGTGCGGACCGCCCGGATGCGGACCGTTCCGACCCCGCCGACGGCCCCGACCCCGCCGGCCGACCCAACCCCAACCGTCGCAAGCTGCTCCTCGGCCTGGCCGGCGGAACCCTCGCGGTCGCCGGGGCCGGCACCTGGCTCGGACTGGCCCTGAGCGGCTCCGGGGCGGCCGACGACGAGCCCGGCGGCCGCCCCCGCCCCTCCGGCAACGACGTCCCCGAAGCCACCCTGGCCTGGAAGGTGAAGCCCTCGGGGACAGGCTCAGGGGCCGGGCAGACGAAACAGTCCGCGGCCTGCCCCCAGGTGCTCTCGACCCACGGCCTCGTGGTGTGCCCCACCCTCGAACGCATCCTGGCGCTCGACGACGCGGGCCGGACGAAGTGGACCGTGGACGGCACCGAGCACGGCATCGCCTTCTCGGTGCAGGGATCGCTGCCGAACGTCATCGCCGCGGCCGACGGCGACCGCCTGTACGTGGCGGGGATGGCGATGAAGTCGATGGCCGTGCGGAGCGCCGTGGTCGCGATCGACCTGGACAAGGGGAAGGCCGCCTGGACGGCCACGCTGGACCGGCCGCACACCCAGGGAGTGCTCCGCTTCTGCGGTGTCATGGACGGCACGGCGTATCTGATCGGCTTCGGGGACGGGAAAGACCACGGCGGCCCCACCCCCTCGGGCTACCACGTCTGGGCGCTGGACCTCACCACCCGTAAAACGGCCTTCTTCCACGGCGAGGACGCGGACTTCATCTTCTCCGCCCTGCCGCAGCGCGGTGACCACGCGCTCTTCGCGGGCCCCACCCGGCTGCGGGCGCTCGATACCAAGGGCGGGGTCGCCTGGACGACGAAGAGGGAGCCGCACACCGTCGACGCCGCCGGACAGCACTTCATCGTCGTCGACGGCACCATGCGGATGTCGGCCCTGGACCCGGCGACCGGAAAGAGCGTGTGGACGGCGGCGGGCGCCGTCGCCCCGGCCTCCCTCCGGGGCAACGGCATCGCCACCGACAAGGACGGCCGCGTCCTGTACGCCCTCTGGCAGGACAAGGACAACGGCTACTCCCTGGGAGCCCTGGACGGCGGAACCGGCCGGACACGGTGGAAGACCCCGCTCCCGGCCGACTCCAAGGACTCCCGGTCCCTCGGCGCCCGCATCCTGTACGCCGACGGAAACCTCTACCGGATGGGTGCGGACTCCGTCGTCTGGGCATGTGACGCGACGAACGGCAAGCCCCGCTGGAAATACACCGGCATGAAGGGAACCGATCCCACGAAACTGGCGTGGACAGCCGGTGACGGCCGCCTGTGCCTCTCGGACCCGACGGCCACCACAGTCGCCGCACTGCATGCGAACGGAGCCTGAGAATGGAGCCGTTGGACCCCTCCGATCCGCCCCGGGTCGGCCCGTACACGCTGCTCGGCCGCCTGGGATCGGGCGGCATGGGCACGGTCTACCTCGGACGGTCGGCCGGCGGACGCACCGTCGCGGTGAAACTCATCCGGCAGGAACTCGCCGGCGACCCCGGCTTCCGCCGCCGCTTCCATGCGGAGGTCTCCGCGGCCCGCGCCGCCTCCGGGGCCTTCACCGCCCCGGTCGTCGACGCGGACCCGGACGCCGCCGTGCCGTGGATGGCGACGGCCTTCGTGCCGGGGATCTCCCTGCACCGCGCGGTGGAGATCGGCGGCCCGCTGCCGGAGACGGCGCTCCGGGCCATGACGGCGGGCATCGCCGAGGCACTGATGACCATCCACGCCGCGGGCCTGACGCACCGGGACCTGAAGCCCGCGAACGTGCTGCTGGCCCTCGACGGCCCGTACGTCATCGACTTCGGCATCGCACGGGCCGCCGAGGGCACCGCGCTGACGACCACCGGAGTGGTCCTCGGCACGCCCGCGTACATGTCTCCCGAGCAGGGCAAAGGGGAACCGCTCTCACCGCAGAGCGATATGTTCTCGCTCGGCGCGACCCTCGCCTTCGCGGCGAGCGGAGCGAGCCCGTTCGGCACCGGCCGGGCGCCGGACATCCTGCGGCGCGTGGTGCACGACGAACCGGACCTGTCCACGGTGCCGGACGGGCTGCGGCTGATGGTCGCGGCCTGCCTCTCGAAGGACGCCGCCGACCGCCCGACGCCGCGCCAGCTCGTCGCATTCCTCGACCGGGACGCGGAGTCGGCGACACCGGGCGCCTGGCTGCCCCCGGTGCTGACCGCCGCGATCGAAGCGACCTCCGCCGTCATGGCGCCCCCACCACTCCCCACCCCGGGCCCGACCCGGCGCCTCCCCGCACCGCCCGACGCCGCCGCCCCGACCCCGGCCACCCAACTCCTCCCCGCCCCGGGCGCGTTACCGTCCCCGTCCGCGGGCCACAGCAACCCGCCCGGGGCCCCGGTTCCCGTCCACGGACCGGGCCCGGACTTCCCGGACACGCCCCCGGCCCCCACCCCGCCCGTCAGCCGCCGCAAGCTCCTGCTCGGCCTGGCCGGCGGCACCGTGGCGCTGGCGGGCGGCGGCACCACCCTCGCCCTCTCCCTCTGGAACAGAACCCCCGGCGGCACCTCGTCCTCCGCCCCCTCCCTCAAAGACCCCACCCGCTCACTCGCCACCCGCACCGTCGCGACCCCGCGCTGGACGGCTCCCCTCACCGAACCCCTGACCCAGGTGGCGGGCGGCGACGGCACGGTCGTCGCCGTCAGCGGCAAACACCTCTGGGCCTTCGACCAGGGGGGCCGCCCCACGTGGGGCCCCTTGGCCAATTCCTCCTCGGCGCCGTCCGCCGGCGGCATGGGCGGCTGCCCCGTCGCCGTCGGCCACGGCATGGCGTTCGCCGTGGGCACGATCAAGATGCCGGGCCGGCGGAGCTGGGTACCGGAACCGGCCTGCGTGCTGCGCGCCGTGGACCTCTCCACCGGCAAGGTCGCCTGGACCACCGGCGGCCCGGACACCGGCGTGGCCACCGCCTGGCTGCCCGGCATGCTCGACGACACGGTCTACGTCACCGGCACGATGTCCGAGAGCCGTCTGTCCTCCGACATGAAGAAGCTCCGCTCCGAACTCTCCAAACTGCGCTCCGACCCGATGCGGGGCGCCGGCCTGTTCGCCGAGAAGAGCTTCATCTGGGCCGTGAACCCGGCAACCGGCAAGCTCCGCTGGGAAACCACCGTCAAGAACACCACCATGGGACAGAACTCCCTCAAGGTCCCGTCCTCCGGCACCTGCCTGCTGTGGACCAGCAGCAACCCCGACCGCAGCGCGCCGCAGCTCTCCGGCCTGGACACCGAGGCCGACGGCAAGCCCCGCTGGCAACAGCCCGCCCCGGGCGGCGGCCAGACCTCCGGCCACGGGAACGACGCCTTCTTCGTCTCGTGGCACGACGGCCCGCACTCCTCAGCCGGCGGCCGCTTCCTCTACCTGGCCGACCGCCTCTACGCCGTCGACGCGGACAACGGCCAGGTCGCCTGGAAGTCCCCCGACCGCGTCCCCGCCCACGCCGTGGCAGCCTCCCCCGACAACACCACCGTCTACACCGCCGGCCCCGACTTCCAGAACCACGTCGTCGTCCACGCCTTCAACGCCGAAACCGGCGCCGTCCGCTGGGCCGGCTCCCTCCCCATGCTCCGCTCCGGAATCATCGCCCTCCAGCCCACCGAGAACGCCCTCTACCTCTGGGCCCAGTCCCAACTCTGGGCGCTCTCCCCCCACACCGGAAACGCCCACTGGACCTACGAACTCACCGGCAGCACCGCCTCCTGGACCTCCCCCGTGGCCTTCTGGGCCGACAACGACCAGGTGTACGGGCCCACGGAGAAGGGGCTGACGGCTATCGGAGCGGATGGCAAGTGAGCCGCTTCGCGCCGAACCCGAGGGCGTCATCGGCGCAGTGACCACTCCAGCCACACCACCGACACGACCGGAACCGCCAGAGTCACCGCCCCCAGCACAACCCCCACCCGCGCCGAACGACGGTCAGCACCCTCCTCACCCCGCGTCCCGAACAGGTCGGTTCCCCCGAAGACGATCGCGCAGATTCCCAGGGGCAGGGCGATCTCGACGAGCTGACGTGCCAGGCCGCATCACCCCAGGGGATCCATATGTCCGCGTACTCACCGCCACCACAAGCACCGGGCCCTTATGGCCGGCAGCCCGGCCCGCCTGCGTACGGGCCACCTGCCGCGGGTCCGTTCATCCATGGTCAGCAGCCCGCATACGGGCCGCCGCCGGTTCAGCAGTCCACCGCCCCGATGTTCGTTCCGACGGGGCCGGAGCGACGTCCTTGGCTCCGGCCGCTCATCGCGCTCGGCATCGTGATCGCGGTCTTCACCGGGGTTTGGGTACTGACCGTGGTGACCGACGACGGCAAGCCCCCGGTGAAAGAGGCCCGCGATGCGGTCGCCGGCGACTGCCCGGAAAACCGTGGCACCCACGCGGACCCAGTCCTCTTCACCATCCCCTGCAGCGATGCCAAGGCCGACTACAAAGTCATGTTCAGCGCCACCCTCCAAGGAAAGTGCCCACCGGAATTCGACGAGTACACCGGAGGCTGCTGCCCAGGGAGCCGGAGTGCTGCGCCGTGTGAAGAAGTGAGCGCCCGAACACGGAGCGACGGGTTCGGACGCCGGTGAGATCCTTGAATCACAAGCCTCCAGCGCGTCTGGAAGCCCAGCGCGCCGGAGATGTCAGGTATGGCCTTTCACGGACGATGGTGCGGTCCACATGGATACCTCTGACAGTGCAGGTGCAGCGGGCCGCAGCCCGGGGCCCTCCGACGAGTGGTGGCATGTGGACCCGCCGATGTTGGAGCGGATTCTCGCCCTTTCACCGGCAGGTATGGCCGTGCTGGACCGGGATCTGCGCTTTGTCTGGGTCAACGAGGCCTTGGAGCGCCTCGGGGGCGTCCCTCGTGAGCAGCGGTTGGGCAAGCGCCTGCGGGACGTGCTGCCTCTTTTGGATCTCCGGCTGGATGTCGAGGGGATCGAGTCGCTCATGCGGGAGGTGCTCGATACCGGTCGGCCCCTGGTCGATCACCTGCTGCGAGGCGGGAGGAAGGCATACCCTCATCGGCCGCACGCCTACTCGCTGTCCGCCTTCCGGCTCCACAGCGCAACGGACCAGGTACTGGGCGTGTCCTTCATCGTCCTCGACGTCACCGACCGTTGGCGGGCCCGGGAGCGGCTCGCTTTGCTGAACGAGGTCGGGGCGCAGACCGGCAGCACCTTGGACGTCATGGACACCGCGCAGATCCTGGCCGACATCAGCGTGCCGCGACTGGCCGACTTCGTCGCCGTCGACCTCATGGAAACGGTGATCCGCGGCGACACACCGCGTCCTGGGGCTCACCTCCATCCGCTCAAGATGCGCCGTGCGGGCCAGCAGTCGGTCCACGAAGGCGTTCCCGAATCGGTCGCGGAGACCGGGCAGACAGTCGAATTCCATCCTCACTCACCCGAAATGCAGTGCATGCTTGACGGGCGCTCCCGCCTGGAAGCCATGCCGGGTGCCTCAACTCGCAGCTGGTTCGCAACAGACCCGGCCCGAGCCGCGAAAATCGCGGAATTCGGATTCTGCTCCCTGATACTCGTCCCGATCCTCGCCCTCGGCGATGTTCTGGGCGTCGTCCGGTTCATCCGCTGGCAGCTGCGCGACCCCTTCGAGCAGGACGACCTGCTCCTCGCGGAGGAAGTAGTGGCTCGCGCGGCGGTGAGCATCGACAACGCCCGCCGCTACACCCAGCAGCACAGTACCGCGCTGGCCCTGCAGCGCAGCCTGCTCCCGCGCAGTCTCACCGGCGGCAGCACGCTCGATGTCGCCTGGCGCTACCTGCCCGCCCATGCCTCCGATGGTGCGGGCGGCGACTGGTGCGACGTGATATCCCTGTCAGGGGCGCGGGTGGCCATGGTCGTCGGTGACGTCGTGGGCCACGGGATCGATGCCGCCGCCACTATGGGACGGCTTCGCACCACTGTTCGCACCCTGGCGGACATGGACCTGCCTCCGGACGAGTTGCTGGCCCACCTCGACGACCTGGCACTGCGTCTGATCGACGAGGAACAGGCCGCCGATCCGTCACTGGCCCCCGCCGCGCTCGGCGCCACTTGCCTGTACGTCGTCTACGACCCGGCCACGCGCAAGTGCACCATGTCCCGCGCCGGCCACCCTCCTGCCGCAGTCGTCACCCCGGACGGCTCGGTGACCTTCCCCGACCTGCCCGCAGGGCCCCCGCTCGGCCTGGGCGCCCTGCCCTTCGAATCCGCTGAATTCGACATCGCCGACAGCAGCGTCCTCGCCCTGTACACCGACGGCCTGATCGAGACCCGCGACCAGGACATGGACCGGGGCCTTGCCCGGCTGCGCACCGCACTGGCCTCCCCCCTGGCGCGGCTCGACGAACTCTGCGGAACCGTCCTGAACGACGTGCTCAACGGCGCCCCCGACGACGACGTCGCCCTGCTCCTCGCGCGTACCCATGCCCTCTGCGAGGACCAAGTGGCCACCTGGGAGCTGACTTCCGACCCGACGGTCGTCGCAGACGCCCGCACGCTGACCGCGGACCGCCTCACCGCCTGGGGACTGGACGGCCTGATCTTCACCTTCGAGCTGATCGTCAGCGAACTCGTCACCAACGCCATCCGCTACGGCAACGGAGGCATCCGGCTGCGCCTGATCCGGCAGGATGCGCTCATCTGTGAAGTCTCCGACGTCAGCAGCAGCTCACCACGCATGCGCCACGCACGGACCACCGACGAGGGCGGCCGCGGCCTTTTCCTCGTGGCGCAGCTGGCCGGCCGCTGGGGCACCCGGTACACGGCCGACGGCAAGATCG
Organism: Streptomyces sp. NPDC058773; assembly: GCF_042746015.1. NCBI lineage: Bacteria > Bacillati > Actinomycetota > Actinomycetes > Kitasatosporales > Streptomycetaceae > Streptomyces > Streptomyces sp. NPDC058773. Next base: position 14,113 of record NZ_JBHYPE010000045.1, read on the forward strand.
TCTGGGCAGAGGAGCAGCTCCCGGCGAACGACGCTCAGTACCAGGCGGCCTGACCCGAACCGCTGCGGGGCGCGGGCGGCTTCGAGGGCGAAGGCGACACCCTCCCCGGGGCCCCGGCGGCCGCGCAGGCGGCGAACTCGCCGCTGTGGCTGGTCGTCCACGCCACCACCCGCCGACGGGCGTCGCCGTCGGCCATCCCGTACTCGCCGCCGCGGGGGCGCATCGTGCGAAGAGCCTGGACGAACCTGCGAGGGCCGCCACCCCATGGTCGGGGTAGCGGCCCTCGCAGCGTTTCTGGCATCACGTCAGGGAATTGGCCGGGCGGTGCACACTCGGTGTGCAGGGGAGCGGAAGGCAAGCAGCGGCAGAGAGCACTGCTGAGCACCCACCGTTTCCGCAGTTCACGGCCGGTTTCCAGGCTCCCGCCCAGGTCCGCCCGACCTCGCTCCTCAGATGTCGTAGTACAGCATGAGAAGTACTCTGACCTGCACAGATAGCGTCTGAAGGCTGGATGGATGCACTTCCGGTGCACATCGTGGGCGCGGCGGAGTGCCGGGTGCGGTCCGACGGGCGGCCGGTGCGGTTCCCGGGTTCTGCTGCGCCTGTCGCGAGGGTCCGCCTACGATCCGTCGCCGTGCGGATACGCCACCAGATCGTGGGGAGGGAACGGGGGCGTCCGAGCTGGAGCGGACCACGTCTCGCCGGAGCGAGCTGGACGGGCTCGCCGATGAAGCTCAAATCATGCTCTGAACAGTCCAGTTCAGCGATTCGGCGACCTCGGCCGCGGACATCATCCGCGGCATGGAAACACCCATTATCGTTGCCGTCATCTCTGCGATAGTCGCCCTCACAGCCGCTGCTGTCTCCCTTCTGTCAGCGCGCGGCAACAGCAGCCGCGAGGCCTTCGAGCTCGCACGTCGCCTTTACGCGGACCTCACCTCAAAGGAAACCTCTGCGCACCGCAGCGCCCTTGAGTTCTACCGGCGCAAGCACCCGGTCACGCCGGCCGAGACGAAGCAGGTGATGAACGACTACTTCGCGCTCTTGTGGCAGTTTGAGCAGATCCTCGCTGGTCGCGAGTCACTCAAAGGGCAGGAGCGGCTCAACGGGACCCAGAAGGCGGTCAAATTCCTGGACCACATGATCAAGTGGCATGTCGAAGTATGGGCGAAGCGCTGGGACGAGGTCCGCGAGAAGATCCAGAAGGATCTGCCCCAGATCAACACCAAGGATCCAATCCTCGACGACCACCACTCCGTTGGGACGTTCTGCGACCTCGCCGATGCCGTCATCCCTGGCAGCACAGCCGTGTGGAACCTGCGTACCAAGTTGCGTACCGAACTGGGAGGATCAGTCGCATGAGCCCCAAGGCGAAGCGCACCCTCATAGGCGCTGGCATCGTCCTTGCTGTCGTCGGCTACGCCCTGCTGCTGTGGCGCGGCCCTTGGTGGCTCGACGGCGGACACCTCCGTGAGCACGACCTCCAACCCGCAGACGGCGTCGTCATAGCTGGCGTCCGCACCGCCCTCGTCGCCCTCGGCGCCGGCATCGTCGCCGGTATCGGTCTCTGGTACACGCACCGCAGTCACCGGCACGCCGAGAAGCTCTACCAGCACAGCCAAGAACAATTCGAACATGCACGAGAGAAGGACCGCGAGCAGGCCGAGTTAACACGCGAGGGGCAGGTCACCGACCGATACGTTGAGGCGATCAAGCTCCTGGGGTCGGACAACCTGACCGAGCGGCTTGGAGGCATTTACTCGCTGCAACGCATCATGGACGACAGCGAGAAAGACCACACCACGGTAGTCAACGTACTCACTGCCTACATTCGACACGCCTGCCCGGTGTCCTTTGAGGATGGCTCCGCTTCGTCGAGGAAGGAGGACATCAAGCGGCTTCGCAGACAAGGACGCCTCAAGCCTCACCTGGCCGACGGGAGCGGGAGCAGACCCTCATTGCCCGAGGATATCCACGCCGCGGTCTCGGTGATTGCCTTCAGACCAGTGCTGGAGTCCGAGGCGCCAATCGATCTCCAAATGGTCGATCTTTCGGGGGCGCATCTAATCGGCGGAGCAAATCTCTCCTCGACCAACTTCTGGGCTGCGAAGTTGGAGTCAGCGACGCTCCGCAGCGTAGACCTCAGCGGCTCCTACCTCGCCGCGGCGAAACTGCGCGCCGCGAATCTAATTCGGGCCGATCTGCGTGACGCTGAGCTTGCGGGCGCGGACATATCTGGCGCTATCATCGACCGCGCAAGCCTCGAAGGTGCAAACCTCAACGGTGCGAACCTGGCCGGAACAATCGTGGGCGCTGCGAGGCTTGCAGGGACCATCCTGACCAACGCTGACCTTCGCCATACGGACTTCACTGGCTCAGATCTTGAGTATGCAACCGGAGTGACAGTCGAACAGTTGAAGGTCGCCCAGATTTACCATTCCACGATGCTGCCCCAAGAGCTCTGGGATCATCCCGACGTTCAAGCCCGAATCGCACGTTGTGAAGAGGCTGAGGTCCTGGGCGAGATCCCGTAGGGACCTCGAAGCGCGAGCTGAACTTGTCGAGCCGGGACTCGACCCGACATCGCCCAAGACACGGCAGACCACGCCCGGCATCGAGAGCTACTTCTGTATAGCAGCACTCCGACATGGCAGACGAATGGCCGACCGCGATGCGGGGCAGTAAGCGGAGCGCCCATGACGGGCTGAGCCACATCGCTGCAGCAGATAGCTTCCCCTGAGCTACGTATCAGGGTGCGGTCCGCTCACGCACCCGCATCCGTGAGGGCAACGGTACGGCGGCCCGCCCATGCTGGCCTGCATGCCCAACTATCCGCTGTTAGCTGGCAGTTCGTCCGGCCGTTGCTGCCCGAGACATCGCAGGGCCGCAAGCGGCGTTCCCGAACGGTATGGCCGCCAAGAGTGGAATCAACCGTTGGGCCCCTTCTGATTTGCGCAGGTGCCCTCCGGTTGGGCAGGTGGGTGCTCACCCGGTGCACATGCCGGCGGTGACACTGGGCAAGTGGAGCCGTCTACAGGTCGCGCTTCTCGCGGTCGTGTTGGCGGGAAGCCTGTGGTGAGCGTCATTCGCCGATCAGATCCAGCCGCCGTCTCCAATGTGCCGGAGGATGGACTTGGCGCTCTGCCACACTCCACAGCTGACATGCAGTGCACGTGAATCGGGGGTGTTGGCGCAGTGACGCAGAGCAAGAAGGGCTACTACCGGGCAGGGCACTATGTAAGGCCGTCGAATGCCTCCAGCCGGGCGAAGAAGCCTGCGCTTTGGGTGTTCGTGGTCGGCGCGCTCGTACTGATCGCCGGTTGGAACACTCTCTTCGGAGGCGAGGGCAGCAAGGCGACGCCTGGCCCGCAGCGAACGGGGCATCACGAGACGGCATCTCCAGCCCGCTAGCCCGCGCAGGGTCCTGGGCATGCCGGTTCAAGCGTCGTGGCGACCCTTGCGGCGGCGGATGACTCTTTCCCAAATGGATGCAACGCGGCTGCCGCGAGCCTGGTCGCGACCCGCCACCGGGCCCGTGGACTCGGTGGTGGGTGCCTCCGCCCGGAGGCGCTCCCAGGAGCGTCTCCAGCCGTCGACCTGCTCGTCCGGTACGCCGCAGGCGGTCAGATAGATCCCCGTCGTCTTCCATGTCTTCGGCAGGTCCTTGCGATTGAGGAGACTGCTGACTGTTCCGGCGGCGATTTCTCCACCGGAGCTGAGGCTGACGGCGGCGTGCGTGAGTCCACTCACTGCGCGCACATGTCCCAATGCGGAGAAGAAGCCTTCAACGGTCCAGATGGCCGCAGGGTCCGGCCACAATCGGCGGTCAGCCTGGCTTCCTCTCGCACTCACCAGTGGAGTCCGACTGAAGGCGGGGTTCCAGCCGAGCGCGAGTCGCCCATTGCTGTTGCGACCTCGTCCTTGTGGAACAGGACGGCCTTTCGCTGTCAGGGCTGTACGCAACTGCCGGAACACGGAGTCCAGGTCCAGCTTCTCGGGGCCGCCCGCAATCCCAGTAGCCAAGATGCTGAGAAGCTCTCCCGTGAATGCTGTGTGGGTCTCCCCAGGTGGGGCGAGTGCCTGACGAGTCTCCGAAGATGCGGCCAGCAGGTAGGTCCCTTCCACGTCGGCCTGGGCAGCTAGATCTGAGGGCCCCATCATTCCGAGGGCAAGGCCGCTGTAGCAGCAGTCGAGTACGACGACAGTGCGCTCTGCCTGCCCCTCTAGAAGAGCCCTACGGAGCCAGTTATATGGGATCCCCGTTTCCACCCGCTGCTGTCTGGAGCGAGGAAGCCCCAAGTAGAGCTCGCCTTCGGGGTCGACCAGTCCGTGACCCGCGTAGTACACGAGCAACGTGTCCCGGGCCGTCGCGGTGGCGTTCCGTAGGGCATCCATCGCGGCTTCAGCACTGACCGGGTTGGCGAGGACGGTGCAATTGTCCTGACGAAGGTTCCAAGACTTCGGTCCGCAGAGCGCTTCCGCAAGGGAGCTGAGGTTGTTGGAAACAGCAGGGAGGTCCTCAAGGAAGTCGTACGCGCTCGTCCCGATCAGTACTGCCCCCGAGGCACCGGGATCTGGTAGCACGCTCAACGTCCCGCGCCCTCCCCGCCCCCGCCCTGATCTTCCTGAAGGAGGCGAATGATGCGTGCGATCTGTTCCTCACTGCAATCGGTAAGGGCGTCGACAAGGTCGTCTCGCCGGACCATGACGCGTGAGGCTCGCGGACGGGTCCGCTTCCAGGCGGCAAGCGCCAGCACAAAGTTCGCAGCGTTCCATCCGTTCTCCGTGACCAGTTGCAAGACGTCGGCCGCGGTCCCCATCTGGCCTTCCTGAGGAGGTTGCTCGCGCAGCTCCAACGCAGCGGAACGCCTGATGTCTGGGTCGCTGCGAAGCCAGTTGAGCAACGAACGGAGTTCGTTGTCCCCTGACTCGACACGAACCTCAACGCGCATGTCGTACCCCTCGCCACTGCACTCTTGGTCACGGTAGTCCCGACCATCGTCGGGCATGTCCAGTCAGAGGGGGGTTACTTTTGCCCAACCGCCTTGCTGAGGAACGGAATCAGACGGAGAAGAAGGCTATGCAGCGGCTCGATATCGCTGGCCAATAGCCCTGCGTGCCTTCCCGACCGCACCCGTCACTCGGTGTACATAGCGGCGCAGCGTGAAGGCGGGATCCTCGTGCCCGAGCAGATCGGCAAGGATATAGACGTCGACGCCCTCGTTGATCGCCTCGGAGGCGAACAGGTGCCGTAGGGAGTGCATCATCTTGTCGCGGCACTCCTCCCACTTGCGGCCCTTGCCAATGGGCTTGTCGTGCACCGCCGCGATGACGCCGATGGCTTCAAGGGCCGCCTTCCAGAGGTAGTTGAAGTAGTTCTTGTTGAGCGCCTTGCGCTCGCGCGTGGTGAACATCAGGCGGACGGTGACGACCTCGCCACCCTTCTCCAGCCACGGGAGCGTGACCTCGACTGGCGGAAACTCCCGCATGTGATCGCGAAAGAGCGTCGCCAGATCCCCGTCGAGGGGGACATACCGGTCCTTAGGGTCGTCCTTGGTGCCGCCCTTCGGCGGTGCGAAGACCAGCGTGCCCCGGTCATGCGTGATCTGCCGGCGAATGCAGACGGTCTTGTCGTCCTTCGACCAGTCGACTTCGTCCGGGCTGAAGCCGAATATCTCGCCCTGTCGCATGCCGAGCCCGCGGCCACAGTCGACCGTGGCCTGGTATCGGTCAGGCAGCTGTTTGCGCAGGTCGTCCGTCTGCTCCCAGGAGAGCGGCACGTCCTTGGCGGACCTCTTCGACCGCCGGGGCTTCACACGCTTGACCGAACCGGTCTCGCACGGGTTCTTCGGGATCAGGTCGTCGTCCACCGCCATAGCCAGGATGGAGGAGAGGTGGGTGAAGATCAGGCCGACGGTGGTCTCGTCGAGCACTTGAAGGCGGCGCTTGATCCAGGTCTGGCTAGTGGAGGGCTTGATCTGCCGCAGCTTGAGGTCTCCCAGCGGCTCGTTGATGTGATTGCGGACACGGGACTCGTACTGGTGGTACGTGCGTGGGTTGTCGAACGTCTGGTTCTCCAGCCACTGTTTGGCCACCGCCTTGAGCGGCGTGTCGCCCTTCTTCGGGGCGATGTACGTACCGTCGTCGACGGTCCCCAGCATCCGCGTCAGGTGCTGCCGGGCATCCTCATACCGCTCGAAGCTCTCGCTCTGCTGCTGCCCTTCGGGGTCACGCCAGCGGGCCAGCCACCTTTTTCCGCGTCCGTGTTCACGGGACGGCACCTTGCCGTGGGTCGTGCACTTCTCGTCGCCGGGTTGCGGGCGCTTCTTGTGCCAGCGGTCGTACGGTTCAGCCAAGAAGGGCCTCCTGCATGTGGTTGAAGGGCTGGATCGCGGAGTGGGGAACGGCGCCGTTAGTCGCCCACCGGGGGAGCAGAGCATTTGGGGATTCCCCGAGGGCGGCGGCGATGGCGATCAGGCCGTCGACTTCGCAGTGGTGACGACCGCGTTCGTGCGGCTCATGTCGATGTTGGTCATCGGGCGGCCCAGGGCAGTGCAGCGCTGAGCGAGCTGCCGCTGGGCGAGACGGCACGCCGCACAGGCGCCTCGATACTGCGGGCGGCACCGATTCCCGTCAGTGCGATTTCGGTGGGGTAAGTAGCCATGGCGGATATCTGTAACTCGAAATCTGCTGCCATGGCAATAGTTAGTTCTAAAACTCTACAGAACTTGCAGACGCTGGGTGCTTCGGCAGGAACGGGTAGTTCGGTGTATCGAGAATTGGGTGGTAGAGTCCCGCGCCGCTGCGGCGGTTCCAGGTATTGGCGGCCACCGCAGATGCTCCTGGCCTGCGACTTGCCTGGCGACGGACCGTTGCGCGCCTACGCGGACTTTCGCGGGAGAACTGGACGTGAGGGAGAACTTTTTGGTCAACGGCCGATTCGCTCTTACAGTTATGACTCCTTCGATTGCCCAGCCATTTGGGGCTTCCGTGGAATGCCAAGAGAGGCGCGTGGACAGAGCCCGAATCGTGTGGCTTTCTTTCCCGTGCCCGTCGCCTGCAACCGATATGGAACGCCCTTGCCCAACGGATTCCCCCGCCCCGCCACGGCCGCCGCGCGCGGCCCGCTCGCCACGCCGGCTGAGATCGCCGCCTACCTCGGGGTGCCGGTGAAGACCCTCTACCAGTGGAAGTACCGGGGTATCGGCCCGAAGGTCCACAAGGTCGGCCGACACCTGCGCTACCGCTGGCGCGAGGTCGACAACTGGGTCGACCAGCAGACCTCGTACGACCTCACGGCATGACTCTTGGGGAAGCAGCGCGGCCCTCGGCGCGCCAACGCCGGGGGCCGGAGATTCCCCTACGCATCGCCCATCCCTGAACGACTGAACCGGTGAGGGGCGGAACCTAGCCCGTCCTGCCCCTCACCAGAGAGGAACGTCTATGGAGGACCCTACGTCCTCACGCGCTTCGAGCGCATCCGCCAAGGCGGAAGCCCGCCCCAAGGTTGTCTGGCCGCCCGTGGCGGTCCCCGGGCAGGGGACGGTCCCGGGCAACGGGGACCGAGCCGAGTCGCGGTCCGCTCGCCAGGGGATCGGCGATGGTCTCCACAGCGGGGGCGGCCCCCTCGGTCCGGATGCCGGGGACCGGTCCCGTCGTGCGGGGACCGGGGACCAGCCGCACCAGCGTGTTGCTCCGCTGCCGCCGAAGGGCGCGCCCTGGCCCCACGACCTAGCACAGACCACAGGGCAGACATTCGCTGACGAGGAAGAGATGAAGGCCAGCGGCGCGCGGACCGGACCACAGGATGTGGACCATTCCGGTCCGATGGACCAGTGCCGTCCCCGAACGCGGACCATGCGCCAGGTCCCGGTCCCCGGGCCCCCAATGTGGGGACCGGTCCCCAGCGCGCGGGGATGAAACCAGGGGACCGTGCGGCAGGGGACCATGGTCCCCAACGAGCTGCGGGGACCGACGGTCCCGTGGGGACCGAGCAGGTACAGAGCGGGACCGTGGTCCCGGATGACGGTTCGGGGACCGGGGACCGTGGGGGCCCCGGCGCCGAGGCGACCGGTGACGGAGCCGTGCTGCTGGACGAGTTGCAGGCGGCGATCGGCCGGTATGTAGTGCTGCCGAGTGAGGAGGCCCTGACGGCGGTCACCTTGTGGGTGGCGGCCTCTCACATCCAGCCCGCCCTTCAGCACGCACCGCGTCTGGCGGTGGTGGGACCGACCAAGGGGTGTGGCAAGTCCCGTGTCCTGGATGTGCTTCACGAGACCGTGTCTCAGCCGATGATGACGGTGAACACCTCACCGGCGGTGGTCTTCCGCGTCATAGGCAAGAACCCGCCGACGCTGCTGGTGGACGAGGCCGACACCATCTTCGGTCCCAAGGCGGGCGAAAGGAGGATCTGCGCGGCCTGCTGAACGCCGGGCATCAGCGCAATCGGCCGGCCTGGCGCATCTCCGGACCGGAGCACAAGCCGACGGCGTTTCCCACCTTCGCCATGGCCGCGCTGGCCGGGATCGGCGACCTGCCCGACACGATCATGGACAGGGCGGTCGTGCTTCGCATGCAGAAGCGCAAACCGGGTGAGCGGATCACCCCGTTCCGCTCGCGGTACTCCCTGCCTGAACTGCACGCGGTGCGTGACCGGCTGGCCGCGTGGCTGACACCGCTGCGTGGCACGGCTGTCGGTCTGGTGCCGAAGATGCCGGTTGAGGACCGGGCTGCGGACACCTGGGAGCCGCTGGTCATCGTCGCCGACCTGGCCGGTGGCCACTGGCCCACCAGCGCCCGCGCCGCCTGCTTGGCGATGACTCGGCACGAGGCCGTCCAGGACGAGCAGACAACCCTGAAGACGCGGCTGCTGCGTGATGTCCGCCGCATCTTCGAACAGGAGGGCAACAAGGAGGCCCTGCGCTCACAGGATCTGCTGGCCGCTCTCCTGGCAGATGCTGAATCTCCATGGCCGGACTACGGCACCAAAGGGCTGACCGCCTTCCACCTGTCGGCACTGCTGCGGGACTTCGGCATCCGCCCGGCGAACTATCGCTTCGAGCAGGGCCGTCAGGCCAAGGCGTACGCCCGCAACCAGTTCCTCGATGCCTGGGCTCGCTATTGCCCCGACCCCGCCCAGCCGGCCCCTGCAGCCGGGCACGAGTCCACGCCCGTACGCCCGGCCCAGGGCAAGCTGCCCGTCCCTCCGACCGGCTCGCTGCCCGTCGGCCCGCCCGGCGGCACTGTAGGCCCCAAGCCCGCCCGCTGATCCACCCAACCCCTGGGTCCGTTTCAGTCCGTCCCGTCCGTCCCCGCGCAGGTCAGCGCGGGGACGGGCTTCCTCGCCGGGACGGAGTTATCCGTACCTGCGGCCGAGTCCGTACCCGTCCTGACCAGCCACGGGACGGATGCGACGGACGTGACGAGGCCCTGCCCCCATGCCATCGGAGCACCACCATGCACGACAACAACACGGACGACGCCCCCTCCCGCCCCCGCAGGGGACTGTTCACGCTGGCCCGCCGAACAGCAGCAAGCTGGAGCGAACGAGCCTCTAACGAGGCTTCGTCCGCGCTTGCCCCCACCCCAGGGGTGGCGGAGGAAGAGGCCGGGCGCCAGCGGGCACCCGAGCCTGAGGAGGGGACCACCGAGCCCAGCACCGCACCCGTCGCCGACTGCGCCGCCCCCTGCCGCGAGCAGTCTGCCGATGCCCGACCACCCGTTGAGCAGCCTGCCGATACGACGCCTTCCGATGAGCAGCCTTCGTGGCGCGAGCCCAGCGCCCCGGTGCTGCCCGCGCTGATGAACCGCAAGCGCACCACCGAAAGGCGCGACCAGGAAAAGACCATCCGCTTCACGCTGACTGCGGCTCGCATCATCGCAAAGGAGGCCGAGCGGCGGGGTCAGAAGTTCGCCGGGTTCGTCGGCGACGCCGCACTCGCTGTCGCCCTTGGCAAGGCGGGCATGGTCGGCAGCCCGGAGGACGATCCCATACGCCCGCTGATCGAGGCCGTCGAGGCTCACACCGTCGCGCTGAACCGCATCGGCAGCAACCTCAACCAGATCACCGGAGCCATCCACCGAGGGACTGTTCCCGAGCACGCCGAGACAGTGCTGGCCCGCGTCGAGCACGCCGTCGAAAACAGCTATGGGCTGATCGACCAGCTCCTGGCGGAGGGGGCCAGCCATGGTGCCTGACGTCTCCACCGGCTCCAGCACCCTCGGCCTGATCAACTACCTCTTCGGCCCTGGGCGGCGGGACGAGCACACCGACCCGCACATCGTCGCCGCATGGGACATGGCCGGCGCCCCTGACCCCGGCCGCGACCATGAGGCCACCTACAGTCAGCTCGCCAGGCGCCTGGACCACCATGTCGACTTGCGCACCCGCGAGCTGGGCGGCCACAAACCACCGCAGCACGTGTGGCACTGCCCGGTACGCACCGCCCCCGGCGACCGCTACCTCACCGACACCGAATGGGCAGAAGTCGCCCGCCGCATAGTGGCGGCCACCGGTATCGCGCCCGAGGGCGACAAGAAGGCGTGCCGGTGGATCGCCGTACGGCATGCGGACGACCACATCCACATCCTCGCCACTACCGTCCGCGCCGACGGCCGACGCCCCCGCACCCACCGCGACGGCCAGCGGGCACAGCAGGAGTGCCGCAAGATCGAGGCCGAGTTCGGCCTGCGCCGCCTGAAGCCCGGGGACCTCACCGCACCTCCCACACCGACCGGCGCCGAACGTGCCAAGGCCAAGCGTCAGAGCCAGGGCGTCACTGCGAGGGAGTGGCTGCGCGAGCAGGCGTACACCGTCGCTGCCGCTGTACGCAGCGTTGACGACTACTTCACCGTTCTCACGTCGCTCGGCATCCAGGTCAAGCAGCGCATCGGCCCGGAGTCCGGAGAGGTGACTGGCTACAGCCTGGCCGCCCCCGGCGACACTGCCCGAGGCGAGCCGGCCTGGTACGGCGGCTCCAAACTCGCCCCCGACCTGTCCCTCAACCGCCTGTGCGAACGCCTCCCCACCCAGGACATAACCCACCGCCCGCAGCACATCGACGACCCCCACATGACATGGCGCGGTGCCGAGTGGGCTGTGCGCACAGCCCACAGCGTCCTCGACTCGGGTAACGACGCCGCAGCCCAGGGCCAACTGGATGCCTTCAGCGACGCCCTGCACAACCTGGCCCGTGCCGTACAGGGCCCGCACCAGGCTGAACTACAGGCAGCAGCAATGGCGTTCAACCGTGCCCGCCGCTCTGCGATCCGAGCCGACCACCAGGCGGCCACCTCCCTGCGGGACGCCACCAGGGAACTCGCCTACGCCAGAGACGAGCCAGGTGGGCTCGCCATTGCCCTCATCTTCGCGGCCTTCCACCTGGCCCGCGCCGCCGCCAATTGGCACGCGCAGCGCGGCCACCAGCAGCAGGCCGCCGCAGCTGAACAGGCACTCCTCCACCTGCGGGCCGGTTACCAGCAGGCCAGCGCGCCAGTCCTGGCAGATCTCTCCCGCCGAGCCCCAGGCCAGCAGACCATCGACCGATTCGAGTCCACCGTGCGCCAGGCAATCCCCGACCACGCCGACCAGATCCTGGCTGATCCTCTCTGGCCCGCCCTCACCACCACGCTCGCCCGCGCCGAGACCTCCGGCCACAATCCCCGTCAACTCCTGAGCGAAGTTGCCGCCGAGCGTGAACTCGCCACCGCGGACTCACCGGCACAGGTCCTGGTGTGGCGGATCACCGCCCAGCCGAACAAGCGCATGCAAGCAGCGCGCAGGCGAAGCACCGTGAGCGCCACGTCCTTCGCCTCCGCACCTCCGCCCGCGCCCACGACAGTGCGCGAGCAGAGCAGCGATCGCAGCCAACGCCAAGCGCGTGGCGGACCACGCCATGGTCGGTGATATCGAGCCGTAAGCGGGCCTGCTTCAGCCCTGCCTGTGCCTGACCGAAGACAGCGCCACCACGAGTGCGTCCAGGTCTCCGGTGTAGACGATGACCTCTTCATCGTCGGCCGGGAGGTCGAATCGGGCGAAGAAGTCGTCAAGGGCTTCGGGGGTGACGGTGAGAGCGTTGGCGTCCTCGCGCTGGTTGCGCTCGGCGAGGCGTGCCAGCAGCTCTTCCCTGCCGGCAGGGAGGTAGACCACGACCGGGTGGCCGCCCGCTTCGCGGGCAGCCTGACGCCAGGCGTCGCGATCTGAGAGCCGCCACAGCCCGTGGTCCAGGATGACGTCGTTCCCGGCCTCCAGTTCCTTGACGAACCGTGCTCGGACCGCCTCGACCACGGGCCGTTCGCGCTCGAAGTAGGTGTGCTCGGGATAGTCCACGCCGTATCGGCCGTGGAGGCGGTGCACCTCCTCGTCCACGGACAGTCGCGTGTAGCCGTGGTCGGCCAGGGCTTGGGCGACGGTGGTCTTCCCGGAGCCGGTAATGCCGGCCAGGAGAACGGCGAGGGGCACGCGGTCATCCCTTCCACGAGGAGCTGTGCGTGGGCGCCTTCATTGTCTCCAATTCTGGCTGGTGCGCGACGTGCGGTCGCCAGGCCGTGACGATGCTGCGGGCCTCGCTGGGCCAGTTGAACGGCATGCGGTCCAGGCTCACCCGGCGGAAGGCGAACCGCGGATCGCTAGTGTTGATCACGCCGCTGTGTCGGCCGACGTGCGACAGGAGGCGGTCGGCCTCGTCGCGCACGGCCGGGGTCTCTTCCTGCCATGTGCCGGTCGAGAAGTGCTTGACCCGGCGGCGGAGGTCGTCCAGGACGCCCGAGCGCCACTTGAAGTGGTGAACCGCGCAGATGCGGTCGGCATCCGGACGCTGCCCGGGGGCCCTGTGGTTGCCGCCCGCCACGGTGACATCGTGGCGGGCGAGCACGATCTTGCGCGGATCTCCGTGCAGGAGTCGATGGGTGAGGTGCCCGCCGAGGGGATAGGCGAGGTCCAGTCCGCCTTCGGGCCGCCAGCCGGTCAGGCGCCCGCTCGCGGAGATCCGGTCGAGCATCAGGCCGCCCACCACGCGGTGCCCGGACTTCTCGGCCTGGGCGATCACCTCACTCAGTGGGGCGGGGTACTGCTGGAACTCGTCAGCGTCGGCGAGCAGGTGCCAGCCCGGGCCGGCCCGGTGCCGCAGGGCGTCTCTGAGCCGGGTGTTGGTGCGCTCGTGCCACGGGCCGGTGCTGGTGCCGGTGGGGATGATGCCCAGTTCGCGGCTGGCGGCCTGGAGTTCGTGCCGCTGCTGGTCGGGCACATGCTCGGGGAAGTGGAAGGCGATCAGGAATCGCTCGACACCCAGCCACCGGTAGTGGCGGACCCAGGCGGCCAGCAGCGCGGGTTCTACGGGGCCGACGACGGCGATCAGCGCGGGAGGGGTGCTCAGCATCGGGACTCCTTCGTACGCAGTGAGGCGAAGGTTCGGGTGAGGAAGCCGACCTGCTCGGCGGCCGACCGCATCCCCAGCAGGCCGGGAGCTTCGGGGCCGGGCAGCGGAGGTGGCTGGCGGATGACGGTATGCAGGGCTTCGGCGAGGGCGGCCGGGTCGCCGGCGGGGAACGTCAGGGCCCAGGGCCGGCTGCGAAGACGCGCGGTGAGGGCGGGGTCGTGGTCGGAGACGATGAGGGGAACCCCGAGGCGGGCGGCATCCATGACGAGCCCCGACTCCTTGCCGGTCCCGCGGTGGCGGGTGACGAGGGCGGCGTCGGCAGCCGCGTACACGAGCCGCAGTACGGCTTCGCTGACCGGGCCGGGCAGGGTGTGCACCCGCAGGCCGGGTTGGGCCCGCCACCGCTGGAGGAGTGCTTCGTCGAGGGGGAAACCGGTGACCACAAGGTGCAGGGGCTCCTTGAGCCGGGACAGGGCGGCGTCGATGACGGCGATGTCCTTGTAGGGCCACCACCCGCCCACCAGGCACACCACGGCCTCGGAGGAGGGGACGTTGAACGCGGCACGGCCGCCCTCGCGTTCGCCTGCGGTCAGACGGTGGCCGTCGTCGACCGCGAAAGCGCCGACCACGGCGGGCAGGCGGGGGAAGGCCGCGGCGAACTGGTCAGCCACGGCCTGTGTCGGATACACCGCGATCACTCGCCCTTCGCCCCGGCGGGCGAGCCGGCCGAGCAGCCGCACGACGGTGTCCTCGTCGGTGACCGCCTCGTGGACGAACCGCAGGTGCGGCTGGTCGCTCAGGAGGGCGGCAGCTCCGTGCAGAGCCTCGCTGGCGGTCAGGATCACCACCGCGTCGGCCCGGGACTCCAGCCGACGCGCGGTCCGCAACGCTGCCCCTTCGGTGAGGCAACGGGCGATAAGGGTGACCTGGTGCGGCAACCGCCGCATCCGGCGGGGCCAGCGGCGCGACCGGAGCAATCGCTGTCCGGCCGCGGAGATGCTGGCTGCCAGCCGGGAGGCGGCCAGCAGCACGCGCGCCTGATGCCCGGACGGTCCGGTGACCAACCGGGCCCCCGCCTCACGCAGGGCGCCGACCGTCTCGGTGGCAATCCCGTGCGGGGCGATGACCAGGCTGCCGGATCGGACCGTGGCGAGGGCCACCAGCGTGCGCTGGTGATGCCCGCCCAGGCGGTTCGCGTACGGCTCGATGAGCACGAGCGGGCCGGTCATCCGGCCACCGCCTGGTCTCCGTGGGCGGTGGTGAACCTTGCCCGCAGCCAGGCAGGGTCGTTGAGATGGCCGAACCGCTGCGGGGCGCAGGCGGCTTCGCGGGCGAAAGCGACGCCATCCCGGGCTCCGGTGGCCGCGTAGGCGGCGAACTCGCCACTGTGACTGGTCGTCCACGCCTCCACCCGCCGGCGGGCGTCGTCGTCGGCCATCCCGTACTCGCTGCTGCGGGCGAGCATCGCGCACTCGCGGAAACCGGCCTTCCACGCGTGGAAGGGGCTCTGGTTGAACCTTGTGATCCCCGCGGTCTGCTGGGCGAACTCGATCCGTCCGGGCAGGGCGGCGAGCACATCCACGGCCTCGCCCATCTCGCGCAGGGCACTGCGGCGGATGAGCTTGAGCCCGCCGTAGCCGTAGGTCAAACCGTTCACCGGGTTGACCGCCCGCCACACCCGCATCGACGCGCCCTCGTCCAGCGGCTCCACCGAGGCGGGGTCGAAGCCGGTGTCGATGGCGAAGTCCCCGTCGGCTAGGAAGAACTGCTCGTGGTCGACTACCTCGGCACACAGACGGTAGGCCCGGCGCATCCCGTGTACGCCATGCAGGCGCTTGACCGCCCCGCCGAGTGTGCGCTGGAGCCGGGAGTGCAGCGAGGTGGCCATCGGCTCGTCGTACGAGAGGAGAACCGCGTCGTAGCTGTTCACGAGACGGCCTCTAGGTAGCGGGCCGCGATCAGGGCGGGGGTGAAGTCGGCGGTGGAGGCGTGGGCCCGCTTGGCGTGCAGGGAATGGAATTCGGGGTCCGTGGCGAGCCGTTCGGCCAAGGCGACGGCCTCGGCCGTGGTGGTGAAGCACAGCTCGGGGTCGATGTGCTCGGCGAGCCAGCCAAGGCGGGGCGAGATGACCGGAAGGCCCATGCCCTGGCAATCGATCACGCTCATCGACCAGGGGCAGCCCGGACGGAACGGGGCGATGCCGAAGTGCGCGTCGGCCAGCAGGTCCTTGTATCGGACGCGGTCGCCCCGGTCGGAGACGACCTGCACGTGCGGTAGGGCGGCGAGTTGGTCACGCATCTTCTCGGGGCTGTCGTCCAGGCCCTTGCGCTCCGCCCGGCGCTGGCCGAACAGGTCCATGACCCGCAGCCTGACCGTGCCGAACGCGGCCAGGTCGCGGGCCAGGTCCACGAACTGTCCGGTGCCGTAGTGCGCGTACAGCCGGTGGTTGTAGACACCGATCGCCGCGGTGCCGGAGGCGGACCGCGTGGTGGCGGGGTCGCGTACCAGACGCTCGTCACGCGGGGCGGGCACCACTCGCAGCTTCCCGCCGAGGTCCAGCGTGGTCCGGGCAGCTGCCGCCGACACCCAGGACGCCGCCGTGGGGGAGTGGACCAGCACCCTGTCACAGGCGGCCAGTCCGGCGGCGAATGCCAGCAGCACCGATCGCCCAAGCGCCGCGTCGTTCAGGGACGGATCGAGCTGGAGCTGGCCGCCGCCCGTGAAGGAGAACGGCAGGTAGTGGCAGTAGCCGGCCAGCAGGGCGTTGGATCCAGCCTCCAGTAAGGCGGTGCGGATCGCAGGGGCCTCCTCGATCTGATTGGCCACGACCACGTCGGGCTTCTCCGCCCGGATCAGCGCCACCAGCTCGTCGATGTCCGCGGAGAAGCGGGCCCGGTACTTCGTCCCCGGCACCTTCGTCTGATGGAATCCGCAGCGTGCATCCCCGGCCGGAGCCGGGGCCGCGACCGTCACCTCCGCTCCGGCATCCGCCAGCGCTGGGGCGAGCAGGTCCGCGAAGATCCACCCTGAGTCGGCCGAAAGCCGGTCGGGGTTGGAGATGTTGAGCAAGTACAGCACGCGCATGGTGCGTCGCCTCCTTCATCCGCCCGGGGTCGATCCGGGCCAGTAAGGGAAGGAAAGCGGCGACGCAGACCGTGACGGGATGGTGAACTGGGATCACTCACGGTTCATTCATGCTCACCAACGATGACGCGGGGCTTCGATGGAAGCGCAGGGCGAGGAGATCACCGCCGAGCAGGCGGCCGAGGACTACGCGGCCGAGGTGGCGCGCTGGCGGGAAGTACGCGGCATGTCCAAGAGGGCGTTGGCGCTGGCCATGGGCTTCGACCCGTCCTACGTCAGCCACGTGGAGTCGGGCCGCCACAAGCCCAGCGAGGAGTACTCACGTCTCGCCGACGAGGCCCTGAACGCCGGGAAGGCGATCTGGAGACGCTGGTGCGACTACGAGCAGGCAAAGGCCCGTTCGCGTCGGCCGGCGGCGGCTCCGCCCGCCCAGCGAGGGCCCGACCAGCCGTATGCGACCGGATCGGCCCTCGTCGTCGAACACGACGCGGCACGGCTGCAGTACGACGGCACCTCGTACCGGCTGACCATGCGCCGGCGGCTGCGTAACACAGGCGAGGAGCCGGTGACCCGCTACCTGATCCGTATCTCCGTGGACCGCTACCCCGGCGACCCCGAGCAGTCGAACGCGCACTATCGAGCCCATCCGCTGACCTGGGACGAACTCGACCTCACCGCCACCTGCCGCGGCGAGGCGATGCGGTGGCAGGCCAAACACGACCGTGACGCCTTCAAGGAGGTGTGGCTGTTGTTCGACAACGAACACGGTCGCTTCCCCCTCTACCCCGGCGAGTCCGTGTGGATCGAGTACGCCTACACCGTCGGCGACGACAAATGGGGCAACTGGTTCCAGCGAGCCGTCCGCCTGCCCACCGAACAACTCGAAGTCCAGCTCGCCTTCCCCGCCGTCCTTGACCCCGTCGTGTGGGGCACCGAGACCTCCATGACCGCCGAAGCCTCCCCGCTGCGAACCCCTCCCGTCCGCAGCGACGACGGTGAACTACGGCAATTCACGTGGATCACGACCACACCCGCCCTGCACGCTCGGTACCGTCTGGAGTGGCGGTTTCGGGCACGGACCGAACGCGACTCAGATCAAGGGGAGTTCAGGTGATTGACGTGCGGCCCAGCCAACAGATGCGAGACCTCGGCGTCGTCCAACACGGTGCCGGCATCCTCACCGAACCGGCCCGCGCTTTCGACCTGCCCGCCGAACGCGACGAGGCAGAACGCATCACGGACGAGCTCTTCGCCGCCATGGAACGGGTCGGTCAGGTCCATCCCTTCGCCAAGGGCATGGGCATCGCGGCGCCGCAGATCGGTATCGGACGCGCTGCTGCGGTCGTCCAACCGCCCGGCGACGGTCCCGCCATCACCCTGCTCAACCCGCGGATCACCACCTGCTCTGGTCAGATGGATGAGCAGTACGAGGGTTGCCTGAGCTTCTTCGACGTCCGCGGCCTCGTCCCCCGCCCACTGGAGATCACGGTGGAGGCCACCACCCTGACCGGCGAGACCACGACCACCGTCTACGAACGCGGCCTCGCCCGCCTCATCCATCACGAGATCGACCACCTCGACGGGCTGCTGTACGCCACCCGCATGCGAACTGGCGTCGAACCGATCCCCGTGGAGGAGTACCGACAGACCGGCCGAACCTGGGTCTACGACGGCACCTGATCCTGTCCCCTGTACCCACGCGGACACTTCCAGGGCGCAACATGCCGGGCCAGCTTCACGCCACTAGAGTGACCGCCAGGCACGCCGATGTGAGTAACTCCTGGGGGTACAGATGGACTTAGCGTTCTCCGAGCTGGCGCTGGCCGCACTGGGCGGTGTCAGTGGAAGCCTGAGTGAGGCTGTCGTGTCGGATCTCTGGCGGCGCCTACGGGACCGCTTTTCCAGCGACGACCGGATCGTTGCCGTACTGGAGGGGCAAGACGCAGACGATCCGGATGCTGTCGCCGTCGTCAGCGAGGCGCTGCGTCGCGAGGCCGCAGCCTACCCGGAATTCCGGCGCGAGCTGGAAGACTTGCAGTCCCTCCTGGCCCGGCCGGCAGGCAGCACCATCAACACCGTGCGCGACTCCCATGGCCTGAACGCACCTGGAGCGACGTTCAACGGCGCGATCGACATGTCCTTTGGCCGGTCCGAGCAGGGGCAGTGACTGCAAACCCGCCCGACCCTGCTCGGGACACAACGGCTAACAGCGTGATCGGCTCGACGGGCTTGAATGCCCCGGGGGCGGACCTTCGCGGCGCCATCATCAACATGGGGATGAGCCTCACTACCCCCACCCCCACCCCCCAGGAACTGCTCGCACTGGGGTCGGTGGAGGCTCCCTACGGCAGGCTCCCGGAGGCCGTGCTGGGCCGGGACCAAACCCTCTCAGCCCTCGCGCAGGCCAAGCGGGCGGAGCACCCGCGTATCCAAGTCCTGTCCGGAATGGGCGGGGTGGGGAAGACGACGGTTGCCCTGAGCGCAGCTCAGCGGGCCAAGGAGGCCGGCGTCGAGGTCTTCTGGATCCAGGCCGGATCCGCAGCGGCTGTGGCTGACGGGATGCGCCACGCGGCCCTCCTCGCCGGGGCTCCGGCCGAGCACGTCGCCCATGCGTGGGAGAAGGGCGGACGGCCCGCGGCCGACCTGGTGTGGCGCCATCTGGTGACCCTGGACCGCCCATGGCTGCTCGTCTTCGACGATGCCGATGATCTCGACGTATTGTCCTGCCCGGGTGCTGCACTGGCCGACGCCACGGGCTGGGCCAGGCCCCCGGTCGGCTGCTCACAGGGCGTCCTAGTCACCACGCGCGACGGCAACGACCGATCCTGGGGCAGCCGGATTGCGCACTTCCACCGACTTGAGGTTCTGGAACTCGAATTCGCGGGCCGAGTCCTCGGGGAACTGGCTCCCGAGGCGGGTGACACGGACTCCGCCGCGGACCTGGCCGAGCGGCTGGGGTCCTTGCCGCTCGCGTTGCACTTGGCGGGCACGTACCTGGGCATGGCGCACGGCGATCCACTGGCCGAAGCAGAGACTTTCACCGAGTACATCGACGCGCTCGGGGATTCTCCCTTGCTTTTGGACGACGCCACGGAGGGTGTGCAAGGGGATCTACGTAGTGAGGAGGAGCGGACCCGCCGGACCATTGCGGGTACGTGGGAGCTGTCCCTCTCCCTCCTCGAACGACAGGGCACGGCTCACGCCCGTGGCTTACTGCAGCTGCTGTCCTGCTTTGCTCCGACCGCATCCCTGCCGAACGCCTTGCTCGATCCGTCCACGGTCGCGGCTCTGGAGATGTGGCCCGCGAACGTTCAGCCTCGGGCAATCAGAACGGCCCTGGGTGGCCTCCGCAGGTTCGGCCTCATTGGGGTCGACACGCATTCGACGGAACCCGCGTACCAGATCCACCGACTCGTGGCCGAGGTGTCGGTCGCTCCGCTCCTCGCGGAGCCCGGGGACTACCGAGAGGTGTGGGACTCGGCCGCGGATCTGCTTGTGGCAGCCACCCCGTACCTCGAAAATCCGCGGGATCCGAGTTCCTGGCCGGCGTGGCAGGGACTCATCCCGCACTGGCTGGTCATGATGTGCCGGTTGCCGCGATGGGGTACCGCTGCTGACGACCGTCTCAACGGCGTGTTGATCGGTGCTGGGGTCGCCGTTTCCCATCTGCACTTCCGGGGCGACTACGTAGGGGCCTGCGAACTGGCGGACGAAGCGCTGAAGCGTGCCGATTCCGCGGAAGCTGCCCCCTGGATCGGGGTGAACATTCGCAGGCACCGAGCGATCGCGGTCAAGGAGATGGGCGATCTGAAGGCGGCTGAGTCCGAACTCGACCGCATTGTGGAGGAGTGCGTCAGGAAGTTCGGGGCGGCCGATCCCACCACCCTGTCCGTGCGCTACCAACGAGCGAGGGCGGTATGTCAGCGAGGAAAGCTCAAGGAGGCGGAACACGAGTACGACGAGGTGATCCGCCATGAGACCCGGCTGTTCGGCGCGGAGGCAGCCACTACTCTGCGCTCACGGCACGCTCGTGCGATCTGCATCAGGAGCATGGGGCGCCTTGACGAAGCGGCGGACGAGGGTAGACAGGTACTGGAAGGGCTGCGGGCCGAGCTAGGCGAGAAGCACCCCGATGTCCTCGAAGCCCAGCACGAATTCGCGATTTCGCTGCGCGACCAAGGCGAGAACGCGCACGCCGAGGAGGTCTTCCAACAGGTTCTCGAACTTGAAGCAGAGGTCCTCGGAGTCGAGCACCCCTCCACGCTGACCACTCGTGCGAACCTGGCCACCACGCTCATCCTGCGTCAGCAGTTCACTGCGGCGGAAGCTGAGATCCGGGCGGTGCTTGACGCGCGGACACGCATCCTGGGGTCCGATCATCCCGAGACGCTCGATGCACGCCACAACCTAGCCGTACTGCTTACGCGGCAAGGGGAACTCGATGCGAAGAGCGCCGCGGCGCTCTTCGCCGAACTCACCGACGCGCAGAAGAAGCAACTCATCGACGATCACCCCAACGTGCTAGCAGGTCGCGAGAGTCATGCTGCGGCACTGCGTTCCCTGGGTGAACTGACTGAGTCGGAATCGGAGTACAGGTCGATCCTGGACGCAGCGACCGCGCGCCACGGGGAGCAACACACGATCACGCTCAATGCCCGCTTCGAGTGGGCGATGGCCTTGGCACGAGTCGGGCGAACGGACGACGCGGTGTCCGAGATGCGCACGGTCCTCGCTCTTCAGGAGCGTGTGTTCGGCAGCTCGCACCGTAACGTTGCCAGTGTTCGGGCGTCGCTGGGCGCGCTCCTGCTGCAACAGGGAAGCCTCGCCGAGGCAGAGGAGCAGTTGTGGCAGGCGCTAACCGCCCTACCGGGAGACGAAGGTGCGCGCCTGGACGTCCAGCACGATCTGGCAGCAGTACTGCTCGCACGCGGAAGGCTGCAGGAGGCGATCCATCAGCTGCGGGAGGTCGTCGATGAGGAACGGCGGAGGTTGGGGCCCGCACATCCCGACACGATCACCGCCCGCAATACTCTCGGCGCAGCACTGAAGGACTTCGGAAGCCTCGACGAGGCAGCGGGCGTCTACCGCGAAGCACTTAGGGACGCGGACGGCAAGCACTCCGACGATCAGCCCCTGGTACTGGTGCTACGCCACAACCTAGCTGTCGCCATGCGCATGCAAGGAGAGCTCGACGCAGCGGAGAAGGAGCACTCAGCGATCCTGGAGATCCAGGAACGCAGGCACGGGACTGAGCATCCCGAGACGCTCGCCACGCGGCTGTCCCTCGCCCGCATTCTGGATGACAGGGGAGCCGCCGGTGAAGCCGAGGAGGCATACAGGGAAATCCTGTCGGCATGTACCCGTGTCATGGGCCCCGATCATCCACAGACCTTGTCCGTCCAGGGGAACTTAGCTTTCCTGCTGTCCGCTCAACGGCGCTGCCCCGAAGCGGAAGTGGAATACCGTGACGCGCTGGACAAATGCCTGAACATCCTCGGAGAGGATCATCCCGATACGCTGACGATGAACCATAATCTGGCCAAGGTGCTGGGGCGCCAAGGAAATCTCGCGGAGGCCATTGCTCGCTTCCGTGACGTCATGGAGCGTCGGGTACGCACGCTGGGGCTGGACCATCGCGACACGCTGACAGCGCGCAGGGGCCTCTGCGAGGGCCTGAGCATGGCGGGGCGACCGGCAGAAAGCGCAGAACAGCTCAAGGAAATCGTGGAAGGCTGGTCACGTACGCGCGGCGCGGACCACGACTCGGTCTGGGACTTGCGCTACCGACGAGCCCAGCTGTTGTGGGAGGCCGGACAGCCGCGTACAGCGCAGGCCGAGCTCGAAGCGCTACTGGACGGCGCTCTGGAAGCCCGACCAGATGGAGATCCGCGCATCATCGCGCTGCAACGGGTACTGATGGCCGTACGTGCCGACGATGGCACGTCTTAGCGCCAGCCAGCCGCTATGCACTCCACTTGGATCACTGAATCATAGGGCGGGACAGTGAGCTGCAGCGGAGATCTCCGCAGATCACTGACCGCCCCATTACTAGTGGGCCAAGAAGGCAACGATTCGCGAGGGTGTCCGTCGGCTTGACCAGCTGATATGCAACGGCCTCGAAGCATTGCCAAACCAGTGAGGGTAGTTACCCGGATCCGGGTAACTACCCTCACTGGTCAACCTGACATCACGTCAGAGAACTGGCCGGGCGGTGCACACGCGGTGCACAAGGCGGTGGAAAACAGCTGGGAACCACGAGAACTCACGAGAAGAGTTTCCGCAGGTCACAGCCTGTTTCCAGGGCTTCCGCCCAGGTCGGCCGATCATGCTCTTTAGATGTCGTAGTAAAGCTCGAACTCATGCGGGTGCGGACGCAGCTGGATCGGCGCGATTTCGTTGGTGCGCTTGTAGTCGATCCAGGTTTCGATCAGGTCGGAGGTGAAGACGCCGCCCTGCTGGAGGTACTCGTTGTCGGCCTCGAGGGCGTCGAGGACGGCCGGGAGGGAGGTCGGGACCTGGGGGACGCCCGCGTGCTCCTCGGGGGCGAGCTCGTAGAGGTCCTTGTCGATCGGCTCGGCCGGCTCGATCTTGTTCTTGACGCCGTCCAGGCCCGCGAGGAGGAGGGCCGAGAAGGCGAGGTACGGGTTCGAGGACGGGTCCGGGGCGCGGAACTCGACGCGCTTGGCCTTCGGGTTCGAGCCCGTGATCGGGATACGCATGGCCGCGGAGCGGTTGCGCTGCGAGTAGACCAGGTTGACCGGGGCCTCGAAGCCGGGGACCAGGCGGTGGTAGGAGTTCACCGTCGGGTTGGTGAAGGCCAGCAGCGACGGGGCGTGCTTGAGGATGCCGCCGATGTAGTAGCGGGCGGTGTCCGAGAGGCCCGCGTAGCCCTGCTCGTCGTAGAAGAGGGGGCTGCCGCCCTGCCACAGGGACTGGTGGACGTGCATGCCGGAGCCGTTGTCACCGAAGATCGGCTTGGGCATGAAGGTCGCGGTCTTGCCGTTGCGCCAGGCGACGTTCTTCACGATGTACTTGAAGAGCATCAGGTCGTCGGCGGCGGCGAGCAGCGTGTTGAACTTGTAGTTGATCTCCGCCTGGCCGGCCGTGCCGACCTCGTGGTGCTGGCGCTCGACCTCCAGGCCGGCCTTCTCCAGCTCCAGGGAGATCTCGGCGCGCAGGTCGGCGAAGTGGTCGACCGGCGGGGCCGGGAAGTAGCCGCCCTTGTAGCGGACCTTGTAACCGCGGTTGTTCTCCTCCGAGCCGGTGTTCCAGGCGCCGGCCTCGGAGTCGATGTGGTAGAAGGACTCGTTCGACTTCGTCTCGAACCGGACGTTGTCGAAGACGTAGAACTCGGCCTCGGGACCGAAGAACGCGGTGTCCGCGATGCCGGTGGAGGCGAGGTAGGCCTCGGCCTTCTTGGCGATGTTGCGCGGGTCACGGCTGTACTGCTCGCCCGTGATCGGGTCGTGGATGAAGAAGTTGACGTTGACGGTCTTGTCGCGGCGGAACGGGTCCACGCGAGCCGTCGACAGGTCGGCACGCAGCGCCATGTCGGACTCGTGGATGGCCTGGAAGCCGCGGATCGAGGAGCCGTCGAACGCGAGTTCCTCGGCCGGGTCGAACGCCTTTGCCGGGATGGTGAAGTGCTGCATCACACCGGGCAGGTCGCAGAACCTGACATCGATGAACTTCACGTCCTCGTCAGCGATGAACTTCTTGGCCTCGTCGGCGTTCTGGAACATCCAACTCCTCCTAGCCCGGTCACCGGTCGGCGGACGCGGGATTGCTACTCGGAACGCGACCCTGTTGCGGTGGCGCGATGCCCGACCATAGGCAGGCGGGATTTCCCAAGCATGACCCATTTGTTTCGCCGAGGTTAACCGGCAGCGGCCGCACTTACCTCCCAGTGTGCGCCAAAGAGGGGCGTTCCGGGCATCCGCTGCCGCCGTCCCGCCCGACGGCCCGCCGGGGCGTCCGGCGCCCGGCCGGAGCGCCTCCCGCGGCCGGTGCGCCCACCCTCCGTCCGCCCCGGCGGCCCGCCCGTACGGTCAGCCGGCCGCTCGCCCTTACCGGACCTCCGCGAAGGGAACGTATGCGGTCGCAGTACCGTGGTCGGGTGGACAACAGGCGAGCAATCGGTACGTGGATCTCCGGGCCCCGCGCGGCAGCCGAGGACATGGGTGTCGAGTTCGGATACCGCGGGCAGCAGCTCGGGCTGCCGGAGGAGGGGCCGGGCGCGATCGCCCGCCCCGGCCGGCGCTTCGCGGCGCTCTTCATCGACTGGGCGCTGTGCCTGCTCATCGCGTACGGGCTGCTCAGCGGCGGTAAGGCGCAGTCGGCGAGCAACTGGGCGCTGCTGGTCTTCGCGGTGCTGAGTGTCCTGACGGTCGGCACGGTCGGCTTCACGCCGGGTAAGCGGCTGCTGGGCCTGCGGGTGGTCGCCGAGGGCGGCGGCCGGCTCTCGGTGCCGCGGGTGGTGCTGCGCACGGTGCTGCTGGTGGTCGTCATCCCGGCCGTGGTGTGGGACCGGGACGGGCGCGGGCTGCACGACCGCCTCGCGCGCGCCGTACAGGTCCGTCTGTAGCGGTCCGGCCGAAAGCACCCCCACGCCCCCCGGCACCCCCATCGCATACGAACCCATACGAAACGCCCCGGAGCCAGAGCCCCGGGGCGTTTCGTATCGGTCGGATATCGGTCCGGCGGCCGGTGTGGCCGGCCGGCCGGCGGTCAGCGCATCTTGCCGCCGCCCTTGGGCATCCGCATGCCCTTCGGCATCGGGCCCTTCGGGACCGGCATGTTGCTCATCAGGTCGCCCAGTGCGCGCAGCCGGTCGTTGACGGCGGTGACCTGGGCACCGGGGAGTACCCGCGGCAGCTTGAGCAGGGTCGTGCGGAGCTTCTTCAGCGGCACCTGGTCCTCGCCGTCGCCCACCACGATGTCGTGGACGGGGGCGTCGGCTACGGTGCGCGCCATCCGCTTCTTCTCGGCGGCCAGCAGGCCGCGGAGCCGGTTCGGGTTGCCCTCGCCCACCAGCACGATGCCGGGCTTGCCGACGGCCCGGTGGACCACGTCCTGGCTGCGGTTCATCGCCACCGCCGGGGTGACCGTCCAGCCGCGGCCGACGTTCTCCAGCACGGCGGCCGCCGCACCGGGCTGGCCCTCCATCTGCCCGAAGGCGGCCCGCTCGGCGCGCCGGCCGAAGATGATCGCCATCGCGAGGAATGCCAGGACGAAGCCCAGGATTCCCGCGTAGACGGGGTGGCCGATCGCGAAGCCGATGGCAAGGAGAACGCCGAATACGACGATGCCTACACCAGCGACGACTAGACCGACCTTGGAGTCGACCCGACGGGTCATCTTGTAGGTCAGGGCGATCTGCTTCAGCCGCCCGGTGTTCTCAGCGCCGGCAGCGCCGGCAGCGCCCTCAGCGTTTACCTTCCTCGCCATACAGCGCAGTCTACGTGGCCTGTGGGCGAGGGGTGGCCGCGGCCTCCAGTACGTACTCGGCCTCGTGGCGGTCCTTGGCGCGGCGGCGGTCCTCCAGGACCGACGTCCAGGCGTTACGACGGGCGGTGCGCTGTCCGCCACGCATCAGGACGGCCTCGACGGCACGCAGCGCGCCGGTCACGGAGGGGCGCGGAAGAGCGGGGGCGGCGGGGGTGGCGCGGAGCGGCGCGGCCTGCATGGTGGTGACTCCCTCTGATCTGTTCGGAGAAGCAGGGGTAGGTGCGGGAGCGGTGCGTGCATCCATCGTCACGGAAAGGTGTTACCAACGGATGACCTGCCGGTCAAACACCAATGAAACGTTGACGCGGCCCCCACGCCCTCCGTCCTGGGGGAGTGCGGGCCGCGTCCTCAGCATGTGCCACGTTTCACAAGAAGGCGCGCCGGGAGTGTCAAACCGCCTGACTGGACGCCTCGACCTCGCGCCGTTCGACGGCCTGCTGGTAAAGGCGGCCGGCGCGGTAGGAGGAGCGGACCAGCGGGCCGGACATGACGCCCGCGTAGCCGATCTCCTCGGCTTCTTCCTTGAGCTCCACGAACTCGGCGGGCTTGACCCAGCGGTCGATGGGGTGGTGGCGCACGGTCGGGCGCAGGTATTGGGTGATCGTGATCAGCTCGCAGCCCGCGTCGTAGAGGTCCTGCAGCGCCTGGCTGATCTCCTCGCGCTCCTCGCCCATGCCCAGGATCAGGTTGGACTTGGTCACCAGTCCGGCCTCGCGGGCCTTGGTGATGACCTCCAGGGAACGCTCGTAGCGGAAGCCGGGGCGGATCCGCTTGAAGATCCGCGGGACCGTCTCGACGTTGTGGGCCAGGACCTGCGGGCGGGAGGAGAAGACCTCGGCCAGCTGCTCGGGGACCGCGTTGAAGTCGGGGATCAGCAGCTCGACGCCGGTGTCCGGCATCAGCGCGTGGATCTGCCGGACCGTCTCGGCGTAGAGCCAGGCGCCGCCGTCCTCCAGGTCGTCGCGCGCGACGCCGGTGATCGTGGCGTACTTCAGGCCCATGGTCTGCACGGACTCGGCGACCCGGCGGGGCTCGTCACGGTCCAGCGGCTGCGGCTTGCCGGTGTCGATCAGGCAGAAGTCGCAGCGGCGGGTGCACTGCTCACCGCCGATGAGGAAGGTCGCCTCGCGGTCCTCCCAGCACTCGAAGATGTTGGGACAGCCCGCCTCCTGGCAGACCGTGTGCAGACCCTCGCTCTTGACCAGGCCCTGGAGGTGGTTGTACTCGGGACCCATTTTCGCCCGGGTCTTGATCCACTCGGGCTTGCGCTCGATGGGGGTCTGGCTGTTCCGGACCTCCAGACGCAACATCTTGCGTCCGTCGGGTGCGACTGCGGACACGACCGGCTCCCTACAACTTCGTTTCTTCGGCGTACACCAGGGTACGCCCGTTGATTCGCACGTCTTTACGCGCGGTGCAACCCCGTATGGAGGGGCCGCATTCCCCCTGGTCCTTGGAGTGCATGACCGGTGCCATCCCGCTCAGACCGCGCGGGGGAGCAGCTCGGCGCCTTCGAGGACGTCCCGCAGATGCTTCTCGGCGACCGGCAGCACCTCGGCGATGGTGAGCTCCCGGCCGAGTTCGTTGGCCAGCGAGGCGACCCCGGCGTCCCGGATGCCGCACGGGACGATCTTGTCGAAGGAGGTGTTGTCCGGATTCACATTGAGCGCGAAGCCGTGCATCGTGACGCCCTTGGCGACGCGGATGCCGATCGCGGCGAGCTTGCGGTCCTCCCGGCGCTGGCCGGCGTTGGACGGCGCGTACTCCGGGCCGTTCAGCCGCGGGTCGAACAGCTCGTCCGTGACCCGCGGGTCGAAGTCGAGGTTCAGCCCGCCCAGGGCCGCCCGCTCCTCCACCGGGTCGCCCAGCACCCACACCCCGCTGCGGCCCTCGACCCGGGTGCCGGTCACCCCGAACTCCGCGCAGACCCGGATCAGCGCCTCTTCGAGACGGCGGACATGCGCGACGACGTCAACCGGGCGCGGCAACTTCTGGATCGGGTAGCCCACCAGCTGGCCGGGCCCGTGCCAGGTGATCTTCCCGCCGCGGTCCACGTCCACGACCGGGGTCCCGTCCAGCGGCCGCTCGTCGTCGGAGGTACGCCGCCCCGCGGTGTAGACGGCCTGGTGTTCCAGCAGCAGACAGGTGTCGGGGACCTCGTCGGCGAACCGGGCGGCATGCACCCGGCGCTGCTCCTGCCAGGCGGATTCGTACTCCACGGCGTCGGCGCCGAAGCCCAGATGCACAAAGCGCAGCCCCTCGGGTACGGGGGTCTCCCCCCGAGAGATCGCAGTCACGGCAGCTCCTCTTCGAACCTTCGTTGCACTTTGCTGCAACGTTGATGCCACTTCGCGCCCATGCCACTGTACGGCCGCCGTCTCCCGTCCCCGCAGGCGGCCGGTGTCCCGCCCGCTCCCGCCCTGCTCACACGATCGGATGAACGCGGCTCACAGGCCGGTAACGGGCCTCCGAAGGCCGTTACATTCACGCCGTTCCACAAGGGCGATGAGCATGCCGGAGCAGGGTCCGCCGGACCCGGCAGTGCGGCCCGGAAGGCAGGAGACCGGTAAAGCTGATGACGGAACGACCCCCGCACCACACGCCCAACCGCCAGCTCGCCGCACTCATCGCCGAGGCCGGCTTCTCCAATGCCGGACTGGCCAGACGCGTCGATCAGCTCGGCATCGAGCACGGCCTCGACCTGCGCTACGACAAGACCTCGGTGACCCGCTGGCTGCGCGGCCAGCAGCCCCGGGGCACCACCCCCGCGCTCATCGCGGAGGTGTTCACCCGCCGGCTGGGGCGCCGGCTGTCCGCCCAGGACCTCGGCCTGGACGCCTGTGCGCCGGTGTACGCCGGGCTGGAGTTCGCCGCGACCCCCAGCGAGGCGGTGGACATCGTCAGCGGCCTGTGGCGCAAGGACTCCGGCAGCCACGCCGAGCTCCGCAAGATCGCCTTCACCCCGGCCGGGCTCGTGGTGCCCAGCCGGGACTGGCTGATCGGCCGCGCCGACGAACGCGTCGCCCGCGGCGAGACCGTCCCCGAGGGCGCGGGCCGGGTGCCCGCCCAGGGCCGGGTCACGGTGCCGCGGCAGCGCCGCAACGACCAGGTCGACCGGACCCAGGGCTCCCGGGTGACCTCCGGCGACATCGCGGCGCTGCGCTCGGTCGGCGAGCTGTTCCGGGCGCTGGACCACGCCTACGGCGGCGGCCACGCCCGGCAGGCCCTGGTGCGCTATCTGGAGCACGAGGCCGAGCCGATGCTGCGCGGCAGCTACGGCGAGGCCATCGGCCGCCGGCTGTTCGCCGCCGCGGCGGATCTGACCCGGCTGGCGGGCTGGACCTCGTACGACATCGCGGCCCACGGCCTGGCGCAGCGGTACTTCGTCCAGGCCCTGCGGCTGGCCCAGGCGGCCGGCGACCGGGCGTACGGGTCCTACGTCCTGGTGACGATGAGCCGGCAGGCCGTCTATCTGGGACACGGCAGAGAGGCCGTCCAGCTGGCGCGCGTCGCCCAGCAGGGCGTCGGCAGCAGTGCGCCGCCCACGGTGCAGGCGCTGCTGCACTCCGCGGAGGCCCGCGGTCACGGCGTCCTCGGCGAGGTCCGGGCCTGCACCGCCGCGCTGGCCCGCGCCGAACGGGCGCTGGAGACCGTCCGCCCCGGCGACGACACCCCGTACTGGGCGCGCTTCTTCGACGAGGCGCAGCTCGCCGACGAGCTGGCGCACTGCCACCGCGACCTCCAGCAGTACCGCGCGGCCTCCCAGCACGCCGAGCGCTCCCTCCAGCTGCGCGCGGCCGGTTTCGCCCGCAGCCGGCTCTTCTGCCGGGTGGTGCTGGCGACCGCGCGGCTCGGCCTGGGCGAGCTGGAGCAGGCCTGCACGCTGGGTGCCGAGGCGGCGCTGCAGGCCTCCGAGATGCGGTCCGTACGCGCCCATGAGTACGTCAGGGAATTCGAGCGCCGCCTGGAGCCGTACCGGGACGCGGCGGCGGTCCGCGGGTACCGGGAACGGGTGGCGGCGCTCGGGTGACCCCCGGCCCGGAGGTCAGGCCGCCGTGGGCAGGGCGTCCGGTTCCGTCGTGAGGCCGGGCAGGCCGAAGTCCTGGAGGACGGCGCGGGCCGCGCGCCGTCCCGAGTTCAGGGCGCCCTGGAGCGTGCTGGTGTCGCGGTGGTCGCCGCACACATAGAGGCCGGCGAGCACCCGCACCGGGCGCTCCGGGTCGTACGGGGCCGGCATCGCGGGGACCGCGTACGGGGTGTGATGGGCGGTCAGCAGCTGCCGGTCCTCGGTGTGCGCGCCGTAGATCCGGTCGAGCCGGGGCCGGACCGTCCGGTCGAGCACGGACGGCGGCAGCGCGGCCGCGGCGCCCAGCACCGCCGTGGTGATCAGGGTCCGGCCCGGCGGCGTACGGGACGGGTCGATCGCGCCGGCGACGTAGGTGTACGCGACCGGGCCGTCCGTCGGCAGGATCAGCGTGGTGTCGCGCAGCGCCGCGCCCCGGCTCCCGGAGGGCACCGCCGCGGTGTGGTGCAGCACGGCCACCGGGTGGAAGGCGGGCACCCGCAGCCCCGGCAGCAGCTCGGCCGCCTCCCGTGCGCCGGTCGCCACCAGCACCGCCCGGCACGGGATGGGCCCGTGCTCCGCGGTGCTGACACCGGTCGTGGAGACGGCGGTGACCTGCACGGACGTACGGATCGTGCCGGGTGGCAGGGCGGCGGCGAGCAGTTCGGGGACGGCCGCGGCGCCGCCGGCCGGCAGCCACAGCCGGTCCTCCGCGTAGCCGCGCAGCGCCGCCGCGGCACCCCGGCTGGAGCCGCGCAGCTGCGGATCGCCCAGCAGCGCGCCCAGCAGGGGCCGCAGCAGCGCGTCATGGCTGCGCGGCGGGAAGGCGGGACGGCCGGCCAGGGTGTCGCGGACCGGGCGGTCGGCGGCCGGGGCGTGGGTGGCGGAGGCGGCGGGAGCGATGGCGGGGACGGCGGCGCGGTCGGTGCGGCGGTCCGTGTCCTGTCCGGTGCGCCGGTCGGCGGGGCGGCCCACCTGGCGGCTCACGTGGCGGACCGTCTGACGGCTCGCCTGACGCCCGGCCTGACGGTCCGTCCGGCGCTCCGAACGGCGGTCGGCGCGGGAGAGGACGCGGGCCGCGGCGAGTGCGGCCCGGGTGCTCCGGGGGGCGCTGATGCGCTGCGTCCGCTGGCCGTTGTGGAGGCTCAGCCCCGGGGCGAACGGCCGCAGGGTCAGCTCGCCGAGCCCCGGCGTACGGCGCAGCTCGGCGGCGGAGACGGCCAGCGGCCGCGCGCAGCGGTCCAGCCGGTAGCCGTCGAGAGGGTCGGTGACGGACCGGCCGCCGATTCGTGGCGCGGCCTCCAGAACGGTGACCGACACCCCTGCGCCGGTCAGATGGCGGGCGGCGGCGAGACCGGCCGGGCCGGCTCCCACGATGACGACGTCCACGGCCGATACGGTGCGCAGCACTTGCCCCTCCCGAGGTCGGTCCCAAATGGCGGCACCGAGTGTCATGCCCGGTACAGCTGCGAGAGATGCCACGTCGTGGGTAACAGGAGACGGCAGAGAGGGGGAGGCCCGTGCGGCGGGGTGTCCGGGGGCGCGCGGCGGGCCCCGGCCGGGGCCCGCCGGAGGTCTCGCCGCGCCGGTGGCCCCTCAGAGAGCGGCCCGGACCGCTTCCGTGATGCCGGGGTGGCGGAAGACGAACCCGGAGTCCAGCAGCCGCCGCGGAATGACCCGCTGGCTGCCCAGTACGTCACCGGCGAACTCGCCGAGCGCGACCCGCAGCACCGGCGCCGGGACCGGGAACGGCGTGGGGCGGTTCAGCACCCGGCCCATCACGGCGGTGACTTCCCGGTTGGTGACCGGCTCCGGGGCCGTGAGGTTGACCGGCCCGCTCAGGTCCTCGGTGTCGAGGAGATGGCGGAGCGCCGCGATGTGGTCGTCCAGCGAGATGAAGCTCCAGTACTGGCTGCCGTCGCCGAGCCGCCCGCCCAGGCCGAGCCGGAAGACCGGGAAGAGCCGGCCCCAGGCGCCGCCCGAGCGGGCCACGACCAGACCGGTGCGGGCGAAGACGGTACGGATACCCGCCTCCTGGGCCGGTTTCGCGGCGGCCTCCCAGGCCGTACAGACCTCCGGCAGGAATCCGGAACCGGCCGGCGCGCTCTCGTCCGTACGCCGGTCCCCGGTGTCGCCGTAGTAGCCGATCGCGCTGCCGCACACGAAGACGCGCGGCGGGGCGTCCATCGCGGCGAGGGCGGTGGCGAGGGCCCGGGTGCCCAGGACCCGGCTGTCGCGGATCTCCTGCTTGTAGGCGGCCGTCCAGCGGTGGTCGCCGACCCCGGCACCGGCCAGGTGGACCACCGCGTCACAGCCGGCCAGCCCGGCGGTGTCGATCTGCTGCCGCTTGGGGTCCCAGCGCACCTCGCCGGGGGCCGCGGGCGCCCGCCGTACGAGCCGGACGATCTCGTGGCCGTCCCCCGGTCCGCCGGCCCGGGAGGTGTCCCCGGCGCGCAGGGAGCGTACGAGCGCCGTGCCGATGAGTCCGGCCGAGCCGGTGATCGCGATCCGCATGGAGCCATACTGCCCGCAGTGGCGGACCGGCGGACGCACCGGGCCCGGACGCGGCGCCCGGCGGCCCGGGACACCCGCCCTAGGACCGGAAGCGGTCCCACAGCCTGGGGAGGCGCTCCGCCATGGTCCGTTCGTCGTCGAAGTCGAGGTAGCCGCCCAGCGGTTCACGGGGCGGCGGGGGCAGCTCCAGGTCCGGCATCACCCCGCCGGTCAGCTGCTCGTAGGCCTCGTCGGCCGCGTAACCCAGCTCCTCGGCGTCGCCGTCCACCGCCTCGTCGAAGTCGGCCACCAGCTCGGCCAGCTGGTCCGGGTCGTGCAGTGCGCCCTCGAAGACCTCCCGGCCCTGGGCGATCAGCCAGCAGCGGAAGTAGTCGAAGGCGTCGTCGCCGGCGCCGCCCAGCATCAGGGAAGCGGCGGCCCACAGGTCCCAGGTGTACGCCCGGTTGTAGCGGGCCTCGAAGTGGCGGGCGAAGTCCACGACGGAGTCCGGATCGAGCCCGAGCAGCCGCTCGACCAGT
Source organism: Streptomyces sp. NPDC058773 (assembly GCF_042746015.1). Taxonomy (NCBI): domain Bacteria; kingdom Bacillati; phylum Actinomycetota; class Actinomycetes; order Kitasatosporales; family Streptomycetaceae; genus Streptomyces; species Streptomyces sp. NPDC058773. Next base: position 47,175 of record NZ_JBHYPE010000045.1, read on the forward strand.
GCGTCGGCCTGCTCCTCGGGGTCGCCCTCGGCCGCCTCGCGGGAGCCGTCGATCAGCTCCCAGAACTCCGTCTCGTCCATCACCGCTCCAGGATCTGCCCTGCCGGGGCCCGGCGCATGCGGAGTACCCCGGATGCGGCGGGGCGCTATCCGGAATGGTGACGGGCCGTCCGGAAGGGTGACGGGGTGTTCGGACCGCGGCTCGCGCACCCCGGTCGGTGATCCGTCTTGTGACCGTCCCAAGAATCACTCGTTGGAAGGCGTGCAACGGCAAACGACCGTATATCCCCCATTCCGCGAAGGGCTGTTCCAGGCCATGCCCATGGACGAACGCACCCGGGCCGATGTCGAACGGGCCGAGGCGGCCATCGTCGAGCACTATCCACGGCTCGTCCGCCTCACCTACCTCGTACTGCCCCCGTCGATGGGCCGCCACCGCCGCGTGCTGACCGCGCACGGACTGGTCCAGCGCGCGCTGCCCCGCACCCGGCTGCGCCGCCCCGACGGCGGGCTGCCGGCGCAGCGCGGCCCGGCCCCCGAGTCCGGCTACGACCTGGTCCGGCAACGGGCCCTGCGGCTGGCGCTGGCCCACGAGGGACAGCCGGGCCGGTGGCTGCCGGCGCTGCCCCTGGTCTGGGGCCTGCGGCTCTTCCCGCGGGCCGGCGGCGCCGAGGAACTCGCCCTGGACCAGGCGCTGTCCACCGTCCCGGCCGCCGTACGGGCCGCCCTCGGGCTGGAGCATCTGGAAGGGCTGGACGAGGACACCGCGCGCGCCGTACTGGCACGGGCCGGGGCCGAGGACCCGGACGCGGCGCAGCGGGCGGCGGCGCAGCTGGACCGGGAGACGGAGGCGGGTACCGCGGCCCTGCTGAACTCCGGGGAGTTCGACCCGTGCACGGTGCAGACCCGGCCGACGGATCTGCTGCGCCGCCGGCAGCGGGTCCGGGCGGTGGCCGCGGTGGCGGCCGTGCTCACCCTGGGCGCCGCGGTCGCCGCGGCCTGGCCCGGCCCGGCGGACCCGGCGGAGCGCGTCGAGACCGCCGCCCAGCGGGCCCTGAACCCGGACCGGCTGGAGCGCACCCCCAACGAGCAGTGGGCGGACACCTCCCGGGTCGACTTCACCGCCTGGCCCGTCCGTGGCCGGCAGGCCGGTGACCGGAAGCTGCTGGCGCGGGCGCTGCGGGTCTGGGCGGCGCCGCCCCCCGACACCCGCATCACGGCGGCCGCAGGCGCCTCCACCCGGCCGCCCGGCCACCCGCCGCAGCTGCTGTACGCGGGCCTGATCGACAACGTCATGGTGGTGGTCCTGCACGACGGCGAGCGCCTGGTCCGCTACGCCGAACCCGAAGACGCCACGCCCACACTGCACTTCGCCCGGGTCGACAACGCCGACCTGGCCGGCGCCTCCGCGCTGGTGATCGGGCGCGGCAACGGCTGGATGCGCTATCTGCTCGCGCCGTGGATCTCCGAGATCACGACCCGCGACCTGCTGACGCCGGCCGCCGCGCCGCACGGGCTGCACGTCGCGCCCGACGGCGTCACCGACCGCATCCCGATCCCGTCCCCGGCGGGCGCCGGCTGCGGGCGCTGGCCGGTGGCCCGGTTCCGCACCTCGACCCGGATCGTGACGGCCGGCCCGAACACCCCCTTCCTGGTGGCCGACCTCGACGACCTCGTCCCCGTCCACCTCACCGCCGGGCCCCCGCCGTCCGGCGTCCCGGCGGGCGCGCCCGGCGAGGCGACCGATGTGCCCGCGCTGCGGAGCTGGGCCCGTACGGCCTGCTCGCTCGGCGGGCTGCGGGGCGCCGGCGTACGGTCCGTCAACATGTGGGAGTTCGCCCGCCAGCAGCTCCCGGAGGACGGCGGCAGCGCGACCTGGGCATGCACCCGCGCCGACACCTGGCGCGGGCCCGGCCGGGTGACCCTCCGGTTCCTGCCGCCCGCCGCCCGCCCGGCCGACCCCGGGCGGACCGCCGGCCGGGCCGTGAACACCGCCGCCTGCAGCCGCTTCGGGCCCCATGTGGTCGGGGACATCCACTGGCAGGCCAAGTCCGGGAAGTGGTACCTGCTCGCGGCCGGCAGCCAGGAGGTCGGCGGACTCGACGCCACGGGCGGCGTCCGCGCCACGGCGGAGGAGGGCACCCTCGCCGCCCCGGCCGGGCCGGACACCCCGGCGGAGGTCGTGGGGCGGCTGCGGAGCGGGGGGAGTGTGCGGGCGCTGCGGCCGTAGGTGTGCCGGCGTGCCCGGGGCCGTGGTGGGGGCGCGGCCCGGTGTCCGTGGCCGGTGCCCATGACGGGTGCCCACGGCCGGAGTCGGTGTCGGTGGCCGGTGTCGGTGGCCGGCGAACGGATCGCTGTGCCGCGCGTACGGAATCCGGACAGAAGGTGTCGGGTATCGCTGTCAGGGTCGCCGTGCAGAGACAAGGCACCTGACGGAGGAGTGGCGTACGTGACCGGACAGCAGGAACTGGCGGGACGGGTGGCACTGGTCGCCGGGGCGACCCGGGGCGCGGGCCGGGCGATGGCCGTGGAGTTGGGCCGGGCCGGCGCCCTGGTCTATGTGACGGGGCGGACGACCAGGGAGCGGACCAGCGAGGTGGGCCGGCCCACGGAGACGATCGAGCAGACCGCGGAGCTGGTCTCCGCGGCGGGCGGCACCGGCATCGCCGTACCGACCGATCACCTCGATCCCGCGCAGGTCAAGGCGCTGACCGCGCGCATCGACCGGGAGCAGGGGCGGCTGGACGTACTGGTCAACAGCGTCTGGGGCGGTGACCGGCTGATCGAGTTCGACACCAGGCTGTGGGACCTCGATCTGGAGAACGGGCTGCGGATGTTCCGCCTCGGCATCGACACCCACATCATCACCAGCCATTACGCCCTGCCGCTGATGATCCGGCGGCCCGGCGGCCTGGTCGTCGAAGTCACCGACGGCACCGACGCGTTCAACCGCCGCTACCGCGACAGCCTCTGCTTCGACGTCACCAAGAACGTCCCGCACCGGATCGCCTTCGGCCTCGCCGCCGAGCTGAAGGAATACGGCGGCACGGCGGTCTCGCTGACCCCCGGCTTTCTGCGGTCCGAGGAGATGCTGGACCACTTCGGGGTGACGGAGGAGACCTGGCGCGACGCGGTGGCCCAGGAGCCGCACTTCGCCATCGCCGAGTCACCGGCCCTGATCGGCCGTGGCCTGCGCGCGCTGGCCGCCGACCCCGACAAGGGCCGCTGGAGCGGCCAGTCGCTCTCCAGCGGACAGTTGGCGAAGGAGTACGGCTTCACCGACACCGACGGCTCCCGGCCCGACGCCTTCGGCTACTTCGAGGACGTGGTCTTCGGCGGGAAGGACGGCAGCGCGGCCGACTACCGCTAGCGAGGTCCTCGCGGGGCGCGTTCAGCCGGTGCCCTCCGGGCACGGGTACAGCGCGGCCGTCCGCCGGGCGGCCGAGGTGAACCGTGCACGCAGCCCGGAGGGCGCGAGTATCTCGCCCTCCGGGCCGAGCGCCAGTAGTTGGGCGTAGGCGACCTCGTCGGACTCCACGGCGAGGGTGACGGTCAGCCGGCCTTGCTCGTCGGGGCCGCCGGCGGCCTGTGCCCGTGCGATCGCCTCGCGGGCCGCGGACCGCTCGGTGACGTACGGCAGTTGACGGACGCCGCGCGGGGAGAGCCGCAGCACGACCTCCTCCCGCAGGATCGACCGGGCGAACTGCGCCGCCCGCTCCGCCCAGAACGCCGGGAGGTCGAACGACTCCTCGCGGTCGAACCGTCCCCCGCCGTCTCCGGTACCGGCGCCCCGGCCGCCCGCCGTGGGCTCCACGGCGGTGAACCGGTCCACCCGGTAGACGCGGTAGTCCCCCTCCGTACGGGCCGCCAGATACCAGACGCCCGCCTTCAGCACGAGGCCGTACGGCTCCAGCTCCCGCCGCACCTCGGTGTCCTTGCGGAGGTAGCGGGCGGCGATCCGGCGGTCGTCCCAGACCGCGTCGGCGATCTCGGGCAGCAGAGCGGGGGTCTCGGGCTCCTGGTACCAGGCGGGCGCGTCGAGATGGAAGCGCTGGGCGGCGCCCGCGGCGGCGTTCCGCAGCTCCGGCAGCAGGGCGGCGGACACCTTCAGCCGGGCCGCGGACGCGGCGTCCGCGAGCCCCATCTCGCGGAGGGCGGAGGGCACGCCGGACAGGAAGAGCGCCTCCGCCTCGCTGCGGCCGAGGCCGGTGAGGCGGGTACGGTAGCCGCCGATGAGGCGGTAGCCGCCCGCCCGGCCACGGTGCGCGTAGACGGGCACCCCCGCCTCGGACAGCGAGAGGACGTCCCGGGCGACCGTACGCTCGGAGACCTCCAGCTCCCGCGCCAGCTCGGCGGCCGTCATCGACGGCCGCGTCTGGAGCAGCAGCACCATCTTGATCAGCCGGGCAGCACGCATGTCCCCATCATGCCGGGGGGCACTGACAAGGCCCGTGGGGCCGGGCGTCGCGCGGTGGACTCGGGCCGGCCCGCGCCCGGCCGAAGAAATCCCGGCCCGGCCGGTCAGGGCATGGACGGCCGGGCCGGTGGTGGGTTCCCGTGCGGAGGCCCCGGGCGCGGGAAGGTGGCCTCCGCACGGGAGATCGGGGTGCCCCCGAGGGGGCGGAAGGGGCGGCCGGCCGCCGCCCCTTCAGGCCGCCGTGCGGTCCGTGGGCTCAGAGGCCGTATCGCTCCTTGGCCTCCTTGACGGTCGCCGACTTGATCTCGCCGCGGCGGGCGAGCGCGGCCAGGGCCTGGACGACGACCGACTGCGGGTCGACGCCGAAGTGCCGGCGGGCCGCCTCGCGGGTGTCGGAGAGGCCGAAGCCGTCGGTGCCGATGGAGGTCCAGTCCTGCTCGACCCAGGGGGCGATCTGGTCGGGGACCGCGCGCATCCAGTCGCTCACCGCGACGACCGGGCCGGGGGCGCCGGCCAGGGCACGGGTGACGTACGGGATCCGGTCCTCGCCGTCCATACGGGCGGCGTCGCACTCCAGGGCGTCGCGGCGCAGCTCCGTCCAGGACGGGGCCGACCAGACGTCCGCGGCCACGCCCCAGTCGGCGGCCAGCAACTGCTGCGCCTCCAGGGCCCAGTGGATGGCGGTGCCGGACGCCAGCAGCTGGAGCTGCGGGCTGTCGGCCTCGGGCCGGGTGCCCTCGTTGAAGCGGTACAGGCCCTTGAGAATGCCCTCCTCGACGCCCTCCGGCATGGCCGGCTGGACCTTGGTCTCGTTGTAGACCGTGAGGTAGTAGAAGACGTCCTCGGCGTCCGGGCCGTACATCCGGCGCAGGCCCTCCTTGACGATGACCGCGACCTCGTAGGCGAAGGCCGGGTCGTAGGAGAGCGCCGCCGGGTTGGTGGAGGCGATCAGGTGCGAGTGGCCGTCGGCGTGCTGGAGGCCCTCGCCGGTCATCGTCGTACGGCCGGCGGTCGCGCCGATGACGAAGCCGCGGCCCAGCTGGTCGGCGAGCGCCCAGAACTGGTCGGCGGTGCGCTGCCAGCCGAACATCGAGTAGAAGATGTAGAAGGGGATCATCGGCTCGCCGTGCGTCGCGTACGAGGTCGCGGCGGCGGTGAAGTCGGCGAGCGAACCCGCCTCGGTGATGCCCTCGTTGAGGATCTGGCCGTCCTTGGCTTCCTTGTACCAGAGCAGCTGATCGCGGTCGACCGGGTCGTAGGTCGCGCCCTTGGGGGAGTAGAGGCCGGCCGTCGGGAAGAGGGACTCCATGCCGAAGGTACGGGCCTCGTCGGGGACGATCGGCACCCAGCGCTTGCCGGTCTCCTTGTCCCGCATCAGGTCCTTGATCAGCCGGACGAACGCCATGGTGGTGGCGATCTCCTGGCTGCCGGAGCCCTTCTTCAGCGCGTCGAAGGTCTTGTCGGCGGGCATCGGCAGCGGCTTGGCGACGACCTTGCGCGCGGGGGCCGGGCCGTCGAGGGCGGCGCGCTGCTTGCGCAGGTAGACCATCTCGGGGGCGTCGTCGGCCGGGCGCCAGTACGGCACCTGGTCGCCCTCCAGCGCGCTGTCCGGGATGGGGAGTTCGAGGACGTCACGCATGGTGCGGAACTCCGCCATGGTGAGCTTCTTCATCTGGTGGTTGGCGTTACGGGACTCGAAGCCCGCGCCGAGGGTGTAGCCCTTGACGGTCTGCGCCAGGATGACGGTCGGCGCGCCCTTGTGCTCGACGGCGGCACGGTAGGCGGCGTAGACCTTGCGCGGCTCGTGGCCGGCCCGGGAGGTCTGGAACAGCTCCAGCAGCTTGGCGTCGGACAGCGTGCGGGCGATGGCCTGCAGCGACTCGTTCGCGCCGAAGAAGTGCTCGCGCAGGTAGGCGGCGTCGCGGGTGGCGTAGGTCTGGAACTGCGCGTCGGGGGTCTCACCCAGGCGCCGGATCAGCGCACCGTCGGTGTCGAGCGCGAAGACCTCGTCCCAGGCCCGGCCCCACAGCGACTTGACGACGTTCCAGCCGGCCGCGCGGAACTGCGCCTCCAGCTCCTGCACGATCTTGAAGTTGGGGCGGACCGGACCGTCGAGACGCTGCAGGTTGCAGTTGATGACGAAGGTCAGGTTGTCCAGGCCCTCACGGCCGGCCAGCGCCAGGGCGGCGGTCGACTCGGGCTCGTCCATCTCGCCGTCGCCCAGGAAGGCCCAGACGTGGGAGTTGGCGGTGTCCTTGATGCCGCGGTGCTCCAGGTAGCGGTTGAAGCGCGCCTGGTAGATCGCGGAGAGCGGGCCGAGCCCCATAGAGACGGTGGGGAACTCCCACAGCCAGGGCAGCCGCCGGGGGTGCGGGTAGGAGGGCAGGCCCTCGCCGTCGGCCTCCTGGCGGAAGCGGTCGAGGTGGTCCTCGGTGAGGCGGCCTTCGAGGAAGGCGCGGGCGTAGATGCCGGGGGAGGCGTGGCCCTGGATGTAGAGCTGGTCGCCGCTGCCGTCGCCCTCCTTGCCGCGGAAGAAGTGCTGGAAGCCGGTCTCGTAGAGCCAGGCGGCGGAGGCGAAGGTGGCGATGTGGCCGCCCAGGCCCAGCGCGGAGCCGCGGGTGACCATCGCGGCGGCGTTCCAGCGGTTCCAGGCGGTGATCCGGGCCTCCATCGCCTCGTCACCCGGGAAGCCGGGCTCGGCGGAGGTCGGGATGGTGTTGACGTAGTCCGTCTCCAGGAGGGACGGCAGGGCCGTGCCCTCGGTGCGCGCGGTGTGCTCCAGGGCGCGGCGCATCAGGTACGCGGCACGCTGCGGGCCCGCTGCCTTGGTGACGGCGTCGAGCGACTCGCGCCACTCGGTGGTCTCCTCGGGGTCGCGGTCCGGGAGCTGGTCGAGCTGGCTGTACGGCAAACGCACGGGATCGGGCATGGGTGGCCCCTTTCCGGACGGGAGGGTAGCTCGGGGGTGCCGTCGTGGCCGGGCCGTCCTCAGGGTGGACGGGCCCGCGACGACACCCCCCACAAGTTCGGCAGGCAGGGTTGTCGCGCCCCGAGGGAGGACGATACGCCCCTGATCGATGATCGATCAACGCTCAATCAAAGAAAAACCGCAGGTCGGCACGGGGTGCCGCGTTTCTGGGCACCCCGTGCCAGCTTCCAAAGGGCTTCCGCCGGCCCCTCCCGGCGCCGCCTCAGACCCGGGGTGCGCAGCTCAGCACATGCGACTTGAGCAGGGCGCCGATCTTCGGATCGCGCCGCCGGAACGCGTCCACGATCTCCTGGTGATCCTGGGCGTGCGAGCGCGGCTCCGGGCTGAACCAGCGGATCGACAGCGTCGTCCAGACCTCGATACCCAGCGACTCCCAGGTGTGCAGCAGCACGGAGTTGCCGGCCGCCCGCACGATCTCCCGGTGGAAGGCGACCGTGTGCCGCACCTGTGCCTCCCCGTCACCGGCCCGGTCCGCCTCGCGCAGCGCCGCCACCTCGCGCTCCAGCGCCGCGGTGTCCTCGGCCAGCCGCCCCGCGGCCAGCTCGGCGGCGACCTGCTCCAGCCCGGCCCGCACCGGGTAGCTCTCCTTGAGGTCGTCGGCGGTCAGATTCCGCACCCGTACGCCCTTGTTCGGCGCCGACTCGATCAGCTGGAGCGACTCCAGCTCGCGCAGCGCCTCCCGTACGGGCGTCTGGCTGACCTCCAGCTCCACCGCGATCCGCCGCTCCACGATCCGCTCACCCGGCTGCCAGCGGCCGCTGACGATCCCCTCGAGGATGTGCTCGCGGATCTGCTCGCGCAGCGAATGGACGACCGGTGGGGTCATGAAGTGGCTCCTTCAGAGCGGGGGGTGGTAAGGGGGCCATTATCCGGGACGCGGCCGCGCAAAGGGGCCGGCCCCGGTTCGTACGAGACGCTGTACGAACCCGGGGCCGCCCCAGGGAACCCACACCGGGTGAAAAACAGCACAGAAGACCAACGACGGG
>NZ_JBHYPE010000046.1:0-54562 GCF_042746015.1 Streptomyces sp. NPDC058773
AACTGTGGTGGCTTCTGGCCCGGTTGCAGCTTCTCCGGTGCGGGCGGCTGGTTGGGCTGCTTTCCGGTGTATGCGGTCGAGCCGTCGCCGATCGGCTTGCCCTTGGCCTTTTCTCCGGGCTTGGTGCCGACCTTGTCGGAGGACGACCCGAAGGGGGTGCAGCCGGCGACGGAAAGGGCGGCTGCGGTTCCTATCCCGAGCCCAAGTATGCCTCGGCGGCTGAATTCGCGCATAACGGTACTCATCGCATTCGTTCGAAGTCTGATATGTGGGGCGTTCCGGAGAAGTGGGATGCCCGCGGTGAGGGGGGAGGGGATGTCGAGGTGCCGTTTCGGCCCGTGAAGGAGAGGCTTAACGGACGGGGTAGGGGGGAGGAGCGGACGGCCCCGCAGCCACTGGCTCCTGAATCCGACTGCGCTTCACGGAGCGGGCGTTGCTGCCCGGCGTGATCTCCAGCACGGTGTATTCCCCCGGTTCGACAGGCGGGCGGAAAGCTGACGGCCACAGCGGCCTCGGCCAATGCCCTTGGACACACCTGAGATTCACAGAGATCGCTAGCGCACCGGTAACGCCTCACTAACAACCTTCGGTTAGCGGTTAGCGGTTAGCGGTGGAACGGTCGTGGGTGTGGAGTAGCGGCATCCGTGGGTGGGCTTCCGGTGGGCCCATGGTTCCGTTTCAGTTCACGGGGGCGAGGGTCAGGTAGGCGAGACCCATGACGCCGCGATAGCCCCGTAGCCACATACTGCGGTGACGATCGACGCGGTCGCAGGTCTCCTTCGCCAAGGGGTGATCGGGATACGCGGCGAGCCATTCCTCGACGTCGGACTGGTAGGCGGACTCGAAGTCCTCCCATTCGTCGTTGCTCGCGGTCTCGATCCAGGCGGGTCGGAAGCCCGCGGCGATGGCGAGGTCGACGAGGCCGGCAAGGTCGTGGAACTCAGCGGCGGAGGCGTCCGGCCACATGGCCGACAACTCGACTGAGGTGGGCGGGCGCTGCCAGAATCCCTCGCCGAGTACGACACGGCCGCCCGGGGTGACCAGGCGGCGGAGAGCGTGCAAGGCGGTTGCGGTGTGCTCGGGCGGCCGGGCATCGCTGAGGGCGTGGCTGGCGCCGAGGCAGAGAACGAGGTCGGCGGGGCCGTGGGCGGTGTCGCCGGCGGGCTCCTGGACGAAGCGGACACGCTCGGCCAACCCGCGGGTCTGGGCGTTGGCGCGCCCACGGGCAAGGTCGTCCTCATTGAGATCGATGCCGACACCGGTCGCGCCGGGTGCCGCCTCCAGGACGCGGAGCATGAACTCTCCCCAGCCACAGCCGATGTCCAGCACAGACATCGGAGCGGTGGGGTCGGCGGCTGGAGCGGTCAGCCGGTGGATCATCCTGGCGGCCCGGCCCTCGGAGAGGGGGCCGTGGAACGTCAATCGGGTCAGCCGCGGCGGGCCGGTGGTGGCATCCATGAGCCTGAACACTAGGGATGGCCCGGATGTCCGCGGTACCGGATTTCATGACGGGGCGCCGGGCGCAGCTGGTCGACGGCTGTCCCGCCCGCACCGGCCCGGTCGGCCCCGGCGTCGGCAGGCGACCGCCCCATGAAAGGGTGCCGCACATCAAGCGCGCAGTCCTCCGGCGGCTTCGGGCCTCATTTCAGGACGCTCAGCGGTGGCAGAACGGCGGAAGCCCCGCGGCCGGCCCGAGCGGTGCGCTCGAACCACGCCGGTGCCGCGGGGCTTCCGGGACGGTTCGGCTGCCGATTACCCCGTGGCGGACGGCTGGGCGGCCGGGGGAGTCGGCCGGTCGGGGGTGTAGCCCTCGGCACCGGGATAGATGTCCCGGTATATGGCGCGGGAAAGGGTCTCTATCGACTCGATGCCGTAGTCCCAGCCTTCCTCGGACGGCCGGCCTTCGGGAACCCTGTTGTTCTCGGTGAGTACGACCAGCCCGGCGTCGTAGGAGTTCCCCGTGAGGGCGGCCATGCTGTTCACCTTCCAGTCCCCCCTGTCGAAGGCTTCGACATCGGGGTTCTGGCTGCGCTGCAGCCAGCCGTTCTTCACATGGGTCATCGAGTCGAGCGGAGCGCCTGCCGTGGCTCCCCACCGCTGGGTGCTCTGGACGCGATTCATCAGGTCCATCGCGTAGGAGCGGGACGTGCTCCCGAGAACCGAGTCGTCGTTGCCCGAGAAGATGCGCAACAGCTTGGCCAGGTCGTCAGCCGTGACCTGACTGATGCCCCAGGAACCCTCCTTGTCGAGGACGGTGTTCCCCATGCCGGCCTTGTCGAGGAATTCCTGAATCCTGACCGGGTTCGGCTTCTCGGGGTCCTGCTGATCGGACAGCTCTTTCCAGAGGGTGGTCGCGGAGCCGTTGTCCGACTCGGTGATCATTTTGCGCGCGAGAGAGTCTTCCGTTTCGGTGAGGTTGCCACCCTTCTGGTACAGCAGGGCTCCGAGGATTATCGCCTTCACAATGCTGGCCGAGTCGTACTGCTTGTCTGCGTCGGCCGTGCATGTCGTTCCGGTGGGCCGGTCGTAGAAGGACACCGATGCCGCGCTGTTCCGGCTGGCCAGGGCGTTGGAGATAGCGCGTGACAGTTTATCGGCCAGCGCTTGGTCCGTGGAGGTGCAGTGCACCGCTGGGCTGGGCGCTCCGGCTTGCTGTCCGGCTGCGACGGAGGGCGTAGCCGCCGCGAGGGGGCCTGTGATCGCTCCGACGCCTATCGCCGCAGCGGTGACCGTGGAGACCCACCGCATATCTGATCACTGTCCTTTCGGGATGCCTGAATCATCGAGGGGAGGGGATCGGGACCGGTGCTAGGGAGGGGGACATTCCGCTGTTCAGCCGTACGGCTGAGGGCCTGTCGAAAGGCGGCAGTGCGGTAAAAGCCGGGTAGGTCTACTTCACTGTGTCTCCTGGTACTTGACGTAGATGACCGGTGTGCTCGACTGGGGAGACCGGACGAAAACCCGGGCAGGGACCGTGAACAGGCGCTCCTTGTTCGCTGCACCGGACGCCGGGTCCCCGACGCTGCCGACGACGAGGTAGCCGACGCAGTACGCGCTGACGCGCCGGCCCTGGCTGGCAACGGGACGGGACCGGCAAGAAAGGCTCCTGGAGCGTGATTGCGCGCGCCTTGCACGCTGTTCGCCATCGAAACCCGCAGGTGACGCATTGTCGAGTTCACCGGCCACACTCTGCGGTCGACCACGAGGAAGCCGGCGGTCTACCACGAGAACAAGGGAACGCGCCGTAAGGGAAAGCAGGCGGACGAGTAGGTCGACGAGCAGGCGTGGCGCGTCAGCCATACGCTGCGGGGATACCCAGGCTCCGGACGTTCATCTGCCGGTGGCGGCTGCCCGCCCCGGATCAATACGGCTCACCGACTGAACCGAACTCCAGAGCCTTCCGTCTTCCTCCCTGAAGGCAGGAGAGTCACCGGCCTGGTGGATTCCACGCACTGAACCGCACTTATCCGTGCGTTGAGCACCCCACCTGCCGAAGCTTCCTGAGCGCCCGCACGCCGGACGAGGTATGGGAGTTCGGCATGACACGATGAGACGATGCCGCGCCAAAGCACCACCGAGATAAGCCATGATGCTCCGAGCGCATCACTCGGGCGCCCCAGACTCCATGTGCTGGACGGGCTGCGGTTCGTGGCATCGCTGATGGTCCTGGGTTATCACTACCTCGCCCTTCGCGACGGGTGGGGCAACGATCCCGAGGCGTTCTCACCGGCGCTGTACCGCGTCGCGCAGTTCGGCTGGCTGGGCGTGGAAGTCTTCTTCCTCATCAGCGGATTCGTGATCTGCATGAGCGCTTGGGGGCGGCCGCTCGGAGATTTCGTGAAATCCCGGGTCTCCCGTCTCTATCCCGCGTACTGGGTCGCCGTTCTCCTGACGGCCGCCGTCCTGGCGCTGTGGCCCCGAGTACGCAGTGTGGACAGTCCGGAGACGGTGCTGACCAATCTCACCATGCTGCAGCAAGGCGTGGGAGTGTCCGATCTCGACGATGTCTACTGGTCGTTGTTCGTCGAGCTGAAGTTTTACCTGCTCTTCGCGCTGGTCGTCTACAAGGGTGTCACCTACCGCAGATGCGTGATGTTCTGCGGGCTCTGGACCGTCGCCGGTGTGGTCGCTTTCAAGGCCGACAGCGACTTCCTTTCGGTATGGGCCGTCGCCCCGTACTCTCCCTACTTCATCGCGGGGATCGCCTTCTATCTGATGTACCGCTTCCGGCCCACTCTGCTGCTGTGGGCGATCGTGGCGGGCGAATTCCTGCTGGCCCAGCACTACGTACGGGGCCGCGTGGTGATGAACCTCGGGGAGAAGGCCGCGTCCGCGCACGACTGGCCGGCGCGCCTCGGAATCCTGCTGGCCTTCGCCGTCATGGCGGCCATCGCACTGGGCCTGTTCGACGGGGTGGGGTGGCGCCGGCTGAGCCAGATCGGCTCGCTGACGTATCCGCTCTATCTGCTGCACATGTACATCGGTTTCACGCTCATCGACCTCCTGCGAAATCGCCTGCCGGCCCCTGTGCTGCTCATGTTGGTCACCGGACTCATGCTGGTGCTCTCGTACGCCGTCAACAGGTGGGTGGAACGGTATGTGGGGGCCTGGCTGCGCAACGGGATCGACAAGGGATTGCGGGAGATGCGTCGGGGAACGCGGAGCGAGCCGACGGCGGAGCGCTCCGTGGTCTGCCGCCCGCGGCGAGCGGGCCGGCCGTACGGAGAAGGAGCGGGACCGGGTGGGGACACTCCGCTGATCCCAGCCGCCCGTGGCCCCGCCCGACGCCGACTATCCATCCTGGTCGGCCGAGGGCGAGGGCGGGAGGCGGAGTTCGGCGAGGGCTCCGCCGTCGGGGGCGTTGGTGAAGCGGAGGGTGGCGCCGAGGACTTCGGCCTGACCGGCGGCGATGGTCAGACCCAGGCCGTGGCCGGTCCGCCGGCCGGAGTCGGCCCCGCCCGACTGGCTGCGGAAGCGCTGGGGTCCCTGGTCGAGGAGGTAGGCGGGGTAGCCGTCGCCGTGGTCCCGGACGGTGATGGCGGGGGCGTCGACGGTGACCACTACGGGCGCACGGCCATGCTTGTGCGCGTTCGCGACGAGGTTTCCCAGCACTCGTTCGAGCCTGCGGCGGTCGGTCTCGACACGGTCGTCCCCGACGACGCGGACCTCGGTGGCCGTTCCGGTGGCCCGTACCGCGCGCTCGGTCAGTGGTCCCAGTTGGTGCATATCGAGGTCGGCGCTTTCGACCCGGGCGTCGAGCCGGGAGATTTCCAGCAGGTCTTCGGTCAGCCCGCGCAGGGCCTGGACGCGGTCGCGCACCATCTCGGTCGGGCGTCCGGGCGGCAGCAGCTCGGCCGCGGAGTGCAGCCCGGCGAGGGGGGTACGCAGCTCGTGGGAGACGTCGGCGGTGAAGCGCTGTTCGCTGTGGAGCCGGGTCTGGAGGCTGGCGGCCATCGCGTCGAGCGCGGTTGCGACGGCGGCGGCCTCGTCCGGGGGCCGGTCGGTGCGCCGGGCGCGGGGGTCGTTCACGCGGGCATCGAGGTCGCCGGTGCTGATGCGCCGGGCGACGCGGGCGGTGTGGTGCAGCCGGCGGGTGATGCGGGAGACGGAGACCAGCCCGGCCGCCAGGGTGAGGCCGATCGCGGCCGCCGAGGAGCCGATGATGGCCCGGTCCAGCCCGTGGAGGGAGGCGGCCTGTTCGCTGTAGTCCAGCCGCAGGGCGAGCACGTTGCCCCCGGCGACCGGGGTGGTCGCCCACATCACCGGCCGGCCCTGGTGGGAGCCGAGTTGGGTTCCGCGCTCGTGCTGTCGCACGGTCATCTGGCGGAGCGGAGCGGGGAGGTCGGGCGGATTCACCGAGACGTTGCGTTCGACGGGGTCCCCGGCGACGTACGCGGACGTGCTGCGGTCCAGTTCGGCCAGCGCCGTGTGGCGCGCACGGTCCTGGGTCTGCCGGTCGACCAGGACGTGCACCAGGCCGCCGAGCACGGTGGCGAGCAGGCAGCACATGACGGTGATGAAGACGGCGGCCTTCCAGTGGAGCGTCGCCGTCCAGGCGCGCAGCCACCGTGGCGGACGAAGCGGGGGAGTGCTCATGCTCACCTGCCCGAAGGGTTCGCAGAAGCCGGGGCCCGACGGCCGAAGCCCACGTCCTGGATCGTCATGACCTGGTTCCGCGCACTCCACGCGTAGACCGTGCGGCTCTCGTAACCGGCCGCGTCCCCGGGCTCGTGGATGATCAACTTGTGGTCGGCGACCTCCACCGACTGGGGGGAGCTGGTGGAATCCAGGATGGAGGTCACCACCCCGTGTCTGAGCGTGTAGGCATAGATGATCAGGAGGTTGGTTCCGCTGGGAACGCCGACGATCAGCTCGTCCTTCCCGTCGCCGGTCAGGTCGTGGTACTCGGGGGCCCGCACGGGGCAGGAGCCCGTGCCCGGCCGGTCGGCACAGGAGCGGATCCGGCGCTCCTCGTCCTCCTCGAAGACCGGCTGGCCGCGGCGCTTGTCCGCGTCGATCTGCGCCAGGAGGACGGAGCCCGCGGACACCTTCCGGATGTCCCCGGAGGACACCCGCGGCAGCGCGGTCAGCGGCCGCGGTCCCTCCTCCCTTCCCGTGGCCGGCGGAGCTGCCGGCCAGGGCTTACTGCTGGGCCACAGCTCTGCCGGACCGGTCACGGGATCGGCGCGCCCCGCGCTTGTGGGCCCGTCGGTCCCGGCGCATCCGCCCAGGAGCGCCGCCGTGCCCGCCGCCACTACGGCCAGCGCCACCGCTCGTACGACGGCGCGGGGTGAGCGCAGGCCACGGACAGGGGACACGGCACCACTCCCGGGAGGCCCGGAAGGCGCAGGGTCCGAGACGTGAGGAGTCAAAAAGCGTTCACTCCGCGTAGCGCTGCGTTGGTCCGACAAGTCTGGAAACAGTACCTCATTGGCTGTGTGAACAGGATTGTGCGGGATGTGACGGTGCGGGGTGCTGTCCTGGTGCTGTCCTGGTGCTGTCCTGGTGGGGGGGGAGGGATGGGGCGGTGGTGGCGAGACGACCGGCCTCAGGGTGGGCAGCAGGGTCACCCCGCAGCAGAAGCAGCACGGCAAGTGGGTCACGCTGCCCGCCTCCGCCCCCATGGCGCGCAATCACTCCTGTTCGCTCGACGTCAAGCCCGGCCTGAAGGGCAGGAGCGACCTGCGCATCGTCAACCACGACACGTCCTCGGCTGTGTTCCACGTGAGTATGCGGTAACTGTGCTTGTGGCAGCGGTATGTGAGCGATGCGCCGACACCCGAGAGAGGTCCCTTCAGGCACCCCCATAGGTGTCGGAGCACTGCTTCCGGCTGCCTACTGCTTCACGTTGACCGCGGTCCAGGCCTGTTCGACGGTCCGGTACTCGGTGCTGTTCTTGCCGTACAGGGCGGCTGAGGCTTTCAGGGTTCCGGCTCGGGCGCTCTTGTAGTTGGTGGTCGAGCTGAATTGGGTGGTCAGGGCCTTGTACCAGATCCGGGCCGCCTTGGACCGGCCTATGCCGGTGATTTTCGAGCCGTTGTGGGTGGGGCTGTTGTAGGCGGTGCCGTTGATGACCTTTTTGCCGCTCCCTTCGGCCAGAAGGTAGAAGAAGTGGTTGGCGACACCGGCTGCGTAGTGGACGTTGTCGGGACGGCCGATGCCGGGCTTGTAATAGTCGGGGGACTTGCCGTCCCTGGACGGTTTGTCCATGTAGCGGAGCGGCTTGCCGTCACCGTAGAAGTTGGCCTTCTCGCCGATGAGGTAGTCGGGAGCGTCTGCGGGGGTGTTGGCGTAGAACTCGACCATGGTGCCGAAGATGTCCGAGGTCGCCTCGTTGAGTCCGGCGCCTTCGCCGCTGGATGCGAGTCGGGCGGTGGCCTGATTGATGGCGTGGGTGTATTCGTGCGCCACGACGTCCACCGAGGTGGTCGGGTTCTTGCCGTCCTTGCCGTCGCCGAAAGATGCGCCGTTGTGGTCCGCGAAGGCGTCGGCCCGGTTTCTGTCGTAATGGACGGTCATGGAAGGGCCCTTGCCGTCATTGTGCACCCCGCGGCGGCCGAAGGTGTTCTGGAAGTAGTCCCAGGTCTTCTCGGCAGCGAAGTGTGCGTCGACCGCCGCGGACTGACGGCTCTTCATGGTGCCGTCGCCCCACACGTTGTCGCGGTCGCTGAGGGGTTTCTTGTTGTCGTCCGCGAAGAAGTCGTGGGTGGACAGGCCGCCCCGGGTCGGATCGACCAGCTCGTAGGTTCCGTTGCGCTCCCTCGTGGTGATGGTGACCTTGCCGACGCGGACGCCGTGGCCCACTCCGGTCCGGGCGGTCGCGGGTGGTGCTGTGTGCGCCACCTGCGCCGGGACTGTCACGGCTCTCTCGCCCTGGGCCGCATGGCGCTGCGGGTCCCCCAGGCCGCCACCCGCGGCGGAACCTCCCTGCGCCCCGGCGATCAGCGCCGTTGACGCGCCGACCAAAGCAATGAGGGCTGAGGCCTTGTGCATCATGCACGCCTCCCTCCTCTGGTAGTACTCGCTGCCTTCGGACACAGGTGAAGAGCGCCGAACCAGGGCGGGCGTGCTGCGGCATCTCACCGCTGTTGCGAAACCGGGACAATGCCGGGCTCCGGGGGCTGCCCGGGAAGCATGTTGCGGCTGAGCACGACCCGGTGCGGGGCGCTGCCGGGCAGGACCCGGTGCGCGGTGCTGCCGTGGTCCTTTGTGATGCGCAGCCTGGCCGGTCGTGCCCCGAAGACGCTCTGGAGGCTCTCCGCGAGGGAAGCCGTTCGTCCTCGTCGGCGGTCCGCAGCTCCACCAGCGCGGTGACCGCGATATCGGTGGCGGCCCGCCGGGCGGCACCGTCCTCCCGCGTACGGCTGCCCAGGGCGCCGAGCAGGGGAATTCCCCTACCGCCTCGGACGTCGCGTCACGAGGCGCGCGGTAGCGCGAGCCAGTCCTGCCAGGTGATGTCGTGGCCCGGATAACGAGGCTGCTGGAAAGGCCAGTCGGCGGCGATCCACTGCGGTACCAGCGCGTCGAGCGCGCGCTCCATCTCGCCGCCGACGAGGTCGTCCACCACCCACCAGGAGATCTCTCCGTCCGAGCCGGTGCGCTCGGGCGGATCGATGTAGACGCAGCCGAGGATCGCCGTCTCCTTCTCATCCAGCAGCGCGTAGTTGAACGACTGGTGCGCGGCTATCTCCTTCTCGTGCCGCAGCAAGTCGACGCGGTCCTCTTCATAGGTCATTGTCTCCATCGGCCAACCCCAGGCCGGGCCGAAGATCTCCCACAAGCGCTCTCGGGAGCCCATCACGGCGGGGTAGTCGATCGCGGTGTCCGCCTCCCGGATCGGCCGCAGATGAAGCGCGGTGTCGGGCACGGGCACGTACACGGGGTGGACGAAGTCGTCCGGCAGCCAACTCATAAGGGCCGAGGCTATAGGACCGCCTGCGTCGCCGATCCGCTCTGTGCACGGCAGCGATCCTCCTCTGGACCAAGGTCCAGCAGGCAGGCTCCAGTACGGCAATGGCGACTCGCTGCCTTCGACTGGTCGACTGCCCCCTGACGTCAACGGAGGACGGAGGCGGCCAGCAGCAGGCCGCCGCCGAGGCCGGCGGCCAGAGGTCCAACGGGTCAGCCCTTCGCCGGAGCGAGGTCCGCGGCGCCGAAGGAGACCGAGAACCGCTCGCACCAGATCACGGCGCTGCGGAACTTGGACAGGTCAGTACCGGCCGGGACGGAGTAGTTCTGGTTGCCCCGGTTGCCCTTGAGCTTCCCGAGCTGGACCGCTCCGTCCCCGAGCCCCGCCTTCACCGCATCGGCGCCCCTGGGCGAAAGGTAGACCCGGACGTCCGGCCCCTCGCTGGTCTTGAGGTCCTCCAGCCTCAGCACCTGGCCGCCGTCCGCGAGCCGGACGGTGCGCGCCATGCCGCTGGTGCCGTGCTCATGGCTGACGAAATTGCCCTCGGCGACTTCTCTCGGACCCATGTCCTTCGCCGACGGCTCGCCGCTCTTCATGCCGTTCTTGCCCTTCATCTCCTGTCCGGCCATGGACTGGGAGGCGGTCGGCAGAGCCTCGTTCACCGTCGTGTCGGTGAACGCCTTCCAGGGCTGGAAGAAAGAGAGCCCGATGCCGGCGACGATCACCAGCACCAGAAGGGCGGGCACGACAGTACGGCGGGAAAGGCGGGACACGGAGACCTCCGGAACGGGACGCGCGGGCGGCTGCGATCGGCCACCCGTCATGCCCCCAGCAAACCCGCTCCCGGCCCCGCCCGGGTACCGGAGAGGCACCCCTGTAAGACACCGGTAATCAGCCCGACCAGCGGCTTCTCTCCCGAGAGGGCGGAGCCGGTGGGGCGAAGTCCGCCACCGGCCGGGCCCAGGGAATCAGCGGCCGGCCTGATGCCCGGTCGGCGGGCGGTCCGCCGGTCCGGTTTCATCGCGACCTCGGACGGGGCTGCGCCGGCTCCTTGTTTTCTGCATGATTTGCCGGGGGCCTGCGTGGCACGTACGCACTGTTCGGCGGCGGGCAGCAGGTCCTCTCGGCACCCATCAGCACCTGTCACCGCCCAGGAGGCGAGAATCCGTGTTCTTCGCGATTGCCAGTGTCGTCATCGCCTTGTGGCTGCTCCTCTTCACTTGGGCCGGCTGGCAGCGCCGCAAGCATGGCGGCGGCGGAGCAACAGCTGCCGGGGCGTGGGGTGAGCTTTTCCAGCCCTCACAGCGACACGTCCAACAGGAGCGGGAACGCCAACTCGCCCTTCGGGACGACACCGCATCCGGTGCACCACCCAACTCGGTTGACCTCGACTCAGGCAAGGCGGTCATCCGTCCCGTGCGGAGCCCCGCGAGCAAGCACGACGCGCCATAGCGGCGTTTACGTCACGTCCGCCGCGCGGAGTGCTGACGGGAGGTGCTCCCGGCTTCCGCAACGCCCCTGCGCGGCTGCCGGCCCCACACGTTGCTCAGCCTCGATGCGCGCCCACCCGCCGTACGGCCGTACGCCCCGGCGCACCGCTTCCGCAAGAACGCCTTCCGCCCGGCCCACCCGCAACAGATCAGCACCAAAAGAAAAGGGCAAGGAAAAAGGACTCCCTGCCACTCTCAACGTATAACGCACCGGGGGGCTTGCGGCAAGCCCCTGGCACTACCGCACAATCAGCGACCGCAAATCAAAGCCTGCCGAAATGGGAGTCGCGAATGCGTGTGTTGTTGACGACGTGGGGATCGCGCGGAGATGTCGAACCACTTGCCGGCTTGGCGCTGGGATTGCGCGAACTCGGCGCGCAGGTGCGGGTGTGCGCGCCGCCGGACGAGGAATTCGCCGCGCTGCTGGCGCGCGTTGGCGTGCCGTTGGTGCCGCTCGGCCCGTCGGTGCGCTCGGTGGTGGCCGGTGAGAAGCCGCCGTCGGCTGCGGACGCGTTCCGGCTCGCCCCCGAGCTGGTCGCCGCGCGGTTCGACACGCTCACCGCAGCGGCGGAAGGGTGTGACGCGCTACTGGCAACCGGCCTGATGCCGGCCGGCGCGAGGGACGTGGCCGAGAAGCTGGGCATCCGCTACGTGCTCGCCTGCTTTCATATCGCCGGGCTGCCGTCGCGGCACTTCCGTCCCGGGGCGCGGCCGGGCAAGCCGTCCCCGCAGGACGAGACCGACAACCGGGTGCTGTGGGAGCAGGACGCCCAGCGGGTGAACGCGCTGTACGGCGAGGCGCTCAACAGCCATCGGGCGGCGTTCGGCCTGCCGCCGGTGGACAACGTCCGCGACCACGTCTTGACCGGCCGGCCGTGGCTGGCGGCAGACGCGACGCTGTGTCCGTCGCAGGGCATGACGGACCTCGACCTCGTGCAGACCGGGGCGTGGATCCTGCCCGACGACCGCCCCCTCCCAGCAGGGCTGGAGGCCTTCCTGGACGCCGGCGAACCGCCGGTCTACGTGGGCTTCGGCAGCATGGCCGCGCACGCCCCGAAGGACATCGCCGAGGTGGCCATCGAAGCGAGCCGCGCGCTCGGGCGCCGCGTACTCCTCGCCCGCGGCTGGGCCGGCCTGGCCCCGATCGACGACGCCGATGACTGCTTCGTCGTCGGCGAGGTCAACCAGCAGGCCCTCTTCCGCCGGGTGGGCGCCGTCGTGCACCACGGCGGCGCGGGCACCACGACCACGGCGGCCCTGGCGGGGGCGCCTCAGGTGGTGGTACCCCAGATCGCCGACCAGCCGTACTGGGCCTCACGGGTGGCCAAGCTGGGCATCGGCTCAGCTCACAACGGCCCGACACCGACCTTCGACTCCCTGTCCGCCGCGCTCACAGCGGCCCTGACACCCGAGACCCGCGCACGAGCGAGGGCCCTGGCCGGCACCATGCGTACTGACGGAGCGACGGTGGCCGCGAAGCTGCTGCTGGACGGAGCCGGTGGGTAGTGGCCGCCTGTGTCCGGCTGGGGTTGCCGGTGGGCCGATCCGGTGTCGGCTGCCGTCCCTCGTGGCTCGATCGCGGTTCGCTCGTGCCGGGGCGGCAGGGGATGACCCCGTACGACCCCACCTCAGGTGTGACCCGCAGCCGGACCGAGTCGATCTGCTGCAGGTGCGCAGCGCACCGCACCGGACTGCCCTGTGACCTGGCCCGGTCGCCCCCTCAGCCTGAAGCCGGTTTCCCGGGCTCCGCCGCTCGCGCCGTTTGCCTCCGGCGACGCCAGGCCATGATCGGCACCGCGCCTGCGAGGCCCAGCGCCGCCGGAGCCGCCGCGACGGCCTTGTTGAGGGCGGGCTGGTCGAAGGTGTCCGGCACCGGCAGCCACGACCAGCGGTTGATCGGCCAGGCGATCGTGAAGGCACGACCCACGACCTGCTTGGTCTCGACGGTGCCGTTGCCCTGGAGGTTCGTGTGGTAGCGGGAGTCCCGGGAGTTCTGGCGGTGGTCACCCATGACCCAGATGCTGCCCTTGGGCACCTTGATGGGTCCGAATGCTCTGTCACCGCAGGGGGTGTTGCCGGGGAAGAGGTACGAACCCTCCTTCAACGCCTTGCCGTTGACCTCGACCGGGCCCTTGCCGTGGCATTCGACCGTGTCGCCGCCGACCGCGATGACCCGCTTGATCAGGTCCCTCTCCTCGGCCGAGGGCATCAGGCCGACGAAGCTGAGGGCCTTTTGAAGAGCGTTGGGCTCAGGGGGAGGTGTCTCGTCCAGCCAGCCGCCCGGGTCGTGGAACACCACGACCTCGCCGCGCTTCGGCTCGGAGCCGAACCACGGTGTCAGTTTGTCGACGAGGACCCGGTCCCCGCGCTGCAGGGTGTTCTGCATCGAGTCGGACGGGATCAGGAACGCCTGTACCAGGAAGGTCTTGATCAGCAGGGCGAGGAGAAGGGCGATACCGATGAGCATCGGCAGCTCTTTCCAGAAGCTACGCCGCTGTTTGGCCTTCTTCACGCTGCCGCTCTCTTCCTCGTCCCATGGTCGTCCCATGGCCGCTCTTGCTCTGTCGACGTTCCCGGACTGGTCGGCCGCCCCTCGCCCGCCGGCCATCCTTGGGCCGCCGCCTGTGCCGTTCCTACCGGTCGCACCCGTCCTCCGGACGCCGCGGGCTGTGAGGATTCACAGTTTTCCCCGGCTACACGACCTCTCCTTTACGGATGCGCGTGACATTCGGCTGACCGGAGCTGTTCCGGTTTGTCGAAGACGCGCGCATCCCGCACGCTAAGCGGCCCCTGTTTCGATCGTCCCGAGGCCATGTATCAGCCATGTCTCGATCTTTCTCCGGGACCGTGATAGTCGCGCCGGGAATGGGGTCCGACCCTTATGCGATTCCTACGCGGTTCTTGGATGGAGGGCTTGGGCGGGGCTCAGGCGGCTCCTACCCAGTAGATGCCGGGCCACGGCGACACGCCGCGGCCGGGCCGCCCAACTCACTCCATCTGACCGGCGGAGGTGCGCATATCGAGGTCCCAGTCCAACTGGTGGTTCAGCGTGTCGTCGCCGGGGCGCTGGGAGGGCGGTGCCCCGCCGGCGCGTGAAGGGGCGCGGGTGCCGCGGGAGATCTCACCGCTGGCGGTGATGTTGTGTTCCACGCGTGGGCGGCGGCAGGCCTCGTAGAGGGAGAGTGCGCTGTCCAGTTCGGGCGTGTCCCGCAGGGACTTGGCGAGGATGACGGCGTCCTCCAGCGCCATCGAGGCCCCTTGCCCCGTCGCCGGTGAGGCGGCGTGCGCGGCGTCGCCGATGATCAGCGTCCGCCCGGAGCGCCAGGCGGTGCCGAGCGGAATTTCGGTGGCGTTGGTGGCCATGAGGTCGTCGGTGGAGGCCGCGACGATGTTCGCGGCGGGGGTGGCGTCCTTGCCCAGCATCTCCACGAGTTGCTCCCGCCAGCGGGACGGAGTGGGATGGGCGAGTTCATCGGCGGGGACGGCGTCGCCGGCGACGCGGGCGAACCAGTACGTCTCCCCGTCCGGCGAGACCGCATAGCCGAAGGCGGCGGTGCTGCCGCGCACCATGGTGATGTGGCCGGTGTCCTCTGCGGCCGGGGTGCTGCGCGTGTAGCCGTAGAAGACGCTCTGTCCCGCGTAGACGGCCGCTGCGCCGAGCGCGAGCGAGCGACGGACGGTCGAGTTCAGGCCGTCGGCGCCGATGAGCAGATCGGCGGTCGCGATGCTGCCGTCGGCGAAACGCGCGGTCACCGAATCCGGACCGTTCTCGATGGACACCAGCCGAGCCCCGTGCGACAGCCGGATTCCACGGCGGTGGACCTCGGCCTGCAGGGCGGCGTTCAACTCGCCGCGGCGCAGGCACCGGTACCGCAGCAGCTCGTCGTCGGCCTCGCCCAGCGGCACATGGGCCATCTCACCACCCTGGCTGTCGAGCACCCGCATCGACCGCAGTGGAAAGCCGAGTGCGGTGACCACATCCGAGGCGTCGAGCTGCGCCAGTGCGCGCATACCGTTGCTCGCCAAGGTCAGGAACGCCCCGATGTCCTCGGCCGTGTCGGGATGCGCCTCGTGCACGGTGACGTCGAAGCCTGCCTTGTGCAGGGCCAGCGCGGTCGCCGTACCGGCGATCCCGCCGCCGATGACCAGTATGCGTGTCATGCCACTCCGCTCTTCCGCCCAGGTTCCCTTGCCTTGGGTGTGGAGACCCATGATGTACTCGGTCGGCTGGATCTGCGGTGAATTCGGAGTACGTGGGTGCCGCGGCTACGCGACTGAGCCGTTGCCGACCGGGGCTCGGGTGTGGCGGGTCGGACCGGCTGTTGGCTACGGTCCATTCATGGCCGACTCCGACTCCGAATCACATTCATCCTCAGACGCACACTCAGGTTCCGGCTCCGGCTCACTCGACGTCATCAGCGCACGCAACGCCGAGGCAGTCCGTCGCTACCTCCGGGTCTTTGAGACGAAGAATGTGGCTGAGTTCGAAGAACTCGTCGCGGAGGACGTCTTGGTGCACGGTGCGGGCTTTCATGGACAGGGGCGGCAGTACCCCGAAGGTTCGGTGCTGACTCCGGGGCTGTCGAACTGCCGCGTGCAGGTGGACGATCTCTTCGCCGCGGGAGACCGGGTCACCGTCGCCTTTACCCTCACCTACACGCACGACCGCAGCGGCCGGGATCTCACCATGACCGGGGTCAAGTCCTACCGACTGCGGAACGGCAAGATCGTCGAGTTCTGGGGTGAGACCGACCTGTACGGCCTTCTTCGCCAGGCCGGACTTGTCCCGGAGCGGATTCCGCCCTTGTAGTTGAGCGGTGGGCGAGACGGGCCCGAACCGTTCAGACGGGTCCCTCCACGGCACTTCGGTCCGCACAACGAGCATCCCAAGACGCGGAGTTCCGGCGTCTACCCCCGAGGGGAGCGATGCGGGAGCGCGGGCAAGCACGAGTGCTCCGGACGTCGAGCTGAACGCCGTGCCGGGTGGGTGTCGGTGCTCCGTAGGGGGCTGTCGGACCGATGTCGCTGCTCACGTGCGTGAGCGCGGGCCCCGTACGGCGGGGTTTCGCTGTTGCCGCGCCGATGCAGTATGATCATTACGCAGCTTCGGCCAGCGGGCCGGAGTCGCGCGTCTGTGGTCCAAGGAAAGACGCCCACCAGCCGGTGGGAAATGCAGGTGCAAGGCCTGCCGGGCGCTCCGCCGAGGGGCCCTTCCTGATACGGGAAGGGCCCCTTTTGTGCGCGGTCGGGCCCGCTCGGCGTGGCCGAGAAGAGCACAAGTCGGGCCCGTAGCGGAGCCGGCTCCTTGGGCTGCGGTCAGTGGACGATGCGCACGGCACCGGCCCCGTGGACGTACGCGGAGCCTGAACGCAGGGACGAAGTCCCGAACAGGGGCTAAACCTTGTCGAGTTGGCCGGCCAGGTCGGCCAAGTCGTCGGCGTACAGGTCGAACCGGTCGGAGCAGGTGGGCGGATCGCCGACGGGGCGGGCGGCATGGGCGGTGCGCAGGCCGAGATCCGGCCGGGGGGCGGACCCCCACCTCTGCTCCTGCGGGGAGGGCGAGGTGGGTGTACGGCGTCGCCGGCCTCGACCGGCTATCGGCCTCCAGGGCGGCGGTTCACATGGACAGGCTCCAGGGGCCTGGGCAGGTGTCATCCAACGGGGTTGCCGCGCGGGGTGTCGAGGATGATGTCGGCGGCGCGGGCGATGACCGGGGTGCGGGTGTGGCCAGGGTGGTCGGCGGCGAGGAAGTGGCTGCCGATGGCCACGCAAAAGGCGAGCAGGGCGCGGGCCTCGACCTCGTCGGGGTCGGCGCAGAAGGTGCCGATCGCGTCTCGCGCCAACTGAATGCGCTTGTTGTCGACGCGGCGCAGGCGGTCGGCCACCGCGTGGTCGCGGCGGGCCCATTCGCGGACGGCCAGGTCGACCGGGAGCAGGCGGTCGCTGGAGAAGGTGAGCTGCCCGGCCAAGCGGACCTTGTCCCGTGCGTCGCCGCCCTCCCGCTCGACCCGGTCGATGATGTCGTCAACGCACTCGCGTTCCCAGGTGTCCAGCATCTCGGCCAGCAGCGCGTCGCGGTCGGCGAAGTACCCGTAGAAGCCGCCCTTGGTCACCCCCAGCGCCTTGGCGAGTGCCTCGACCCGTACCGTCTCCACCCCGCCTGTGGCCAGTGCCTGCAGCCCGGCCTCGACCCACTTCTCCCGCGGTGTGCGCAATGCGCCCATCAGTGGCCCACCTCACCCTGTGAAACCTGTTGTACGGAGCCGTATAACGGCCTAACCTCGCGTTGTACGGCATCGTATAACCCGGGAGAGGACACCTCATGTCGTTCGGTTTCGTTGCCTTCCACTACCCCGCCCCCGAGCACCTCGACGCGTTCGTTCGCGACTGCCACCAGGTTGCCGAGGCGGCGCGGCGCCGGCCCGGCTTCCTGTCCGTCGGGGTCTGGGTCACCCCGGACGGCGGCGCCGTCGTCACCACCGGCGCGTACGAGTCCGAGGAGGACTTCTTGGCGGCCGCCGAAGTCGGCCGTGAGATGGGCGCGACCCCCGACGGCCTGAGCGACTTGGAGGTCAGGCCCCGCGAGGTCCACTTCCTCGTGTCGCGGTAGCGGATCGACCAGGAGCGGCAGTTGCCTCGCCGCATCCACTGAGGAACTGAATGCCGTTGAGGCACTGACCGTTGGGGCGCTTGCGCAGCCGATGGTGGTTCGCGGCGAAGGTGGGTGTGCCTGGCGGCGCTGTACCTCCAGGTTCGTCATGTCCGCGCCGCAACTCGCCCGCCAGGCGGGCGAGTTCACGCCGAACGCGCTGGGCCCGGCCGTGCCGCCGGGGTGCCGCTACAGGTCGAGTTCGGCGACGACGGCGGCGTGGTCGGAAGCCTGGTCGCCGGGGCCGGTCACGGTGTCGAACGGGGTGCCGAACTCGAAGATGCCACGCCGCTCCACCTCGACCTTGTCCACCTTGGCGAACAGCTCCGGCGAGAACATCAGGTAGTCGATCTTGTCGCTGGGGCTTGTGCACTTCCCATGGGTGCCGGGCGGTCCCTCGTAACTGTCGTGCGTCATCGCGTCCTTGAGGCTGGTGGCCTCGAGGAACGCGAGCGGCGGGCTGCCCGGGGTGTCATTGAGGTCCCCGGCGACCACGACATGGGCCGAGCGCTTGAGCGCGTCCCGGTAGAGCTGGGCGACGCGCTCGCCCTGGAGCTTGCGCTTGTCGGCTCCGCCGCCGAGCTTGCTCTTGAAGTGGTTCCCGAGGAGCCAGAGCGGTTCGCCATCGATGTCGATCTCGAATTCCGGGCAGTCCCGGCTGAAGATTTCCTGGGCATTCTTCTTGTCGAAGATGTGCGAGCGTATGGAGGTGATCGGGTGCCGGCTGAACAGCCCCACGTCGATGCCGCGGAGGTCGTTTCCGTCGATCAGCATGTTGAACGGATACGGTTCCGCGTCGAACTGGCCCGCCAGCACCTGCTTGTTGAAGCGGTGCAGGGTGAGCCGGTCCTCGACTTCGACCGTGAGCAGTATGTCGGCGTTCACCTCGGCGATGACCCTGGCGGTGTTCGTGACGGCGTCCCAGCTGAGGTCGTCCTTGACGAGTTCGACCCAGCCGACCCAGGCGGACCGTCCCGTCACATCGGCCCTGACCTCGATGTTCTGGCCTTCGCCCTTGAGCAGCTTGGCCTGTCCGCGCGGCTGGTTCACCAGGATCGTCTGGGTGGAGATTTTCTGGGAGACATCGACGCTGTGCTTCTTGAGAAGCTCGATGATCTTTGCCTTGTCATTGGTTGTATACGTATCGTGATCGAGGATCCCGACAAGTTTCCTGAACTCCTTGAGTACGTCGTCGCGTATGGGGTCGTTCCCTTCACCGAAGACGACGGGCCTCCGGAAGAGGTTTTCGCAGTTGAAAGTGGCTATGCGGATTGTCATGGCCCCTCCTCACACACATTCAATTCTCCGGCGGCATGCCGTGGCTGTCGAATGGAGCGGGGCGATGACGATCACCGAGGCGGCATCCGCCACAGCGGCCGCCACCGATTCGTCTGACCCGGACAGGCTCGTCGTCAGTGAAGCCGTTCAAGGTGCCGTTGGAGTGGATCGCCCTGGCATGCTGGGCGGCATGGTGACTCTCGATGGGAATCCCGTATCCGCAGACGACTTGCTGCCGTTGGCCCTGACCAACGTCGGGCACTTCACGACCATGCGTGTCGACGCCGACGGCAGCATCCGCGGCCTGGGGCTGCACATGGAGCGTCTCGTGCGGGACAGCAAGATCGTGTGGGGCGTCGACCTGGACACCGGCCGTGTCCGCGAATACGTCCGGCAAAGCCTGGAGGGACACGCGCCGCCCTGCGTCGTCCGCGTCACGATCTACGACCCGAAGGTCGACATGGGGCACCCGGCAGACGCCGACGAGCCGCGCGTCCTGGTGTCCGTGCGTGGCGCCGGCGCGCTGCCCCCCGAGCCGCTGCGGGCCATGAGCGTGCAGTTCGAGCGGGATCTGCCGCAGGTGAAGCACTGCGGGCTGTTCGGTGCTCTGCACGCGCGTCGCGCGGCGCAGCTCGCCGGGTTCGGCGACGCGCTGTTCGTCGGCCGTGACGGGCTCGTCAGCGAGGGCAGCACCTGGAACGTGACGTTCGTCGACCGGGACGGCACTCTCGTGTGGCCGCAGGCCCCTGTGCTGCCCGGCGTCACCATGGCTCTGCTCCAGCAGCACGCCGCACACCGCACCGCCACCGTCACCCTCGATCAGGCCAAGGCCATGGCCGCCGCCTTCGCGACGAACGCCTCCATCGGTGTCAGGCCCCTGTCCGCGATCGACGACACCCAATTCCCCGTCGACCACGCGGTCTTGAGGCAGCTGCAGGAGACCTACCTGGCCATCCCCGGCGAGAGCCTGTAGAGCGCCATGGCGGGGGAATCCGGTGGACCGGCCGCGAGGTGGAGTCGCCCGCCGGCCGGCCCCGGAAGCCTGCCGGCGCGCACCGGTTGACCTGCTACAGCGGCTCCGGGGCCGCCGTTGCCGGGGTGCCAGCCGCCGGTGATTCCCCGGTGTCCGGGGTGTCTTTCCAGCCTCCCCGCAAGGCCGACACGGCCAGCAGGCACGACACCAACGCGGCCGTCCCGCAGACCACGTACCCGAGCGAGTAGCCCTGGCCCAGCGCGTCCCGGGCCAGGGACACCGCCTGTCCGGGCGCGGAGTCCGGCGGAACCGAGTTGACCGCCAGAGGACCACCGGACCGGGCCACCTCCGTGGCAGCGGATTTCACCGCCGGGGCAAGCGAGGAGGACGACAGGTGGGACTGGAACGCCGAGGAGGCATGGCCGAGGGCGACCGCGCCGATGAGCGCCGGGCCGAGCGTGAAACCGAGGTCCCGGAGCAGGCTGGTCGATGCGCTGGCCATACCGGTGTAGCGGATCGGCACGGTGTTCACGGCGACGGCGGTGACCGACGCGACGCTGAACGCATAGCCGATGCCCGCCAGTCCCAACGGGGCGAAGAGCGCACCGAGCGAGGTCTCTCGTACGTCCAGGGTCGCCATCCAGAAGTCACCCGTGGCCATCAGCAGCAGGCCCCCGGACAGCAGCCAGCGCGGATTCGCCCGCTCCAGGAGCCGTGAGATGAGCGGAGTGAGCACCAGTGAGAACCCGCCGAGCAGGACAAAGGCCACCGAGGTCCGCAGGGGGCTCTGGTGCTGTATTACCCCGATGCGGATGCTGGTCGCATAGGCGGTGCCGAGGAAGCTGAACATTCCGACGACGGTGATGACCGAGACGATGGTGAAGGCGCGGTTGCGGAACAGGCCGAGGCGCAGCAGGGGCGTGCCGGCCCGCTGCTCCGCGAAGCCGAACAGTACGAGGAACACCGCGGCGACGGCGAAGGCACCGATCACCGAGGGGGAGCCCCAGCCGTCGGTCGGACCCTGGATCACTGCGTAGAGCAGGGCGAACAGGCCGATGAGGATGGTGATCTGGCCGCCCCAGTCCAGTGAGCGGCCCTCTGGTGAGCTGGAGTCCTCGGCAAGCAGCCAGCAGATCAGCGCGGTGATCACGGCCAGTACGGCGACGATCACGAAGGAAAGCTTCCATGACCCGTACGTTCCGGATATGCCGCCGAGAACGGGGGCGACGAAGCCGCCGGTGGAGAGCGAGGCGGTCCAGACCGCGATGCCCCGGGCCCGGTCGCGCGCCGTGTGGGTGCCGGCCGCAACCATCGCGAGCGTGGTGGGGAACAGTGCCGCGGCGCCGAGGCCGCCGAGGAGCTGGCCTGCCCACAACTGGGGGACACCGCCGGCAGTTGCGGCCACCACCTCGCCGACGGCGAGCAGGACGGTGCCGCCGACCAGCAGCCGTTTGCGGCCGAAGAGGTCACCCAGCACACCGAAGGTCAGCTCCAGTACCGTCACGGGCAACAGGAACGCGTCGGAGATCCAGGTGAGCTGGGAGCCGACCGGATGCAGGCTCTCCTGGAACAGCCCGTTCAGGGTTGCGGGCATGGCCAGCGCGATCTGGGCGAGACACACGGCCAGGCAGCTCGTGATCAGCGTTGCCTTACGGGTGGCGCGGGCGTGCCCGCGCCGGGCCTCAACGGCCTTGATTCCGGGGCTGGTCATCATCTCACTCGCTTCCGCATGTCGTCGGCCTGGCCGGCCTGCCGTCCTGATCCCGGAGCACGGCCCGCACCGCACCCAGCCGCCCGGCGGTCCGCGAAGGCGCCGGCCACCTGTCCGGCCAGCTTCGCCGTGCTGGTCAGCACGGCGCGGCTCGCCGCCGCACTCCGTCCCCCGGTCGCCGCGGATACGGCCGCCAGCAGGTACGGGGTGATCGCCGCGCCGTGCACACCGTCGCGTTCGGCCTGCCGCACGGCGCCCTGGACCGCCCGCTCGATGCGGTCGCCGTCCAGCGCGTGCTCGGCTTCGATGGGGGAGGTGACGACCACCGATCCCGTCGCCCCGGCCTGCCAGTGCAGGTCGATGGCCGAGGCCAGGGCCGTGAGCTCATCGGTCCGCTGCGGGTTGGGGAACCCGCTGGAGGTGCAGTAATACGCCGGGAAGTCGGCACACCGATAGCCGATGACCGGCACCCCCAGCGTCTCCAGATATTCCAGGGTGAGCCCCACATCGAGAATGCTTTTGGCCCCCGCGCACACCACAGCAACCTGATGGCGTGTCAATTCCGGTAGATCAGCGGAGACATCGAAAGTGACCGAGGCGTTGCGGTGGACCCCTCCGATGCCTCCGGTCGAGAGCACCGGAATCCCGGCGAGGCCGGCGATGAGCAAGGAGGAGGCAACGGTGGTGGCCCCGAGGCCACCGGAGGCCAGGATCAGCCCGAGGTCTGGCGTACTGGCCTTGGGAATGTGCTCGGTGGCGGCGAACCGCTCAAGATCGCTCTCGCTCATGCCGACGACGAAGCGTCCGTCGGCAATACCGATCAGAGCGGGGGTTGCACCTCCCTCGCGCACCGCCCGGCCGATGGCCAGTGCCCATTCCAGGTTCCCCGGATACGGCGGCCCGTGGTTGATGGCGGTGGTCTCCAGCGCCACCACCGGCCACCCTTCCCGCAGGGCCTGTTCGACCTCGTCACTGAGGCGTAGCAACTGGTGCACATCTCCTCCTTCTTGACGCGGGACGCCACGGCCACCTCATGGGATTCCGTCCATGGCCGCTGCTCGCGTCGAGGTGGCGACAAGGGTCGGCCCCCTGGCTGAGGTGCGCCTGACGGCGGGCTGATACCCCCGGGCACACGGTCGCCCCGCTGCGTCAGCGCCGCGTCAGACCGGCAACAGAGCCGGGAAGCAGGGTGTGGACGTCCGGTGTCGACCCGTGAACCCGGGCAAGCCAGGGAAATGCCGAAAGGGGCCCTCAGCATGCTTACGAGCACTGATGACGACGGCATCGCGGAAGCGGCGCAGCGGCTCTGGAACGCGCGGGTGAGCAGCGTTCCGTGTGAACCGGTCCGCGCACTGCTGGGTGCCGGCGATATCGACGCCGCGTATGCGGTCCAGGAGGCGAATACGCGGCGCTCACTGTCCGAGGGACGACGGCTCGTCGGGCGCAAGATCGGACTGACCTCACCGGCAGTTCAGCAGCAGCTGGGCGTCGAGCAGCCGGATTTCGGGGTGCTGTTCGGGGATATGGCGGTGTGCGACACCGAGGAAATCGATCTCACCGGGCTGATCGACCCGCGTATCGAGGTGGAGGTCGCCTTCGTCCTGGAGAGCGGCCTCGCCGAGGAGTGGACGACGACGGCCGACGTGCTGCGTGCGACCGCCTATGTGGTCACGGCGATCGAGGTGGTCGACTCACGGGTCGCGGCCTGGGACATCGACATCGTCGACACGGTCGCCGACAACGCCTCCAGCGGCCGGTTCCTTCTGGGCGGGACCCCGCGGCGTCTGGAGGGACTGGACCTGCGGGAGAGCGGAGCGGTCCTGACGGCCGGTGGCGAGCCCCTGTCCGTCGGAGCCGGCGCGGCGTGCCTGGGACACCCGGTGAACGCCGTGACCTGGCTCGCCCGCCGACTGGCCAGGACCGACCACCCGCTCGCCGCCGGTGATGTGGTCCTCTCCGGCGCCCTCGGCCCCATGGTCCGCGTGGCGCCCGGGACCGTCTACGAAGCACATGTCTCCGGGCTCGGTTCGGTACGCGCGGCGTTCGCGAAGGGAAAGCACTCATGACAGTACCGGTCGCCGTTCTCGGGTCCGGCAACATCGGCACCGACCTGATGTTCAAGATCCTTCGGCAGTCGAGCAGTCTGCGGATGGCCGCCATGGCAGGGATCGACCCCGCGTCGGAGGGGCTGGCGCGCGCTCGCCGGCTGGGCATACCGACCACCACATCGGGTGCCGAGGGACTGATCGGGCTGCCCGGGGCCGAGGAGATCGAGATCGTCTTCGATGCGACATCCGCCCGCGCGCACCTGCACAACGCGGCGGTGCTGAGCCCCCATGGAAAGACCCTCATCGATCTCACACCCGCCGCACTGGGCCCGTATGTGGTGCCGAACGTCAATCTCGACCAACTCGACGCCCAGAACCTCAACATGGTGACCTGCGGCGGCCAGGCCACGATTCCCCTCGTGGCCGCGGTAAATGCTGTGGCACCCGTGGCGTACGCCGAAATCGTGGCCACCATCGCCTCACGGTCAGCCGGCCCCGGCACCCGGGCGAACATCGACGAATTCACGGAGACGACCGCGCGCGCCATCGAGCAGGTGGGCGGTGCCCGCCGGGGGAAAGCGATCATCATCCTCAACCCGGCCGAACCGCCGATGATCATGCGGGACACCGTGCACTGCCTGTGCCCGGACGGCGATCCGGAGGCGATCAGCGCCTCGGTGGAGGCCGCCGTGTCCGCCGTCCGCGCGTATGTGCCCGGCTATCGGCTGAAACAGGCCGTGCAGTTCGAGCGCGTCGGCACGCCCCGACACGTTCCCGCACTCGGAGGCTCCTTCACGGGCCTCCAGGTATCCGTCTTCCTCGAAGTTTCCGGAGCCGGTCATTTCCTGCCGGAGTACGCCGGAAACCTGGACATCATGACCTCCGCCGCGGTGCGAACGGCCGAGCGCCTGGTGGAACTCCGGAGAAAGGCAGCGGCCAGGTGACCACGGTGAATTCAGTCGCAGCGCAGGACACGACCACGGGCCCGGCGGAGCAGAGCGGCCCGAACCTCTACATCCAGGACGTGACGCTCCGCGACGGCATGCATGCCATCGCACACCGGTACAGCCTGGATCAAGTACGTCTGATCGCCAGGGCGTTGGACCGGGCGGGGGTCGACGCGATCGAGATCGCCCACGGCGACGGCCTGGCCGGCTCCAGTGTGAACTACGGTCACGGCGCGCACACCGACGCCGAGTGGATCGAGGCCGTCGCCGAGACGCTCACCCGGGCACGGCTGACGACGCTGCTGCTGCCGGGCATCGGCACCATCGCCGATCTCAAACGGGCCCACGATCTGGGGGTGCGCAGCGTCCGCGTCGCCACGCACTGCACCGAGGCGGACATCGCCGCCCAGCACATCTCCTGGGCACGGGAACACGGTATGGACGTGGCCGGATTCCTGATGATGGCGCACCAGGCGCCGCCGGCGGTCCTCGCGGAGCAGGCCCGGCTGATGGAGTCGTACGGCGCGCACTGTGTCTATGTCACCGATTCCGCGGGACGGCTGACGATGGACGAGGTCGCCGCGCGGGTCGGTGCTTACCGTGAGGTGCTGCGACCGGAGACCGAG
Organism: Streptomyces sp. NPDC058773; assembly: GCF_042746015.1. Lineage (NCBI taxonomy): Bacteria > Bacillati > Actinomycetota > Actinomycetes > Kitasatosporales > Streptomycetaceae > Streptomyces > Streptomyces sp. NPDC058773. The sequence continues at coordinate 25,132 of NZ_JBHYPE010000046.1, forward strand.
ATCGGCATCCACGCCCATCACAACCTCTCCCTCGGCGTCGCCAACAGCGTGGTGGCCGTCGAGCACGGTGCCCGGCGGGTGGACGCCGCGCTGGCGGGCCAGGGCGCGGGAGCGGGCAACGCCCCGCTCGAGGTCTTCGTCGCCACGGCCACCCTGATGGGCTGGCGGCACGGCTGCCGGCTCTTCCCGCTCATGGACGCCGCGGACGAACTCGTCCGCCCACTGCAGGACCGTCCGGTCCGAGTGGACCGGGAGACCCTGGCGGTCGGCTATGCCGGCGTCTATTCGAGCTTCCTCCGCCACGCCGAACGCGCCGCGAGCCGGTACGGGGTGGACGCCCGCTCGATCCTCGTCGAGGTGGGCCGCCGGGCGATGGTGGGCGGCCAGGAGGACATGATCGTGGACGTGGCGCTCGACCTGGCGCGCGACCGCGGCAAGCAGGCAGATACCGCAGACGAGGCGTGAGAGGTTGCCATGAGTGGAGTGACTCCCGGAGAACGGCTCGCCGCGCGGCTCGATGAGGCGGCCCGGCGGGGTGAGGTCATCCCGCAGCCCTCACAAGAGGCTGCGCTGAGCGTCGCGGACGCCTACGCGGTGCAGGAACTGGCCGTCGCCCGGCGGCTGGACCGCGGCGAACGTCTGGTGGGCGTGAAGATGGGCTTCACCAGTCGGCAGAAGATGGCGCAGATGGGCGTGGACGAGGTCATCTGGGGCCGTCTGACCAGCGCCATGCTGGTACCGGAGGGCGAGCGGATCGCACCGGACCACTACATCCATCCGCGGGTCGAGCCCGAAGTCGCGTTCCTGATCGGCCAGGACCTGCCTGTCGGCGCACCGCCGGAGACGATCACCTCGGCGGTGACCGCGGTCGCCCCCGCCCTGGAGATCATCGACTCTCGCTACGCGGACTTCCGCTTCACCCTGGCGGACGTGGTGGCCGACAACGCGTCCGCCGCCGGGTTCGTCCTGGGGGCCTGGCGGCCCGTGCCGCCGTCGCTGGATCGCCTCGGCGTGCTCCTGGAGGTCGACGGCAGGATGGCCGAGGCCGGGGCCACCGCGGCGATCCTGGGGGACCCGTGGCGTTCGCTGGTGGCCGCGGCACAGCTGACCGGACGGGCCGGGATGCCGCTGCGGGCGGGGTGGGTGGTACTCGCCGGCGCTGCTACTGCGGCGGTTCCCCTGTGCCCGGGGGAGCAGGTGCGTGCGGTGATCGAGTCACTGGGTTCGGCGTCGGTGGGGGTGACAGCGGGCTCTCCACGGCCCTGAGGGTGCGGTTCACGTCGTCGGCCAGCCAGGCCGGGGTGGGCATACCCGTCTCGTCGCGGATCTGCCGTGCCCTGGCCAGCAAGCCGGCGGCGCCCTGCCGGTCGGTCCGGCAGACCGTCCGGGCCAGGGCTTCGAGGCCCATGGCCAGCATCCAGGGGTCGTGCACGGACTCGCCGGCCGCTACGGCGCGCTCGAAGCACTCCCGCGCCTGCGCCGTCTTCCCGAGATCGGCCAGCACCAGGCCCAGGCAGATACGGGACATCCCCGATTCCCTGGACAGGGCCATCCGTTCGTAGGACTCCAGGGCACTGGTGTGCAGGGCACCGGCCCGCTCCAGGTCCTTCTCGGCGCGCACGAGGATGCCCAGACTGTTGCGGGCACTGGCCGCGGGCTCCTCGGCGCCGATCCAGGCAGCGGTGTTCAACGACTCGTGCAACAGGTCACGGGCGGCGTCCGGCTCGCCGCGGAGCACCGCCAGCCGCCCCAGGTCGGCCAGCCGCGCCGCGACCATCTCGGCCAGCCCGAGGTGCCGGGCCAGGGCGAGCCCCTCGTCGGCGAGCGCCGTCGCCTCCTCGTAGCGGCCGCGGCATTCGCTGACCGCACCGAGGCGGAACAGCGCGCGCAGGACTCCCCATTGGTCGCCGCTGCGGCGGTAGTGCGTCAGCGCGTTGGTGAACAGCTCCGTGGCGCGTTCCACATGGCCCTGCCAGAAGGCACCGAGACCGGCGACGAGGTACGAACTCGCCAGTACCCAGTGGTCGGTGTCCTCGTCCAGTCCGTCGAAGGCGCGGGCGATATGGGGTGCGGCCTCGGCGTGCTCCCCTTGGCGCATCAGCGCGTGCGCCAGAAAAGCCGAGGCGAGGGCGAGATCGGAGTCGGAGCTGCCGGCTTCGGACCCGACGTCCAGGGCCCGTCGGCCGAGGCGCACGGCGGCACCGAGGTCATGTGCGTTCTGTGCGAGATGGGACGCCCAGGCGAGCGCGAGGGCATGGACGGTGGGCGAGATGTCGCTGCCGTCCAGCTCCAGCGCGGCGAGGAGCCGCCGGATGCCGCTCTGCTGCTCGGCGCGGATCCACCAGTACCAGGCGAGCGCGCCGGCCATCCGCTGCGCCGGCTCGGCTTCCTCCCGTCCCAGCAGCCAGTCCAGCGCGGTGTCGAGATTTCCCGTCTCACGTTGCAGGGTGGCCAGCCACGCGGGCTGTTCGGGCCCGCGGACCCGCCGGCCGCCCTCCTCACCCACCTGGAGGAAGTACGCGGCGTGCAGGTCGCGTGCCTTTGTGTAGTCGCCGGTGGCGTGCAGCCGCGCGGTGCCGTACTCCCGGATCGTCTCCAGCATTTCGTAACGCGCCTGGTCGCCCGTGGCCACCTCGGCGGTCACCAGGGACTTGTTGACCAGGCGGTCGAGGCAGTCCCGCACGGCCGCCGGAGCCATCTCCGGCAGGTCGGCGCATACGGCCGCCGCCGCGTCCACGGTGAATCCGCCCGAGAACACCGAGAGCCGGTCGAGGACCGCCCGCTCCGCCGGGGACAGCAGCTCATAGCTCCAGTCGACCATCGCCGCCAGAGTGCGGTGGCGCGCGGTCGCGGTGCGGGAACCTCCCGTCAGCAGGCTGAAGCGGTCGGCCAGGTCGCGGGTGATCTCCGTGGGCGACATCGTCTTGGTGCGGGCGGCGGCGAGTTCGATCGCCAGCGGAATGCCGTCCAGCCGGCGGCAGATCTCCCCGGCCTGTACGGCGTTCCCTTCGGACAGGTGGAAGCCGGGGCTGACGGCACGGGCGCGTTCCACGAAGAGCTGTACCGCTTCGTGGCCGGCGATGGCCTCGGGGTCCTCTTCGGCCGGACCCGGGTAGCGCATGGGCGGTACGGGCAGCTGCATCTCGCCGGGGACCCCGAGCGGCTCCCGGCTGGTGGTGACGATGCGCAGCCGGCCGCAGTCCCGCAGCAGCGCTTCCGCCAGCTCGGCGACGGTCTCGACGAGGTGTTCGCAGTTGTCCAGCACCAGCAGCAGCTGCTTTTCCTGGAGGTACTGCAGCAGACGCTCGACGGCGGGCCGCACCGTGCCCGGAGCGGGCGCCGCCTGCATGGTGGTGGACGGCTGCGACCTGACGTCGAGGGCCTGGAGGACCGCGCCGGCGACCCGGTCCGGTTCGGAGACCGGTGCCAGCTCCACCACCCATACGCCGTCGGGCAGTGCCAGGCCGGCGGCGTCGGCCGCTTCCAGGGCCAGGCGGGTCTTCCCGGTCCCGCCGGCCCCGGTCAGGGTGACCAGCCGCCAGGAACGGATGAACTGCCGCACCTGATCGAGCAGGTCATGACGTCCGACGAAGCTCGTCAGGGGCGCACGGAGGTTGCCCGTGGCCCGTGCGGCCGGGGCCGCTGCCGGAGCGGCGGGCGAGGACGCGGGCCCGAGCAGGCCCGCGTCGTGGATCAGGATCCGCTGCTCCAGCCGCTGCAGTTCCTCGCTCGGGTCGACCCCCAGCTCATCGACGAGATGGGCGCGGGTCTGCCGGAACGCGCGCAGGGCTTCGGCCTGGCGGCCGGCGCGGTACAGAGCGGTCATCAGCAGGGCGCAGAAGCGCTCCCGGAGCGGCTGTGCCTCGGTGAGAGCGGACAGCTCCGGGATGACCTCGGCATGGCGGCCCACGGCGAGGTCCGCCTCGATGCGGCTCTCCAGAGCGATGAGCCGCAACTCGTCGAGACGACCGGCTTCGGTCCGGGCGAAGTCCATGTCCAGGACATCGGCCAGGGCGGGGCCGCGCCAGAGGGCGAGCGCCTCGGACAGGGTGGCGGCGGCGGCCGTCGGCTCACCGGACTTCTGCGCCGTGCGGCCGGCCGCCACCAGGGCCTCGAACCGGTAGACATCGACGTCTTCGCGGTCCACGTCCAGCCGGTAGCCGCCGCTCGCGGTCACGATCCGCTTGCTGCCCAGCAGCGCCCGGAGCCGCGAGATCTGAGCCTGGATCGTGTTCGCCGGGTGCGAGGGCGAGTCCTCGCCCCAGACCTCGGCGAGGATGCGGTCGGTCGAGACCACCATCCCGCTGTGCAGCGCCAGCAGGGCCAGCAAGGTCCGCTGACGGGGCCCTTCGAGCGGAACCAGCCGTTCCGCCTCGCGGACTTCCAGCCGGCCGAGCAGCTGAACTCGCATGTGAGAAGGGTAACACCCCCGGTCAGCGGCCTCTTTGTCACGCGGCATGGCTTCCGTCGGCACCGTCCGTGTCGAAGAGCGGCAGGTCGCGGTAGCGGTCCACCCGGCCGGGCGGCGCGAGGAGCGGCGAGGGCGTCAGCTCGCGGAACTCCCGGTCGAAGTACACCAGCGGCAGCCCGTCGTTCACCTGCACGCTTTCGACTTCGCCGACGAGGATGCTGTGGTCACCGGCGTCGTACCGGTCGAAGGCCCGGCAGACCAGGCTGGCCAGCGCGCTGGGCAGGACGGGAACTCCGCCCTCGGTACGGAATCCGGCCCGCGCGAACTTGTCGGCGCCGGGCTTCGCACACCGCAGGGCGAGCGTGCGGTGCTCGGGGCGCAGCACGTTGATCGCGTACCGCTCGGCCCGCCGGAACACGTCGTGGGAGCGGGCGGACACCGCCGGGCAGAACAGCACCAGGGGCGGCGACAGGGACACGGAACAGAAGGCGCTGACCGTGATGCCCCAGGTCTCGCCGTCCGCGTCGGCGGTGGTCGCGATCGTCACGCCGCTGGGGAAGTTGCCCAGCGCGCGGCGGAAGGAGTCAGCGTCCATCGTGGGCCTCCGATACGGTGTCCCGCTGCCCCTCGGCGAGGTCGTCCGGGCGGCTGAGGAAGTCGAAGATCCTCTTGGTGAGGGGTTCCTTGTCGTACGCCTGGAACAGCATGCCCGCCACCCTTTCCGGTGCGCCGAAGAAGAAGCGTTCATAGAGCGCCTGTCGGGCGCCGAAGCCCGATACGGCGACGTCCTGGGCGAGCCGGAACAGCCCGATGCGCTGCGGGGATTCGAGATTCTCCAGCGCGAAGTAGGTCTCGATGTCACCGGCGACCGCCGAGGTCAGATCGGCCTGCGCGGGGGTGGCCATCAGCGAGCTGGAACCGAGGAGCTGGACCAGCTCGACCAACCGCTGGTACTGCTGCGGAAAGACGTTGCGGGCGGCGTCCAGCGGCATCCGGTCGGGCGTCATCGTGCCCCACTGGTCGGGCCCGGCGTTGGCCTCACTCGCGGTCAGGCAGGCCTTCATCATTTCCACCACACACATCGCCTCGGCGATCTGCGCCTGGGTCTGCGGGGCGCGGTCCCGCTGATTGGCCCAGGTCATCGCGCACAGCAGCCCCACCATGAACTCGGCTTTCGCGATGTTCTTGCAGACGACCTGATGCATCATGTGGATCAGTGAATGCGTCGCCGAATGCACCGAGTTGCACGAGGACGGGTCCTCCAGCAGGAAGATCCGCTCCCAGGGGACCTCGACATCGTCGAACACGACGACGGCGTCCATCTCCTCGAACCGCGCGGAGAGCGGGGCGTCGAAGACCGACCGGCCCGTGTCATAGCTGTCCCGGCACAGAAAACGCAGGCCGGGGGTGGCACAGGGCACGGCGAACGCGAAGGCGTAACGGGTCGACGACGGGTCGTCCTTGAGCGAGGTGGACGGGAACACCAGGAGTTCGTCGGCCAGCGGACCGAGCGTGGCGAGGAGCCGTGCCCCGCGCACCACGATGCCGCGGTCGGTGTGGCGGACGATCTGGAGGGCGACCTGGGAGCTGGGGATGCCCTGATCGGTGAGCCGCCGGTTGACCGACGGATTCACCAGGGTGTGGGTGAGCACGACGTCGTTCTCCCGCAGATGGCGGAAGTACGCCTGGATGTTCCGGCCGAACTCGGGATTGACCGCGGTGAAGAACTCCGAGGCCGAAGCCAGCGCCATGATCGACGAATTGAGGTAGTCGGGGGTACGCCCCAGCATTCCGCCACTCCACCGTGCGGATTCCAGAAAGGCGGCGGAACGCTTGCCCAGGTCTTCCTGGGTCACCGGGCGGAGGAAAGACATTCCGACGCGCTCACCCGATTCGGGTGAGGGAAAGGTGAGAACGTCCCGCAGCCCCGCTTCGTGCTGCCGGCCGAGCCAGCCGCCGAGCGAACTCGCCCCGCGGCGCAGGGCGGGGTGGGTCGTGACGTCCTTGACCGATTCCCCGCCGATCCAGACCTCTCTGCCGTCCCTGAGGCCCTCAAGGTATTCCTGTGCAGTGCGCGCACCCATGTGATCGATCCTCCTTCGTTGCTGCGTGGGATGTCTTACCGCGCGCTCTCGACCGGGCTGAAGGCGATGACCTTCATCTCGATCAGGAGGTGCGGGTGCGGGAGTTGATGGACGGCCACGGTGGTACGGGTGGGGCCGTCGAAGTCGAAGAACTCCGCATAGGCGTCGTTGTATCCGGCGAAGTCATTCATGCTGACCAGGAAACTGGTGACATCGACGATGTCGGTGAGCCCCGATCCCTCGGCTCGCAGTATCCGGGCGATGTTCTCGATCACCGCGCGGGTCTGTGCGCGGATGTCCAGCGTCACGGTGCCGAACTCATCGGCTTCCGCGCCGATATGCGTGTTGTCCGCGCGTCGTGAACTGATGCCCGAGACGAAGACGAAGTCGCCGACCCGCCGGACATGCGGATACCTGCCCCGCGGCACCGCCTGATCGGCGATGACGCCCCGGTTTTCCTGACCGTCCTTTCCCTGACTACGCGTCATGGTCGTGCTCTCCGTTCCGGCCAAGGCCGCCTGCCGCGGCGCTTTGGGACATCACGAACGGTCCGGCGACCTCGTGCACGGCACCGCAGTTCGCGCAGGTCCGCATTTCCTCGCTGCCGTTGAACCGGTCGATGGCGGCCTTGACCTGGACCTCGATGTCCGACAGGCCGAACCATGTCTCGTTGAGCCGGTCACCGCAGCCCTTGCAGTACCAGAGGATGCAATCGGGCTCCTGCTCGGTGCGTACTCGCTGGATGACCGCTCCCCAGGTCCCGGCGGGCCGCAACGGACAGTGCGGCACCATCGCGGGCATCAGAAAGACATCGCCTTCGCGGACGGTCACGCTCTCGATGCATCCGTTCTCGTCCCGATAGTCGACACGGATGTCACCGGTGAGCTGATAGAAGATTTCATCGCTCGGGCTGATGTGGAAGTCGTTGCGCGAGTTGGGCCCGCGGGACACCATGAAAATGAATTGGGACCCCTCCTTCCACAACTCCCGGTTGCCCACGGGAGGTTGAAAGTGATCGACGTTGTCGCTTATCCATTGCCGCAGGTTGAGAATGACCGGAGACACCGCCATGTTCGACCTCTCTCTCGGGGTCAGTGGCCCGCCGGCCCACCGGTGACCCGTGTGGGGGGAGCGGGACCTGATATGCCCATCGTCAGGACCGGCCTGAGAAAGCGCTGACGCGGCACTGACACGTGACTGACGACGCGGATTCCGCCGGGCGGCGGGCTCGGGCCCGGTCGTCACGGGTCCAGGAGGCGCAGACCCGCGCGCACACGACGTCCTGCCGTGCTGTGGTGCACCTCGGTCCACTCCGCGAGGCACTCGACGATCGCCAGACCGCGCCCGTGCTCATCGCTGTCCGTGCCGTCCCGGGAACGGGGCACCGCGGCCCCGGAGTCGGTGACCGAGATCAAAAGGATGTCCCCGACCCGGCTCAGGACGACCGTGGTGTCGGCGTGGCCGTGCTGGACGGCATTGACCGCGAGCTCGTCGATGACCAGCACGGCGGAGTCCTGTGCCGCCCCGGAAACGCCCCAGCGGCTGAGCACCTGCGTCGCGAAGGCCCGGCAGGTGCGCACGAACGGCTCGCGCGAGGGCACGGCCAGCACGGCCCGGGGAGCCGTCTTCCCGGCGCGGTCCATGGTCCGCCACGGCCGGGCCGGAGCGCGCTGCACCGGGGGCGCCGCCGGGCCGCTCTCCCAGCGGAGGGCGTCGAGCGCGGACTCGTCCACGCGAAGTGCAGTGTTCACCGCTTCACTCATCTCCCCCGCCTCCCGGTACTCGTGCTTCTTGGTTGCGGACACGAGCCATGCTTCACCGGCGGGCTGATGCGCCCCTTACCGCGCGCTGACATGCGGGCAGCGCGCCCGCGCGCGGCATCACAGCGGCCCCCACATCGCGCCGGCGGCCTGCAAAGGGGAACCACGACGAAGCCGCAGCCCCGGCATCCGCACCCCTCCGACACACATCAGGTTTCCCGAGGCAACTTTTGGGCGTACGCTGATAGTCAGTACACGGACATTGCGTGTACTGACCTTTGGGAGGAGTCTGTATGCGTCACCCTTCGGACCTGCGCGAACACATTGCGGCACTGGAATCCCTCGGCGACCTCGACCGCATCGATACGGAGGTCGACTGGAACCTGGAAGCCGCCGCGCACACGCGCTACAGCGTTGAGCGCCGGCTTCCCGCGCCGCTGTTTCAGAAGGTGAGCGGTGTCGAGGAGGGCTTCCGGCTGATCGGCTCGCCGGCCGCGCTGAGCGCCGCCCCGGACAAGCCGTTCGCCCGCGTCGCGCTGAGCATCGGCCTGCCGCCGGAGGCCACCGGCCGCGATGTGGTGGACCACCTGGCCGACACCTGGAGCCGCCCCGGCATCCCCCCGAAGCCCGTCAGCCGGGAAGAGGCCGAGGTCAAGCAGAACGTGCTGCTCGGCGACGACGCGGACCTGACCCGTTTCCCGGTGCCGTTCCTGCACGACGGGGACGGCAACCGCTACGCCAACACCTACGGCGTGATCATCGCCCAGACCCCGGACGGTTCGTGGACCAACTGGTCCATCGCCCGGATCATGATGGTCGACGGCAAGCACATGACCGGCCTGGTCCTGCACCCTCAGCACATCGCGCAGGTCTGGCAGCAGTGGGTCGACCTCGGCAAGCCCATGCCGTACGCCCTGGTGCAGGGCGGCGACCCGGCCATTCCGTTCATCGGCGGTGTCCCGCTGCCCGACAACGTCAACGAGGCCGACTACATCGGCGCACTGATCGGTGCACCGCTCAAGGTGGTCAAGGCCGAACTGTCGGATCTGCTGGTCCCCGCCAGTGCCGAGATCGTCATCGAGGGCCACCTCTCCGTCGAACGCTCCGGTGTGGAGGGACCGTTCGGCGAATACGCCGGCTACATTCCGACGGAGACCAGCCTCCAGCCGGTCTACAGCGTGGAGGCGATCACCTACCGCGACGACCCGATCTGGCCCATTGTCGCGGAAGGCACACCCGTCGACGAGTGCCACACCTCGCAGGGCATCGGCATGGCCGTCGGCGCAGTGGCCGCGCTGCGCGCAGCGGGCCTTCCGGTCACCACCGCCTGGGGTTCGATGTACAGCGCCGGCCACTGGTATGCGGTGACCGTGCCCGCCGACTGGCGCGACCAACTGCCCGGCACCACCCCCGAGGAGTTCGCCCGCCGGGTCGGCGAGACCGTCTTCTCCACCAAGTTCGGCCACTGCCTGCCGCAGGTGTTCCTGCTCGACGACGACATCGACCCCGCCGACGAGCATGCCCTGATGTGGGCACTGGCCACCCGGGTCCACCCCGTGGACCGCAAGGTCCACTTCGAAGACGGTCCGATCCTGCCGCTGCTCGCCTGCTACACCGAGGAAGAGCGGCACGCCCGACGTGCCACCAAGGTGGTGCACGAGGCGCTGCTCCCCGCACCCGGAGAGCGCCAGGTGACCTCCAATTTCGAGCACTACCCCGCCGAGGTGCGGGCCAAGGTGCTGGCCCGGCACCGGCGTTGACGCCGAGGGGACGCGGGGCGGCCGCGCCCGGCCCAGGTCGCGGACCGGCCGCCCCGTGTCCCCCCGCCACGGCGCCCAGGGCATTCGGTCAAGTTTCAAGCGAAAGGTACGTACATGCGGTTGGTCGTCGCGATGACGGGCGCCACGGGCGCGCTTCTGGGCATCCGGTTGCTGGAGGAACTACGGCGGCAGCCGGACGTGGAGACACACCTGGTCATGAGTCGCTGGGCGCGGGCGACCATTGAGCTGGAGACCTCGTGGACGGCGCGGGAGGTCGCGAAACTGGCGGATGCGGTTCACGGCCCCGAGGACCAAGCGGCCGCCATCTCCAGCGGCTCGTTCCGCACCGACGGCATGGTGATCCTGCCGTGCAGTGCCAAGACACTCGCGGCGATCCGGGCCGGTTACGGAAGTGACCTCGTGTCACGGGCGGCGGATGTCGTGCTCAAGGAGCGGCGCCCCCTGGTGCTCGGCGTGCGGGAGACCCCGCTGTCGGCCATTCACCTGGAAAACATGCTGGCCCTCTCCAGGATGGGAGTGACGATGCTGCCGCCCATGCCGGCCTTCTACAACAAGCCCGAATCGGTGGACGACATCGTGGATCACATAGTCGCCCGTGTCATGGACCAGTTCGGCCTCGACAGTCAACGCGCGGTGCGCTGGCAGGGACCTTCCACTGCGCGCCGCGACAACGCCCCACGCCTCTCAGAGCCCCGCCCCGGTCATGGTCCGATCCGCAGCTGCGATGCCGTAGCAACCGGCAGCTGAGTGGGGCAGGGGCAGGGCGGCGGTCTCCAGGTACCGGTCCACCCGCTCGTGACGCGGTCGGGACCGCCCGGCCTGTGCCAAGATTCATCCGGAGCCCCACCGCGTGGCCCCACTCGCCACCTACCAGCGCTGCCATGATTCGGAGACCCCGCGGCCATGCCCGAGCAGCCCCTCGCCGACACTCCGATGCACCTGCTGCGTCGCGCGCTGCAACAGCTCACCGCGGTCTGGCAAGCAGAGGTTCCCGACCTCACCGCCCCCCAGTACGCCGTCCTCACGGTTCTCGTCGACTCACCCGGCAGCACCCAGGTGGAGCTGTGCAAGGCCACCGCGATCGACCGGTCCACCATGGCCACCATGCTCGACAGGCTCGCCTCCCGTGGCTGGGTCACTCGTGAGGTCGACCCCGCCCACCGCCGCCGTCACCAGGTCCGGCTGACTCCCGAAGGCCGTGACCTCGTGCGCCGTGTCGCCCCGGCGGCCGCCCGCGTCAACAGCTGGCCGGTCGAGCTGCTCGGCGCTCGGCGAATGGAGGAGCTCCTGCCGCTGCTGCGGGAGCTTGCCGGGGTCGACACCGAACGCCGCGGCTGAGCGTCGGCCGGCGACGGCCGTCCGGCCGAGGTCGCGGCGACGGCATGGCGGACACCGTCCGCGGTGCGGAAGGCGGTGCCGGTCGTGGCGCTGTCGCCCTGGTCTGTCCGTCCCCGTGTGCCTACGACAGATGACGTAGACGGAATGTGCCGCGCGTCCGATGATGGCGGTGTGCGGCCGGGAGCATGCTGGCCGGACAGCCGCATCCGGGAGGAGGGCCGATGTCCAGCCGAGATCGCGGAGCACACGTCGCGGAGTTGCCCGACGGGGAAGCCGGGTCCGCCGGCCCGCCGGTTGCGTGGGCGAAGCTGGCCGAGCACGCTCCCGACGGCATGGCCGTGATCGACCCCGACGGGCTGTTCGTCCAGCTGAATGCGGCGGGGGCCGCGTTGTGCGCACGCCCCGCGGAAGACCTGGTCGGGACGCCTGCGCCGTTCGAGCTTGGGCGGCGCTTCCCGGCCGACACCCTGGGGCTTCTTGACGACGGTGCGGCCGAACAGGTCTGCGTGTGGGCCCCGGCCGCCGGGCAGCGCCGCGAGTTCGCCTATCGGACCCGCCCGCTGCCGGGAGACCCGTCGACGGCCGTGGTGGCCTTCCGCGACGTCACTGCCGAGCGGCAACGGCAGCGTCGGGTGGCCGCCATCGCGCGCTCGTCCGTCAAGCTGGCGTCGGAGGGTTCGATCACGGCGACGCTCGACGCCCTCGCCGGAGAGGTGCTCCAGGCTGACGCCTTGGCCGGGGTGCAGATCATGACGCTGGACGAGTCGGGCCAGGCCTTGCAGATCATGGGCTCGGCCGGGTTCCGCCGCTGGCCGGACTTCTTTCACCGGCTCATGGAGTGCCGCGAGCGCGGGGCCGTCCTGACGATGATGGACGCCTTCGAGCAGGGCCAGCCGGTCGTGGTGCCCGACCGCTGGGCATCCATCCGGCACGACCCGTCATGGGAACCGTTGCACGAGTACCTCGGCGAGCTGAAATGGGACTGGTTCGCCAGCGTGCCCTTGATCATCCGCGGCCGCTCGGCCGGCATCCTCAACGCGTTCTTCGCACCCGGACAGGTCGTCGGCCGCCCGACCATGGAGTTCCTGCTGGCCATGGCCGAACAGGCCGCCGTCGCGGTCGACTACGCCTCGTTGCTGCAGAACGAGCGTGAACTCGCGCGTCGGGAGGAGCGGCAGCGGCTGGCCCGGGACCTGCACGACTCGATCGTGCAGCAGGTGTTCTCCATCGGGATGCAGGCCAAGTCGATGGGCGTACTGGGAGCTCGCGGCGACAGCGTCCCGGCCGAGAGGGTGCGGCGCATCGCCGAAGAGGTCGGGGTGTTGTCCAAGACCGTCCTGGCGGACCTCCGTGCCATGGTTCACGAACTCCGGCCGGCGACATCGGCCCAGCTGGGGCTCGAGGAGGCCGTCCGGGCCCTGGTCGAGAGCACCAGGAACCGCACCGGGCTGCGGTTCGGTGTCACGGCCGGGGCCGGGCTGGACCGCGTCCCCCCGGAGATGGCCGAGGACGTGTACCGGATCGTCGCCGAGGCCATCCACAACGTCGTCAAGCATGCTGAGGCCAAGGGCGTCACCATCTGCTTGCGGGTGCGCGAGCATGTGCTCGCGGTGACCGTGGCGGATGACGGCAGGGGCGTCCGTGGGGACAGTGCCGAAGGCCAGGACCCGGCAAGCGGATACGGCTTGGTCAGCATGCGGGAGAGGGCGGAGCGATGGGGCGGCACGGTGCGGGTCCGACCACTCCCGGCCGGGGGCACCTCGGTGCGGGCCGTGATCCCGCTGCCGGCTCTCGTGCCACACGCCGCGCTCTCGCGGCCCGAGAGGCTTGCTGGACCGACGGAGGAGCCGACACCATGAACGCCCCCGCAGCACCGACTCCGACCAACGCAGAACTCCGGGTCGTGATCGTCGATGACCACGCCGTCGTGCGCCGCGGCATCCGCGCCTACCTTGAGGTGCTCGATGACCTGGAAGTGGCGGCGGAAGCCGGCAACGGTCTGGAGGCCCTCGAACTGCTGGAGGCCATGGCCGCTTACGGTGAACTGCCGGACGTCGTCCTCATCGACCTGCTGATGCCCAAGATGGACGGGGTGGCGGCATCGGCGCGCATCACCCAGCTGTACCCGGACGTGCGGGTCGTGGTCCTGACCAGCTTCGGCGAGATGGAGCGGGTGCACGCCGCGTTGGCCAACGGCGCGGCGGGCTACCTGCTCAAGGATGCCGAACCCGGCGAGGTCGTTGCCGCGATCCGTGCGGCAGCGGCGGGGGACGTGTTCCTCGACCCGGCGGTGGCCCGTCAGCTCACCCAGGAGATCGTGGCGCCGCCGACCGGCATCGGTGCGCTCACCGGCCGGGAACGCGACGTCCTGATCCTCGTTGCCCAGGGGTGTTCCAACCAGGAGATCGCCGACGAGCTCGTGATCAGCGAGCGCACCGCCCGGACACACGTCAGCAACGTGTTGCGCAAGCTCCAGCTCACGTCCCGCACCCAGGCCGCGCTGGTGGCGGTGCGGCAGGGCCTCGTGCCGCCACAGAGCTGAAGCGGGCCGGCCGGCCCGTCGCACCGGGACGTCAAGTGCGGCGGGATCACTGCTCGTTCGTGCTGACGACCGTCCTGGCCCAGGACATCTCCAACTTGCCGGTGGGGGTCCTGGCCAGCCTGTCGACGAGCACGATGGTGCGGGGGACCTTGTATCCGGCGAGGGACTCACGAACCCGGTCCTGCAGCTCCGACTCGAAGCCTGAACGGGGCGAGGACGTGGCGACGACCGCGGCGACCCGCTCGCCCCAGACCTCGTCAGGGGCACCGATGACGACACAGTCGGTGACGTCCGGATGCGCGAGGAGGACGTTTTCGACCTCCTGCGGGTGGACCTTCTCGCCGCCGGTGTTGATGACACCCGAGCCGCGGCCGAGGAAGCGGATCGATCCATCGGCCTCCAGTTGTGCGAGGTCGCCGGGGATGGCGTAGCGGACGCCGTCGACGGTGCGGAAGGTGGTCGCCGTCCTGGCGCTGTCCTTGTAGTAGCCGAGCGGCATCGGGCCGCCGTAGGCGAGCATCCCCAACTCGTCGCTCCCGGGCTCGAGGATGCGCTCGTCCTGGGTGATGACCTTGGCCGTCGGCACGGGGAAGAAGCGGGCCGGGAGGTCGTCCACGGACCGGGTCACCGCGAAGGCGAACGGACCGCCCTCACTGGAGGCGATCGCATCGGTGATGGTGAGGTCCGCCCGCTCGTGCAGGGCCTGCTTGAGGCGGTCGCTGAGGGCGGTGCCCGAGCTCAGGACGGCACGGAGGGAGGAAAGGTCGTGTGGCGAGCCGGCGTTCTCCGCCCGTATCAGCTCGTCGACGAGCGGCTGGCAGACCGCGTTGCCGGCCACGATCAGCGTGCCCGCGCGCTGCGCCACTGCGGTCTCCCAGACGTGGTGGGGAACGAGGGCGCCGGGTCGCGCGGTAATGGCCCGGCCGCCGACCAGCAGGGCGCCGAGCGTGTTGAAGAGGCCGGTGCCGTGCATCAGCGGGACGACCGGCATCACCGCCGGCGCCAGGCCGTTGGTGTGGGCGCTGACCGCCACCTCGACCGCCTCCTCCAGCGAGCGGGGCAGTCCGTCCAGACCGAGCGGCCGGAAGATCGGCACGGTGAGGCTGTGCAGCAGGTCGGACTGCCGCCAGATGACGCCCTTCGGCTTGCCGGTCGTGCCGCCGGTGTACATGAAGAGCTGATCCGAACCGGGCCGGGCGGTGTGCGGGCGCGGATCGGTGGAGGCGAGCAGGTCGTCGAGCTCGCGTGCCTTGGGTCCTGCGGGCCACCCGGGGTTGTTGCCGACCTGTATGAGAAGGCGCAGCGACGACACATTGGCCGCGGCGTGGCTGACGTTGGCCGCCAGTTCCCCGCTGAAGACCAAGGCGGCGGCGTCGGCATCGTCGAGCAGGGAGGAGAGTTCCTCCTCGGTGTAGCGGTAGTTCGCATTGACCGGGATCGCGCCGATCTTGAAGGCGGCGAACACCGTCTCCAGGTAAGGCGCACCGTTGTACAGGTAGCAGGCAACGGTGTCACCGGCCCCGACACCCGCGCCCGCGAGCGCCGCTGCCAGACGGGACGCGCGGTCGTCGAACTCGGCGTAGGTGACGTTGCGGCCCGGTTCGGATATCGCGACCGCGTCCGGGAGGCGGGAGGCCACGGCTTCCCAGACCGTGCCGAAGGAGACGTCCATGATCAGGCCTCCTGATCCTTCGCCGAGTCGTCCAGGCCGAGCAGGCGCACCGCGTTCTCCTTGAGGATCAGGGGACGCACCTCGGCCTTGATGTCGAGCTCGGCGAAGTCGGCGAGCCAGCGGTCGGGGGAGAGGGCGGGGAAGTCCGACCCGAAGAGGATTTTCTTCTTCAGGAGCGAGTTCGCCTGTGCGATCAGCTGCGGTGGGAAGTACGTGGGGGACCAGCCGGAGAGGTCGATGTACACCTGCGGCTTGTGACCGGCGACCGCCAGCGCCTCGTCCTGCCAGGGCACCGAGGGGTGCGCGATGATGATCGGCATGTCCGGGAAGTCGACCGCGACGTCATCGAGGTGCATCGGGTTGGAGTACTTGAGCCGGATTCCGCCCCCGCCTCGCCGGCCGGCCCCGACACCCGTCTGTCCACTGTGGAACAGGGCCGGCAGGCCCGCCTCGGCGATCACCTCGTACAGCGGGTAGGCCGCCGTGTCGTTGGGAAAGAAGCCCTGGTCGCTCGGGTGGAACTTGAACCCCCGGACCCGGTGCTCGGTGATCAGGCGGCGTGCGGTCCGCACGGCGGCCGCGCCGCGGCCCGGGTCGACGCTGGCGAACGGGATCAGGGTGTCCGGGTACGCGGCGGCGTGCTCGGCGATCTCCTCGTTGCTGACCCGGGGCTCCTGACCGGTCCGGGTGACGGAGTCGACGGTGAAGACGATCGCGGCCATGGACCGCTCGCGGTAGTACTCGGCGAGCTCGGGAACCGTCAGCTCGGGAATCGGGCCGAAGACCCCGGCAAGGGCGTCGGAACCGGCTCCGGAACGCTCCTTTTCGGTGACGGACGCGAGGACGTGGGTGTGTACGTCGATCGCGGTCAGCCTGCTGACGTCCATGCGGGCTCCTCGGTGACTCGGCGTTCGGCACGGGGCGGAAGGCGGGCCGTGCTCGCTCGGAGCCTCACGGTAAGGAAGCGGGAGGGAGCCCGCCACCGTGGAATGACCGATGGGCGCCTGTGCTCCTCGTCCCTGTGGGCCCGGGACGGATGACGTAGACGGAGACGACGCCGGCCGGCGGATGACCGCGCGGCGCGGCCGGGGACAAGCCGATGGCGGCAAGAGCGCGTTCACGGGCCGGCGGCTCGCGACGAATGACGTAGGCCCGGCGCGACGGAAGCGGCTGCGGATGCCGTCATCGGCCGCATCCACGACGGTGGTTGCTCTTCTAGCGTCGAGCACAACGCGCGGTGGACGCCCCGGTCGCCGGCTGCGTGGGGGACGCCGCGCAGGAGACGCCGACGGCGCCCGTCGGGGGCGCACGAGGAGGACACATGCTGGATGGCAGGGTTGCCGTGGTCACCGGATCGGGCCGCGGCCTGGGCCGGTCCTATGCCCGGGCGCTGGCCGCCGCGGGGGCGTCGGTCGTGGTCAACGACCTTGACGGAGACGTTGCCGAGGAGACGGTCCGGTCGATCGTCGACGCCGGCGGGTCCGCGGTCGCCGAAATCGGCGCGGTGGGCGGCTCGGAAATGGCGGAAGCGTTGGTCGCACGGGCCGTGCACGAGTTCGGCCGGCTGGATGTGATGGTGACCAACGCGGGTGCGCTGCGGGACAAAACGCTGCGCAACACCACGGATGAGGACTTCGACCTGGTCGTCCGCAGCCATCTGCGAGGGACCTTCACCTGCGGCCGCGCCGCGGTGGCACGCTTCCGCGAGCAGGGCGACGGCGGCCGGCTCGTCCTCGTCGGGTCGCCGGCGGGGCAGCGCGCGAGCTTCGGCCAGACCGCCTACTCGGCGTCCAAGGGCGCGATCGTGGCGATGATGCGGACCTGGGCCGTCGAGAACGCCAAGATCGGCGTGACCGTCAACGCGATCGTGCCGACGGCCCTGACCCGGATGGTGGCCACGGTCCCGGGACTCGCGGAGCTGGTAGAGCAGGCCGACCGTGGCGAACCCGTTCCGGAACACGTGCGCCGGCTCGGTCTCGGTACGCCCGACGACGTCGCCCCGGTGATCGTCTACCTGGCCTCGGCCGACTCGGCCCACGTCACCGGCCAGGCCATCGCGGCCGGTGGCGACCGGATCGCCCTGTGGACCCACCCTGCGGAGGTGGCTGAGCGGCTGCACGGCGGTGGCTGGACATCCGCCGGCGTCGCCGAGGCCTTCGCCGGCCCGCTCAAGGGCGAGCTTGAGGACTACCTGCCCACCCCGCTCGACTTCGGAGGTAACTGACGTGCCATGCGTCGCACACGGCATCGAGGGCGTGCGGGCCCTCCCCATCGGTGAGGTGCTCGGACAGAGCGACCTCTACGAGATCACGCAGGAGGCCGTCGACAAGTTCGCCGACGCCACCGGCGATTACCAGTGGATCCACGTCGACGCGGAGCGGGCGAAAGACGGGCCGTTCGGCGGGACGATCGCCCACGGCTACCTCACCCTCTCCCTCGTGCCGCGGCTCCTGCCGGAGATCCTGGAGATCACCGGCTTCGCACTGGTCGTGAACTACGGCTGCGAAAGGGTGCGCTTCCCGTCGCCCGTCCCCGTGGGCGGCAAGGTGCGTGCCACCGCTGTCCTCGACGAGGTCAGCGAGGTCAGGGGCGGCCTTCAGCTCTCCATCACCATGACGATCACGGTCGAGGGCGCTGCCAAGCCCGCCTGCGTCGTCACCTTCCTGACCCGTCAGCTGGTCTGAGACCTGCCAGAACCGTGCCGGGGCCCCATCGGGGTCCCGGCACCGTGGCATGCACGGCCGTCGTGCGCACCCGCAGGGGCAGCCGGTCCGCATGGGGACGAGCGGTGCCGGCCCCCCCAACGGGGGAGACCGGCACCGCGGCAGCTGATACGGCTCAGACGGAGGCGGCGGTGCGCCATCCCTGCTGGTAGGTCTCGCGGGCCATCGCCGCGTAGGGGGCCGGGCTCACGATGGCGCGGACCGCGAACTGCTGGTGCGGCTGCACGGTGGTCTTCTCCGAGCCGCCGTTCGGCTCGCCCCAGATGACCTTGACCTCGGCGCCCAGCGGGACATCGGGGTTGACCGTGGCCAGTGACAGCGCCTTGCGCTCGTTGGGGCTGTAGCCGGTGAACACCGACAGACCGACGACATTGCCGTCGGCGTCCTGCACCGCGTCGAAGTTGGACGAACCGTAGTTGGCGTTGGGCAGGTCGAAGAACTGATAGCCGGGGCCTTCGGGATCGACCGGAGAGGCGAGGAGCCTGGCGACGTCGTCGGCGTTCCAGGCGAGGGTGACCTTGCGGCGCTGGGTGCTCGGGTCGATGGCCTCGAGCGCGCTGCGGCCCACGAAGTCGTGGTCGAACTTGACGAATCCGCCGTAGCCGAGCTCCCACGGGTTGAGGTAATAGTCCTCGATGTTGCCGGAGACGAAGCTGCCGGCGAGCGCGTTGAGCGCCTCGTAGCTGTCGGCGCCGAGCCACTGGCGGTACGGACGCAGTTCCTCCGAGGTGTAGATCGCGGGCAGCGGCGAGGGGATCCAGCCGGACTCGAACGTGTTGCAGGAGTAGGCCCGGCATCCGGCCGGCTCCAGCCCGAATTCCCGTCCGGCCTCAAGGATGGCGTCGCGGACCTTGTCGTACGTCCCGTACGGGCCCCAGATCTCCAGTCCGGGCGCTCCGGCCATGCCGTGGCGCAGAGTCCGAATGCGCTCACCGGCGATGTTCAGGTAGCCCATCTTGAAGAACTTGACCTGCTCGACAGGGCCGCCGTTGACCTTCTCGATCACGTCCCAGGCGCGCGGCCCCTGAATCTGGAACCGCCAGACATCACGGGTGACCTGCTTGCCGTAGGGACGCGACGGGGAGCGGTCGTCGTATCGGATGTCGACGTGGTAGCCCCGCTCCGCGGTGAACGTCAGCCAGTTGGCGACGGGAGCCCGCCCGACGAAGACGAACTCCTCCTCGGCGAGCCGGAACAGGATGCCGTCGCCGATCACCCCGCCCTCGGGGGAGACCGGGACGAACTGCTTGGCCGAGTCGACCGGGAACTTCGCGGTGCTGTTGATGCCGGTGTCGGTGAACAGCTTCAGGGCGTCGGGGCCGGACACCCACAGGTTGACCATGTGGTGCGACTGGTCGAACAGCACCGCGGTCTCCTGCCAGGCGGTCGCCTCCCGGCGGAAGTTGCTGAACTCGGCCGGCACGACTGGGTAGATGTAGGCCCCGAGCCGAGAGTTCCGGAGCAGTTCCACGGTGTTTCCTGCCTGGTCCAACACGTCCTGAAGGTTTTTGGCGGTCATGGGGCTACCCGTTCTGAAGTGGCGGTTGTTCCGTCGTTCGACGCTAGGGAGTGATCCGCTGCGTCGGCAGCGAGAAATGGCGCAAGTGGCACCGTCAGGACGGCCGGTGCCCGCGGGTCATTTGACGTAGGCGGGCCGCGGTACGTCATTTGTCCCGCACCGCCTTCGCCGGCTCGCCGCCTGGAAGTCGCGACAACTGTGCAATGGACGGCGGGGACGAGCGCTCTACCGTCGGAGCAGACCGCCGGCGGCATGTCGCGCGGCCCGAGCCAGGGAGTACACCACATGACGAGCCGGAGCAGGCCGGACCTGCCGGGGACGTACGTTTTCGACGGTCCGACGAGCCGCCGAGGGCACCACATGAACAAGCTGTTCATGTCCCTCCGGCACGGGAACGCCCGTCGGGAATTCCGCGCAGACGAAGCCGCGTACTGCCGGAAGTTCGGACTCTCCGCGGAGCAGACCACTGCGACTCTCGGCCGTGACTGGCAGGCCATGCTCGACCTCGGCGGGAGCATCTTCTACATCTACAAGCTCGCCATGATGGACGGGCTGTCCTTGCAGTACCTCGGCGGTGTCTTCACCGGGATGTCCGAGGCGGAGTTCAAGGCCGCGATGCTGGCGGGAGGGCGTACCGATGTCTGAGGTGATCTGGGGTCTGGCGACGTCGCATGTGCCGTCCATCGGTGCGGCGATGGACCGGGGCCTGACCGCGGAGCCGGTGTGGGGGCCGCTGTTCGAGGGGTACCAGCCGGCGAGGGAGTGGCTAGCGGAGCACACACCGGATGTCGCGATCCTCGTTTACAACGATCACGCCAACGCGGTCGACCTCGACATCGTCCCGACATTCGCCATCGGCACCGCAGAGACGTACCGGGTGGCCGACGAGGGCTTCGGCCGCCGCCCGGTCCCGGACGTCGTCGGAGATCCCGAGTTCTCCTTTCACCTTGTGCAGAAGCTGATGGACGAGGGCTTCGACCTGACGGTCTTCTCGGAGCTCGACGTCGACCACGGCTTCACGGTGCCCCTGTCGGTCTGGACGCCGGAGCCCGGCGACGCCTGGCCGTGTCCGGTCATCCCGCTCATGGTCAACGTCATCCGATACCCGCAGCCGACCGCGGCGCGCTGCTACGCGCTCGGCAAGGCCCTCGGTCGCGCCATCGCCGGCTACGGCGGCGCGAGGACGGTCGGCATCCTCGGCACCGGTGGCATGTCGCACCAACTCGCAGGCGCACGGGCCGGGTTCATCAACCCCACCTTCGACCACATGTTTCTCGAAGCGATCGAGAAGGACCCGGAGAAGCTGGCCGCGCTGAGCCGGGAGGACTACATCCGCCAGGCCGGCTCGGAGGGTATCGAGCTCATCATGTGGCTGGTCATGCGCGGAGCGCTGAACGCCGAGGTCCGCAAGGTCCATTCGGCCTACCACGTGCCCGCATCCAACACCGCGGCCGGTCTCGCGCTCTTCGACAACCGGACCGCACGGCCGACCTGATCGGTCCGACACCCCCAAGCATGAAGGAAGCCGGCCGATGACCATGGAAAGTCCTGAGCGGCTGCGGGGCACCGCCGGAGAAGGGCACGTCCCCACCGAACGATGCCGAGTGATGGGGGTCGTCAACGTCACCCCCGATTCGTTCTCCGACGGCGGTCTGTACTCCACGACGGATGCGGCGGTGACACACGGGCTTGCGCTCCGGGACGCCGGCGCCGACTACGTCGATGTCGGCGGGGAGTCCACTCGCCCGGGAGCCGGCCGCGTGGATGCCGCGGAGGAACTGCGACGGGTGATTCCCGTCGTGCGTGAACTGGCGGCGGCCAAGGTGCCGGTCAGCATCGACACCACGCGGGCCGCGGTCGCCGAGGCAGCCGTGGCCGCGGGTGCGGTACTGGTCAACGATGTCAGCGGCGGCCTGGCCGACCCCGCCATGGCCCGGATCGTGGCGGCCGCCGGGGTGCCGTGGGTGCTCAACCACTCAAGGGGACCGAGCCGGGACATGTACGCGACGGCCGGGTACGACGACATCGTGCGCGAGGTCGCGGCTGAGCTGCTCCTGCGGGTGGACGATGCCGTCGAGGCCGGAGTTCCCCCGGACCGGCTGATTCTCGATCCGGGGCTCGGCTTCGCAAAGCGGGGCGCGCAGAACTGGGTCCTGCTCGCCCACCTCGACGATCTGCTCCGTCTGGGCTTCCCGGTGCTCGTCGGTGCGTCCAGGAAGCGTTTTCTGAGCGAAGCCCTGTACGGCGACGGACCCCGCCGGCCTGTGCCGGGCCGGGACGCCGCGACGCTCGCCACGAGCGTGGTCGCTGCCCGGGCCGGCGCATGGGGGGTCCGCGTGCATGATGTGGCAGCCTCCGCCGACGCGGTCCGTGTGGTCTCCGTCCTGTGTCAGGCCCGGCCGGCCGGCAGCGAACGTGCCTGACCGGCTGTGGCGACGTGGTCCGTGACCAGCACGGCGGTCCGGGGCGTACGTCATGCGAGTCCCCTGTGCTCGGGTGGACCGGCGAGCAGGGCGCCGCCGGACAGGACCGTCGCGGGCCGCCACCCGCGCAGGGAGCTGACCAGGGCTATCCCCTCGGCTCGGAACAAGTCGGCCGGACGGAGAGTCCGTTCGCGCAGGCAGCCCGTCTCGACCAGCCGTCCGCGTTCGACTCCGGGGAGACAGCCGCCGCCGAGCGGGGGAGTCCACCAGACGCCGTCGAGCCGGACGGCGAGGCTGGCCGTGCACGCCTCGGTGAGCTCACCCCGTTCATTGACCAGCAGCACGTCGTCGGCCTGCGGATGACGCGCGAGCCGGGAGGTGTAGGGCTGCCGCCGGCTCGTCTTGTGGTGTGGCCAGCACTGCGTCGAGTCCACGGGCTCCGCATCGAGGGCGAGCCGGACCGGGTGGCGGTCCGCGGCGGGCAGTTCCGCGACATCGACGGCCACACCGCCCTCGCGGAACAGCATCAGCCGCACCCGCGCGTCCCCTTCTCCGGCGAGGCGTGCGGCCACTGCTTCGCGCACCGCCGCCGCGTCGAAGGCGAAGCCGAAGTAGGCAGCCGAGTCCGCGGCGCGGGCGAGATGCCTGTCGAACGAGCGTGGCCCGCTGCCGGCCCGGTGGCGGAGTGTCTCGATCAGATGGAACTCCTCCGGGCGGGCCCCGAGCACGCGGGCCTTCGCCAACAGTTCGCGGTACTCCGCAGCAGGTTCGGAGCCCCAGGTGATGCCGCCTCCCGTTCCGTAACCAGCGACGCCGGTCCCACGGTCGAGCAGCAAGGTGCGGATCGCCACGGAGAAACGGGCCGAGAAGCGCGCACCGGGCCGGTCCGGCGGTGCGACGACGCCGATCGCCCCGCAGTAGACCCCGCGCGGGCCGTCCTCGACCTCGGCGATGAGGTCCATGGTCCGCGCCTTCGGTGCCCCGGTGACCGATCCGCACGGGAACAGGGCACGGAAGACATCGGTCAGCCCGACGTCAGCGCCCAGTTCAGCGGTGACGTCGGAGGTGAGCTGGTGGACGGTCTCATAGCGCTCGGCGCGCACCAGAGACGGCACCGTCACCGAGCCCGGCACGGCGATGCGGGCGAGGTCGTTCCGGACGAGGTCGACGATCATGACGTTCTCGGCCCGTTCCTTGGGGCTCGACAGCAGCCGTTCCACGACGTCGGCGTCCTCACCGGTGGTCCGTCCCCGGGCGGCGGTTCCCTTCATCGGGCGCATCAGAATCCGGGTGCCTCGGGTCTCGAAGAACAGCTCGGGACTCGCGCCGGCCACCACGAAGCGGCCGGTGTCCAGATAGGCGTTGTACGCACCACGCTGCCCCAGCGCGAGGCTCCGGTACAGCTGCACCGGCTCGCCCCGTACGGGGCCGGTCAGCCGGGTCGTCAGGTTGCACTGGTAGGTCTCGCCCGCCGCGATGCGGTCCTTGACCACCTGAACGGCACGCGCATGCGTGGGCTCGTCCCACTCCGGCTGCCACGGTCCGGCCAGGGCAGCCGGCCCGGCCTCGTGGCCCACGGCCGGAACGTTCCGCGGGGCCTTTGTGATGCCGAACCAGGCGAGCGGCAGGCCCTCGACGGGTTCGCGCACGGCAAGCCCCGCATCCAGGCCCGGCGCGGCCTCGTAGGCGACGAATCCGAAGGCCCACCGACCCGCTGCCGCCAGGCGCCCGACGGCGTCGAGCACCTCGATGACTTCTCCTGGGCGCACCGCGACCAGTTCCTGCTCGACCGGTCCGAAGAGCTGGGCGGTGCCCGAGACCAGGTCGTCGAACCGGGCCCACGGGCCGGGGACGTGTCGCATCGGGCCGCCTTCCACCGTCGGGATCCGCCTTCTCACAAGGCCGGATACGGCGTCGCCGCGCCTTCGATGCTGCTTGATCCGCAGCCGCACCGGATCGGCGTATCGCGCAGGGGCCCCCGGTCCTCCGTCGGCATCGGACAGAGTCATCTGTCGTGGTCGGGCCCCCGGGTGCGCGACTACGTCACTTGTCCTGCTGGGGGCGCGACGCTCGCCGAGCCCATGTCCGGTCATCCGGGTGATCTCTGATCAAGGCCGTGTTCCTAGCGTCGTAGTAGGCCCGGAGCCAAGCCCGGCGACGCTGTCACAGCGGCCTCGCGGGCGGTGCGCCCCGACCCACACCACCCCGAGGAAAGGTACTTCTGCATCATGACTGCTGAGAGTCTGGCGGCGGCCCTCGCCCGCGTCGGGAATCCGGTCGAGTTGCTGCGCCACACCGCCGCGCGCGCCCACACCTTCCCCGTCACACCGGAGTTCACCAACTGGCGCTCCGAACAGCGTGCCTGGGCGGAGTCCTGCGCGCTCCTCGACCAGTCGCACCACATGACCGACCTGTTCCTCAAGGGCCCCGGTGCGCTGAAGCTGCTCAGTGACCTGGGCGTGAACAGCTTCGCCCGTTTCGGGGTGAACAAGGCCAAGCAGTTCGTGGCAGTGAACCCGGACGGCCAGCTGATCGGCGACGCGATCCTGTTCCACCTGGAGGAGGAGCTGTTCGACCTCGTCGGGCACCCGATGGTGATCGACTGGGTGCAGTTCCACGTCGAGCGCGGGGACTACGAGGTCACGGCCGAGCGCGACGAGAACTCCGCCGTCCGGCCCTCCGGCCCGCCGAAGTTCTACCGCTACGAACTCCAGGGCCCGACCGCCGTGGCGGTCCTCGAACAGGCCACCGGACAGCCGCTGCCGCAGACCAAGTTCTTCCACATGGCTGACTTCTCCCTCGCCGGCCGCACCGTCCGCGGCCTGCGCCACGGCATGGCCGGCCAACCGGGCTTCGAGCTGTTCGGGCCCTGGGAGGAAGGCGAGGCCGTCCTTGAGGCCCTGCTGGAGGCCGGGAAGGACCACGGGCTCGTCCGCGCGGGAGCGAAGGCGTACTCGAACGCCAATCTCGAATCGGGCTGGGTGCCGGCGCCGATTCCCGCGGTCTTCGGAGACGACCCGCTGCTCAAGGAGTACCGGGAGTGGCTGCCGGTCGGCGCCGTCGGTGCCATCGGCGGCAGCCTGGACTCGGACGACATCGCCGACTACTACCTCACCCCCTACGACATCGGCTACGA
The DNA here is from genome assembly GCF_042746015.1 of Streptomyces sp. NPDC058773. Taxonomy (NCBI): domain Bacteria; kingdom Bacillati; phylum Actinomycetota; class Actinomycetes; order Kitasatosporales; family Streptomycetaceae; genus Streptomyces; species Streptomyces sp. NPDC058773. The sequence continues at coordinate 50,521 of NZ_JBHYPE010000046.1, forward strand.
CCGCAACGTCAAGTTCGACCACGACTTCATCGGCCGCGCGGCGCTTGAGGAACTCGCCGGGAATCCGCCGCGTACCAAGGTCACCCTCGTCTGGAACACCGACGACGTCACCGCCGCGATGGGCTCGCTGCTCGGCGAGGGCCCGGGAGCCAAGTACATCGACCTTCCCAAGGCTCGCTACGCGCTGCATCAGGAGGACAAGGTCCTGCTGAACGGCGAGCAGATCGGCATCTCACTGGACTGCGGCTACCTCGCCAACGAGCGGGCCATGGTCTCCCTGGCCACCCTCGCCAAGGAGCACGCCACGCCCGGGACCGCGGTCACCGTCGTCTGGGGCGAGCAGCCGAACTCGACGAAGCCGCAGGTCGAAGAGCACATGCTCTGGGAGATCCGGGCCACCGTCGCCCCCGCCCCCTTCGTCCAGTTCGCTCGCACCAACTACCGGGGCAAGTGACATGACGCTGGCAACGGAGAAGGGCACCCTCCCGCGGAACGCCAAGGCGGGCCTGGCCCACGCGCTGCGCACCGCCACCTACGAGGTCCTGCCCTTCAAGAGCGCCGAGGAGAAGGTTCTCGCCCACGTGCCCACGGACGTGGCGCTCACGGTGACGACCACCGAGGCGAAGGGACTGGGCCCGACCATCGCCCTGGCCGCCTCGCTGACACAGCAGGGGTATCACGTCGCGCCCCATATCGCCGCTCGGCTGGTGCGCGACCAGGCGCACCTGGTGGACATCGTGCAGCAGTTGAGCGACAGCGGTATCGACCGTCTCTTCTGCATCGGCGGCGACGCCGCCGAGCCGGCCGGGGACTTCCCGGATGCGCTGAGTCTGCTCCAGGGATTCCAGGCCGCCGGTCATTCCTTCTCGTGGGTCGGTGTCGGTGGCTACCCCGAGGGGCACGGCCTCATCGGTGACGCACTGATCGAGCAGGCCCTGAAGGACAAGGCGCCCTATGCCACCCAGGCCATCACCCAGCTCTGCTTCGATGCCGACACCACCGTCCAATGGGCCCGCTCGGTGCACTCGCGCGGCATCACACTGCCGATCCGGGTCGGTATTCCCGGGGCCATCAGCCGGCAGAAGCTGATCCGGGTGTCGGCGAGTCTCGGGCTCGGACAGTCCGCACGGTTCCTGAAGAAGCAACAGAACATGTTCTGGCGCTTCTTCCTGCCCGGCGGCTACAGCCCGAACAAGCTGATCGAGAAGCTGATACCGGCGTTCGCACAAGGCGACAACAACCTCCAAGGCTTCCACGTGTTCACCTTCAACGACCTGGACAGCACCGAAGCCTGGCGCCAGGCCTGGCTCGCCCGTCTTTCCTGACAGCACGCCGCTGCCCGGCGTTCCCCTCGTCCCATGGGCCGGCCGTGTCACCGCAGCGCCGCACCGGCCGGCCCATGGGCTTCCACCCCGAGGAGTTGCACCACCCATGAGTGCCCAGGTGATCGACGGGCGTGCCTGCGCCCGCGAGCTCAAAGAGAACCTGTCGGCGGACGTGTCCGGTCTGCGGGAGGACGGACTCACCATCGGTCTGGCCACGATCCTCGTCGGCGACGAGTACGGCTCAGCGGCCTACGAACGCCGGCTGCGCCGTCTCGCCGAAGAACTCGGCGTGCCCTACCAGCCGCATCCACTGCCCGCCGGCACTTCCCAGAACGACCTGATCGCCCTGGTCGAGCGGCTGAACGGCGACCCCGCGGTGTCCGGCATCCTCGTCCTGCGCCCCCTCCCGGCACATATCGACGAGGCCGCGGTGTTCCGGGCGATCGACCCCCGCAAGGACATCGAGGCCGTACACCCGGAGAACGCGGGGCTGCTCGCCCTCGGCGTGCCCCGCTTCGTCCCCTCCACCGCAGCCTCGATGTTCCATCTGCTCGACACCTGGCTGGACTCGGTGGGCGAAGACCGTGCCGACTTCTACCACCGCGCGCTGATCGTCGTCGTCGGCCGCTCCAACAATGTGGGCAAGCCGGCGATTTCCCTGGGCTACGAGCGGCAGGCCGCCGTCGAGTCCATCGACGAGTGGGCCGACCGGACGACCGGGATCGGGCGTCATACGCGTGCGGCCGACGTTCTGATCGTCGCCGCCGGCAAGGCCGGGCTGATCAAGGCGGAGCACGTCAACGAGAAGGCGGTGGTGATCGATGTCGGGATCAACCCCCGGACCGGCGCCGACGGACGGGTGCACATGGTCGGCGACGTCGACCACGCCTCCGTCGCACCGCGGGTGAGAGCGCTCACCCCGGTCCCTGGAGGCGTGGGCCCCGTGACCGATGTGTGGCTGCTGCGCAACACCGTGCACGCCGCCCGGTTCCTCGCCGGCCGTCCGGCCCCCGACGACGCGCGCGCCCTGCCCGAACCGACCGACTCGCTCCTGGAGGCGTCATGAATCCGCCCGCCGGCGCCCAGCACGGCGTCCTGCTGCTCTCCTGCCCGGATGCCCCGGGCATCGTCCATGCGGTCACCGAGCTGCTGGTGCAGGAGAAGTGCACCATCGTGCAGAGCCAGCAGTTCGGCAGTACCACCAGCGAAACCTTCTTCATGCGGGTGGAGTTCGCGCACATCGACGGCTCGCCGCTGGACTTCGACGCGATCGGCCTCGGGGTCCGGGTTCTCGCCGACAGGTTCGACATGACCTGGCAACTGGCCGACACCGCACGGCGTGTGCGCACGGTCATCATGGTGAGCAGGTTCGCCCACTGCCTCAACGACCTGCTCTTCCGCAACTCCATCGGTGAGCTGAACCTCGACATCGTCGCCGTCGTGTCCAACCACCCCGACCTCGGCCGTATCGCCGACGGCTACGGCGTGCCGTTCCGGCACATCCCCCTGGCCAAGGACACCAAACCGCAGGCCGAGGCCGCCCTACTGGACCTGATCCGGGAGGAGCGGGTCGACCTCGTCGTCCTGGCCCGCTATATGCAGATTCTCTCCGACGGCCTGTGCAGGGAGCTGGAAGGCCGGGCCATCAACATCCACCACTCGATACTGCCGAGCTTCAAGGGCGCCAAGCCCTACCACCAGGCCCACGCGCGCGGCGTCAAGTTCATCGGGGCGACCGCGCACTACGTCACTGCCGACCTGGACGAGGGGCCGATCATCGAGCAGGAACACCTCCGCGTCGACCACTCGCTCAGCCCCGACCAGCTCGCTGCCCGCGGCCGCGAGGCGGAGAGCCGAGCACTGGCACGCGCCGTCCGCTGGCACAGCGAGAACCGGATCGCGGTCATCGGCAACCGGGCCGTCGTCTTCCCATGACCGCCCACGACACCGAAACCGGAGACCTCGCACGGCAGCCGATCCGGCAGTTCCTCGACGACCTCGCCTCCCGGACCCCCGCGCCGGGAGGCGGGGCCACTGCTGCCCTGCACGCGGCACAGGCCGCGGCGCTGCTCACCATGGTCGCCCGGTACACGACGGGCGAGAAGTACGCCGATTCAGCAGAACTCGTCGCCCGCCTCATCGAAGGAGCGGAGGCGGAACGCGCTGCCGCGCTGCGGCTCGCCGCCGAAGACGCAGCGGCGTTCACCGCGGTGACCCAGGCGTACGGACTGCCGCGTGCCACGCCACAGGACAAGGAACGACGGTCCGCGGCGATCGCCGCCGCGCTCGCGGCAGCCGCGGGCCCGCCGGCCGAGGTGATCCGGGTCGCGCACTCGCTGATGACGCTTGCCGAGACCCTCTTGCCGGTGGCGAACCGTAACGTCATCACCGACGTTGCCGCGGCCGGCGAGGCGGCACGGGCCGCCGCCACCACGGCCCGGCTCAATGTCGAGATCAACCTCGGTGGCATCCGCGACGCGAAGACCCACTCCGGCCTTCTTGACGTGCTTGAGCAGGTCGAGCCACTCATCCGCCGTGCCGCCGAGGTGGAGCGCTCAGTGCGCTCGGACCTGGCAGTGAAGCCCGCGCCGTCACGTCCGAAGTCCCGGACAACGCCATGACGGTCGGCCCGGGCCCCGGCCCCCCGCCCCCCCCCCCCCCCCCCCCAACCCCCCCCCCCCCCCCATGCACCCCCACCGCCACCAACACCAAAAAAA
>NZ_JBHYPE010000047.1:0-52185 GCF_042746015.1 Streptomyces sp. NPDC058773
GTCGTAGGGATCTACGACGCCGCCCCGCCCGGCCCTGGAGGGACGCCTCAGCCGGAGTGCCTCAGTGGGCGCCGGTCCCGGTCAGCGAGCGGACCTCCAGTTCGGCGTACTTCCCGGCGTCCGGTTCCTCCTTCGACAGCAGCGAGCCCAGCCAGCCGAGCAGGAAGCCCAGCGGGATGGAGATCAGCCCCGGGTTCTCCAGCGGGAAGAAGCCGAAGTCCGCGCCGGGGAACATCGAGGTCTCCTTGCCGGAGACGACCGGGGAGAAGAGCACCAGGAAGACCGAGGAGGCGAGGCCTCCGTAGATGGACCACAGCGCGCCCCGGGTGGTGAAGCGCTTCCAGAAGAGGCTGTAGAGGAGCGTCGGGAGGTTGGCGGAGGCGGCGACCGCGAAGGCGAGCGCCACCAGACCGGCGACGTTCAGTCCGCGGGCGAAGACGCCCAGCACGATCGCGACCGCGCCGATGCCGACGGTCGCCCAGCGGGCCGCGCCGACCTCTTCCTTCTCGGTGGCCTCGCCCTTGCGGAGGACGTTGACGTACAGGTCGTGGGCGAAGGACGAGGACGAGGCGAGGGTGAGGCCGGCGACCACCGCGAGGATGGTGGCGAAGGCGACGGCGGAGATCACGGCGAGCAGGATGGCGCCGCCGGTGGAGCCGGCACCGCCGCCGATCGCCTCGGCGAGGAGGGGTGCCGCGGTGTTGCCCGCCTTGTTGGAGGCGGTGATCGTCTCCGGCTTCAGAAGGGCCGCGGCGCCGAAGCCCAGCGCGATGGTCATCAGGTAGAAGACGCCGATGATGCCGATCGCCCAGTTCACGGACTTCCGGGCGGCCTTGGCGGTGGGGACCGTGTAGAAGCGGATGAGGATGTGCGGCAGGCCCGCGGTGCCCAGGACGAGGGCGAGGCCCAGCGAGATGAAGTCGATCTTCGAGGTGGCGGTGGCGCCGTATTTGAGGCCCGGCTCCAGGAAGGCGGCGCCCTTGCCGCTGTTCTCGGCGGCGGCGCCGAGCAGCGTCGAGAGGTTGAAGTGGAACTTCAGCGCCACCAGGAAGGTGATCAGCAGGGTGCCGGCGATCAGCAGCACCGCCTTGACCATCTGGACCCAGGTGGTGCCCTTCATGCCGCCGATGGTGACGTAGAGGATCATCACGATGCCGACGAGGACGACGACCAGGATCTTGCCCGCCTCGCTGGTGATGCCCAGGAGCAGGGTGACCAGGGCGCCCGCACCGGCCATCTGGGCGAGCAGGTAGAAGATCGAGACGACGATGGTGGAGGTCCCGGCGGCCGTACGGACCGGGCGCTGGCGCATCCGGTAGGCAAGGACGTCGCCCATGGTGAACCGGCCGGAGTTGCGCAGCGGTTCGGCGACCAGCAGCAGCGCGACGAGCCAGGCGACCAGGAAGCCGATGGAGTACAGGAAGCCGTCGTAGCCGAAGAGGGCGATGGCGCCGGCGATGCCCAGGAAGGACGCGGCGGACATGTAGTCGCCGGAGATGGCGAGCCCGTTCTGGAATCCGCTGAATTGCCGGCCGCCGGCGTAGAAGTCCTCCGCGCCCTTGGTCTGCCGGCCGGCCCAGACCGTGAGGCCGAGGGTGACGGCGACGAAGGCGGCGAAGAGGGTGATGATCAGGGTCCGGTGCTCGCCCGCCCCGCCGGCCGCGAGCTGCTGCACGAGCGGCTGCTGAGTGAGGTTCATGCGTCGCCCTCCAGGCGGGACTTGATGGCCTCGGCCTTCGGGTCGAGCCTGGCGGCGGCGTGCCGGGAGTACCACCAGGCGATGAGGAAGGTCGTCGCGAACTGGGCGATGCCGAGCACGAAGGCGACATTGAGGTGGCCGGCGACCTTGATGGCCATGAAGCCGCCGGCGTAGCTCGACAGCAGCACGTAGCCGAGGTACCAGAGGACGAAGGCGACGGTCAGCGGGAAGGCGAACGAGCGGTGTGCGCGGCGGAGTTCATCGAATTCCGGGCTCGACTGCACCTGGCGGTAGTCGGGCGGCTCATGCGTCCCCGGGTCGAGGGTCGGTGCGGCACTCACGGGCTCTCCTGACACGAAGGGGCGGATTACCGGGGACCGGTCGGGGGCCGCGCGGGCGGGCCGGACCGGCCGTAAGGCACAGACGAGTGATCTGGATCACGCATCGTAGAGGTGTGGCTCACGATCCGACAGGGGGGTGTTGGTTGAATCCCAGAAGAAACCGGGGGAATGCCCGCACCGGCCGCCACCGCGCGCGGGGCGCTTCGTTGTGCCCGGTGTGAATCCGCCGCCCCAGCAGGCCCCGCAGCCACCCGGTCCCCGTCGGCGCCCGTACGGCAGCATCCGGCTGCCGGCGCCGCTCGCCGTCCCCCCGTCCGAGCCCCGGCCGGGGACCGCCACGGCCGCCCGCCGCTGGTACGGCCCACGGGTCGCACTGCCCCCGCTGAGCATCACCACCCTCCGGCGTCACGGCTGACGCACTGTCAATTCCGGCCCGCTGACAGGTTTTCGCCCCGCTTTTTTCCACTTTCCATTGCTGTCCGCGAGTGATCGCCGATAACTTCACGTCTCACTGCATCCGCCCGTGCGCAATCCGTGCCCGGGCGGTCTCACGGATGATGTGGAGTCTTATCCATGGCACATCCCCGATCCAGACGCGTGCGGGCGCTGGCCGTACCGCTCGGACTGGCTCTGACGGCGTCGCTCGGATTCCTGCCGAACGCGGCCACCGCCGCGCCCCAGGACTCCGCCCCGGCCGCGGCGGCCTCGGCCGACGGCCCGCTGCTCTCGTACGTCGTGAACACCACGCCCGGCCACGCCACCGTCGGCAAGGTCCAGAAGGCGATAGCCCACGCCGGCGGGAAGGTGGTCACCGCCCATGAGCAGATAGGTGTGATCGTCGTCCACTCTGCCGACCCGCAGTTCGCCGCCACCATGCGGACGGTGCCGGGTGTGCAGTCGGCGGGCGCGACCCGTACCGCGCCGCTCAAGGCGCAGGGCACCACGGACATCGGTAAGCCGCAGAAGGTCGATCTGCCGAAGTCCCAGCTCAAGGCGGCCGGCCGGGCGGCGAAGGCGAACGGCGAGGAGCCGCTGGAGCCGTTGCAGTGGGATCTGCCCGCCATCAAGGCCGACAAGGCCGCGAAGGTGAACCCGGGCAGCAAGAACGTCACCGTCGCCGTCATCGACACCGGCGTGGACGACACCCACCCCGATCTGAAGCCCAACTTCTCCGCGAAGCAGTCCGCCAACTGCGTGGGCGGCGTGCCCGATACGTCCAAGGGCTCCTGGCGCCCCTGGAACCCGGACGAGGACTACCACGGCACGCATGTCGCGGGCACGATCGCCGCGGCCCGCAACGGCGTCGGCGTGGCCGGGATCGCCCCGGGCGTGAAGATCTCCGCTCTCAAGGTCAGCGAGCCGGAGACGAGCCTCTTCTACGCGGAGAGCGTCGTCTGCGCCTTCGTCTTCGCTGCCGACCACGGTGTCGAGGTCACCAACAACAGCTATTACGTCGACCCGTGGATGTTCAACTGCAAGGACGACGCCGACCAGGCCGCGATCATCGACGCGGTCGGCCGGGCGGCGGGCTACGCCCAGCGCAAGGGCGTGATCAATGTCGCGGCGGCGGGCAACTCCAACATGGACCTGGGGGCCGCCAAGCTCACCGACAGCTCCAGCCCGAACGACACCACGCCCGTCGAGCGCACCGTCACCCCGAAGACCTGCTGGGACGTGCCCACGCAGCTCCCGGGCACGGTGACGGTCGCGGCGACCGGCGTGCAGAAGCTCAAGTCGTACTACTCGAACTACGGCCTCAACCAGATCGATGTGGCCGCGCCGGGCGGTGACTCGAAGCAGGTGCCCGAGCTGCCCGCCAAGCACGGCAACATCCTCTCCACCATGCCGGGCGGCGACTGGGCCTACCTGGCCGGCACGTCCATGGCGAGCCCGCATGTCGCGGGTGTCGCGGCGCTGCTCAAGAGCGCCCACCCGAAGGCGAGCCCGCAGGAGCTCCAGTGGCTCCTGAAGGAGCAGGCGGACAACCCCGGCTGCCCCACGGGTGACACCACCTGCACCGGCACCAAGCATGTCAACAGCCACTTCGGCTACGGCATCGTCGATGCGCTGGATGCGGTGAAGAAGTAACTCCCCGCCGGTGACGGCAGGTGGGAGGAGGGCCGGGTGAGCGGCACCCGGCCCTCCTTCGTGTCGTCCGGGGGCGGGCCCCCGGTGGGCCGGTCAGACCAGGCTCGTGGGCCGTCAGGCCGGAGCCGTCGCCCGTCAGGCCGGGTCGCGGCCGAGGAAGGCGGCCAGCCGGTCCGTGGCGCTCGCGCCGGGCGGGGCGGGGCGTTCCGGGGCGAACGAGCTGCCCTCGGTGCGCGGTGCGGCGTCGTAGATCCGGTGCGCCGCGGCCAGGGTCTCCTCGGCGGCCTCCGGGGCCAGCGCGGTGGGGGCACCGGTCGCCCGCGCCAAGTCCCAGCCATGGGCGAGGAGTTCGACCACGACCTGCTGGACGATCATCGCGCCGGGCGCCTCGTACGGCCCGTAGGTGCGATGCAGCATCCCGGTGCCGGTGAAGGCGGCGCGGGCGGCGCGTACCGAGTCCGCGAAGGCGGCGGCGTGGTCGTCGCCGAGGTGGTCGGCGGTGTGGTCGCCGCGCGGTGCGTCCTCGGCGATGGAGGCGGCCATCAGGTTCTCCCACACCATGTGGTCGAGCAGCTCCCGTACGGTCCACCCCGCGCACGGGGTCGGCAGCGCGAGATCCTCGGGCCGTACGGCGGCGACCAGGGCGGCGACGTCCCGGGTCACCGCCTCGTAGGCGCGCAGCACCCGGTCCGGGTCGGTGCCGTCGAACGCGGAGCGGTCCAGCGCGTACGGCCGGGGGTGAGCACGCAGCGCGGCCGTCGTCCAGGTGCCCGCGGTGCCCCAGCGGGGCGGCGCGGGGCGGCCGGTGACCGTGCACAGCAGCTGCCAGTAGCGCTCGACCGCCGGCTCGGCGGCGGCCTCCAGCTGCTCCCGCAGCCGGGCGCGGGCCGCCGGGCCGTCCTCGGCGGGCGGGTCGGCGGTGCCGGTCTGGGTGGGAAGCCAGGCGGCGACCAGTTCGGCGATGACGGGCTCGGCGGCCGGGGAGTCCGGGGCGATCCCGGCCGCGACGGCCGCTTCACCGCGTACCCGCATCAACTCCGCGACCCGCACGGCGTCTTGCTGCTGAGCGGCCGGGCCGGGGGTGCCGGTGGCGGGTGTGCGCTCAGGGGCGGGCGGCCCGCTCGTGGCGTCCGGAGCCCCGTTCGCGGGCGGCCCGCTCGTACCGTCCGCCGCCGCGTTACCGGGCGGCTCCCCGAGGGCGGCCGGCGCCGCCACCCCCGGTGCCGTACGCGCGCTGTACTCGGCCAACCGGCGCAGCGCCGCCCGTGGTTCCGGCTCGCGGACCAGGGCGGCCAGTTCGATCCAGGCGCCGATCTGCTCGGGGGTGGGGTCGTCGGGGAGGTCGGGGGTGGCGGCCAGCAGACCGCTGCGGTAGGCGGGGGCGTCCACCCCGTCGAGGGCGTCCTCGACGAAGTCCGTGATGATCCGGCGGCGCTCCCGGGCCGACAGCCGGGCCAGTGCGGTCATGTGCGGCAGCTCCTCTGCTGCGCTGCCCCGCGCGGCCACCGAACGCAGCACGGCGGACTGCAGCCGCAGGGTGCGGATCTGCGCGTCCAGCGCGTCCGCCCACTGCGCCGCCGTCTCGGCGAGCGATGGGGGTCCCCCCATGCCGTTCGGACCATGGGGGAGCTCGCGGTGCAGCACGGACCGGATGTCCGCCAGGCCGACGCCCAGTTCGCGCAGGCTGCGCACGATCTCCAGGCGGGCCGGGGCGTCCGGGCCGTAGAGCCGGTAGCCCGCGGGGGTGCGGGCGGCGGGCGGCAGCAGGTCCTGGTCCGACCAACTGCGCAGGGTCTTGACCGTGACACCGGTCAGCCGTGCCAGTTCGCCGATGGTGAGCAGGCCTGTGCCGTCCTCGTTCATGCCCTCACTCTCGGGTCTCCCCCGGAGGGAGACTCAAGCCGCGGTCGGTCCGGCGGCCGACGGGCACGCCGTCCGCGGGGCCGGGCCTACGCCCTACGTGCCTTCACGGGGCGCCCGCCGCCCGGAGTTCCCGGTTCCGCGCCGGCGTGGGCCGTGGAGCCGCGGCGGCGGACCGCAGCACCCCGTCGGCCAGCGCCCACTGGGCCGCGACATAGGTGAGCATGATCCAGAACTGCGGGGCCGGGAGCTGCGGCCAGTGCGCGATACCGCTCGCGATCAAGGTGTCGGAGAGCAGGAACAGCAGCCCGCCCGCCGCGGCCCACACGCCCGCCCGGAGCGCGCCGAACGCCATCCCGGTGAGCAGCAGGCTGTAGCCGGCGACCGGAATCCGCAGGTCCGCCGGGAGGTCCGGCCACAGCAGCACCACCGTGCCGGTCAGCAGGACGGCGTACCCGGCACCGGCCACTGCGGTCCGGCCCCGCCGGCCGGCCGCGGGAGCCGCCCCGTGCCGGGCGAACAGCAGCAGATAGCAGACGTGTCCCGCGGCGAACGAGCCCATGCCCACCAGGAAGGCGAGGTCCCCGCCGATCTGGAGGAAGGTGTCGCCGCCACAGCCGAAGAGGAGCGCGCCGGCCAGCAGCGGCGGTCCGCCGCGCGCCAGCACATAGCAGACCAGCACCGGCATCAGCACGGGCTTGGTGACCTGCACGACGGGCAGCACGCCCCCGAGCAGCGCCCCGAGGTGCACGACACCCAGCAGGACGAACGCCCACAGCAGCGGTGGGACGGCCCGCGGCCACCGTGCGGTCACGCGGCCGGCTCCTCGACGGAGGCGCCCGCCCGGTCCCCGGCCGGTTCCGCCTTCCGGGCCTGCGCCGCGGCGATCCGCTCAGCCGGCTGCCAGCCCGGTCCGCGGAAGACCCGCCCGGCGCGCTCGCGCCAGCTGTCCGCGGCCCGTATGTCCCGCGCGATGGCGACGTACTCATGGGTGGCGACCCGTACCGGGTTGAAGGTCTCGATGTTCTTGGTGAGCCCGTAGACCGGCCGCTCGGTCTCCGGGACGAACGAGCCGAACATCCGGTCCCAGATGATCAGGATCCCGCCGAAGTTGCGGTCCAGGTAGCCGCCCTGGGAGGCGTGGTGGACGCGGTGGTGGGACGGGGTGTTGAGCACGAACTCGACGGGCCGGGGCAGCTTGTCGATCCGCTCGGTGTGCACCCAGAACTGGTAGAGGAGGTTGACACCGGAGGTGAAGGCGATCGCGGCCGGGTGGACGCCGAGGGCGACCATCGGGACGTAGAACGGCCAGACGGTCCAGGTCGTCCAGGGCTGCCGGAGCGCGGTGGTGAGGTTGAACTTCTTGCTGGAGTGGTGCACCACGTGGCAGGCCCACAGGATGCGGATGACGTGGTGGCCGCGGTGCGACCAGTAGTAGAAGAAGTCCTGTGCCAGCAGCATCAGGAGCAGCGTCCACCACAGCACGGGCACCCGCAGCGGGGTGAGTTCGTAGACCGCGGCGTAGATCGCCACGATGGGTATCTTCCACAGCGCGTCGAACACGAGGCTGCCCAGCCCCATGCCGACGCTGGTGGCGGCGTCCTTCGCCTCGTAGCCCTCCGCGTCCTCGTCGGGATGCAGGCGGTAGCTCACCATCTCCACGACAGTGAGCAGGACGAAGGCGGGTACGGACCACAACACGACATCGGGCAGGTGCGGCATGTCCCGCACCATAAGGGCGCCGACGGGGGTGCCGCTAGGGGTTGTTACTGAGAAGTATGTAAGACGTGCCGTCAGCGGGGTCGCCGCGTCCGCCGCCGGGTGAGCGTCGGTGCGGACGGCGCGGCGACGGAGACGGCGGAGCGGGCGCGGCTGCTGGGCCAGGTGTGCGGTCCCGGGCGTGCTGTGACGGGACCGCGCACCTGGCGGTGTTGCGGCGGCGGCAAATCCCCGGTCATCGGCCGAGGCCGGTGCGGCCGTCGCCGAGGGGGCCCGCGCCGCGTGGCGCCCGTGCGTCCGGGCCGCCGTTCACCACACCCGCACCGACCCGCCCGGTGCGAACGCCGGGCTGGTGACGTCCGGGGGGATCGTTTCCAGCGGCCGGGCGAGGTCGGTGATCCTCGGGCCGACGCGGGCGGCGACGGGGGCCAGGCGGGCGAGGTCGAAGCCGTAGACGTGCGCGGCGTTGGTGCCGAGCATGGCGGCGGTCTCGGCGGGCGGGACGCCGGCGTAGGCGAGGCGGAGGGCCTCGCGGGAGTGCGGGTGGGTGCCTTCGTCGTGCGGGTAGTCGCTGCCCCACATGATCTTGTCGAGGCCGATCCGGTGGCGGAGCGGGACCTCGTGCGGGCGCATGAAGCTGGCGCCCACGAAGCAGTGGTCGCGCCAGATGCCGGCCGGGGAGTCGCCCATGGACTCGGCCAGGCCGACGCCGAACCTGGCCTCGGCGGTGGCGGTCCGGGACGCGGCCGCTGCCATCCGCCCGTGGTAGTAGTCCAGCATGTCCAGGACGCCGGGAATCCAGCCGGAGCCCTGTTCGGTGAGGACCAGGCGGAGCCCGGGGTGGCGGCGGAAGGCGCCGCCGAAGATCAGGTGCCACAGGGCCCGGTGGGAGAACCAGGTCGTCTCGACCATGAAGACGGCGCGGGCGGCGGGTTCGTCGCCCAGTGGCGGGGAGGCCGATCCGCCGTGGTGGTTGACGGGCACGTCCAGTTCCGCACAGACCGCCCACAGCGGGTCGTACGCCCCGGAGTGCAGCTCGGGGAGGCCGGAGCCGGGCGGGGTGCCGGGGAGCATGATGCCGCCGGTGAGCCCGGCCTCCTTGGTGCGGCGGACCTCCCGTACGGCCGCGTCGACGTCGTTCAGCAGGATCTGGGCGACGCCGGCCCTCCGGCCGGGGGCCTCGGCGCAGAAGTCGGCGAGCCAGCGGTTGTGGGCACGCAGGCCCGCCCAGCGCTGCTCGGACTCCGTACGGCTCGGCGCCGGGGCCATGAGGGCGGCGCTCGGGAAGAACGGCGGGATGGTGTTCGGGAAGACGACCTCGGCGACGATGCCGTCGGCTTCCAGTTCGGCCAGCCGACGGGCGGAGTTCCAGTTGCGGTCGGCGGTGTCGGCGAGCAGGTCCTCGTGCGGGTTCACATAGGACGCCGCCCAGGCGTCGAAGTCCTCGTGGTAGCGGGACTCCAGATACGGCCGGTAGTCGAGGAGGTCGGCGCCGGCGTGGCAGTCGGCGGAGATCACGGTGTAGCGGTCGTCGGTCATCACTGCGCCCCCAGTACCGGGAAGTCGTGGCCGGTCAGCCAGTGGCGGCCCACCTCGCGGGAGCGGGCCCAGGAGGCTTCGACCGCCAACTGGTCGGCGCTCTGGCCGAGTTCGGCCGGGGTGGGGCCGATACGGCGGACCAGCGGGGCCAGCCGCGCGGCGTCGAAGCCGAAGGCCTCCGCGGCGGACAGACCGAGCATCCGGCGGGTCTCGGCGACCGGGATGTCGTGGAAGGTCTTCCGCAGCCAGCCGCGGGTGTCGGGCCAGGTGCCCTCGGGGTGCGGGAAGTCGCTGCCCCAGAGGATGTTGCCGACGCCGATCTCGTAACGCTGGGCGAGTTCCCGGCGTTTGGTGTTGGTGGCGCAGACGAAGACCTGCCGGTCCAGGTACTCGTGCGGTGCACGGGTGAGCGCGGCGAACGGGGAGAGCTTCTTGCCGCCGTGCGCGCCCAGATAGAGGCGGTCCATGAACCACAGGAGATTGGGCAGCCACCAGCAGCCGGACTCGGCGATCCCGAACCGCAGCCCCGGATGGCGTTCGAAGACACCGGACCAGAGCAGGAACCACAGCGGGCGCGCGGGCCACCAGGTCACCTCGGAGACATAGATCCCGAGGTGGTCGCCGTACTCGTGGCGGGGTGCGGCCCCGGAGTGGGTCAGCACCGGCATCGCGCACTCGGCGGCCGCCGCCCACACCGGGTCGTAACGGCGCTCGTGGTACGGCTCCTTGTCGACCCACATGGACGGGATCATCAGGGCGCCGAGCCCGGACTCCTTGGCACGGTGTATCTCGGCCACGACCCGGTCCGTTTCGGCGGTGACCGGTAACAGGGCCACACCACAGTGCCGTTCGGGGTGTGCGGAGACGAAGTCGGCGAGCCAGCGGTTGTGCGCCTGCGCCCCCGCCATGCCGAGGTCGGGGTCCTGGTCGCCGGAGAGGCCCAGGCCGACGCCGAAGGGGGCGGCGGTGCCGCTGTCGACGGCGTCCGCGTCCGGGAAGACGACCTCCGCCGCCACCCCGTCGCCGTCGAGTTCCTTCAGGCGCTGCGCCGGGTCCCAGCCGCCGCGCAGCCCCTCCTCGTGGTCGCGGAACCACTGGGCGGCGAAGGCCTCGTTGCGGATGCCGAGGCGGGTGGCCGCCGCCCGGCGGGCGTCCCGCTCGCCGAGGAACGCGTCGAAGGCGCGGTGGAAGCGGGACTCCAGGTAGGGGCGGTACTCCTCGGTGGGGAGCCCGGCGTGGCAGTCGGAGGAGATGATCAGGTACGGGTCGTGCGGGCCGGGGCGGGTGTCCGGCCGGTCCGTGGGGAGCTGTGGGTCCGTCATGGCGACCTCCCTCAGTCGTCCGGGTCGAGGATGAAGTGCTCCAGGTAGGCGGGGGCGGAGCGGTCGAGCATCGAGGCCGAGCGCGCCCGGATCTGCGCGTCGGTGTGCGCACTGGGCGGCAGCAGCCAGAAGCGGCCGGCCCGGACGCCGTCGACGACCTGCGCCGCGACCTCCTCGACGGGGGTGAAGGCGACCTCCTTCCCGGCCTCCTTCATCGCCGCCTCCCACTGCGCCAGGCTGCGGTACGGCGTCCGGCGCGGCCGGGCCTTGGCGTAACGCGCGGGCCGGTTGCGGTGCGACTCCCACAGGCCGGTACGGAGCATGTGCGGGCCGGGGAAGAGCACCGAGGCACCGATGGGGGCGCCTTCGGCCGTGAGGTGGGCGTGCAGCGACTCGGTCATGGTCACCACGGCCGCCTTGGTGACGGCGTAGACGGACGCGGTGGGCAGCGGCGCGACGCCGCCGTCCGTCGAGGAGGTGTTGACGACGTGGCCGGGTTCGCCGGCCGCCAGCATCCGGGGCAGAAAGCACTGGATGCCGTGGAAGACGCCCCAGACGTTCACCGCGAACGCCCAGGCCCAGTCGTTGGGCTCGTGCTCCCACATCCGCCCCTCGGCGCCGGAGCCCACCCCCGCGTTGTTGCACAGCAGATGGACCGCGCCGAAGGACTCGTACGCGGCGTCGGCGAGGGCGGCGACCTCCGCGCGCACCCCGACATCAACGGTGCGCGCCACCACCTGGGCGCCCTCCGCGGTCAGCTCGCCGGCGGCGGCCCGCAGCGGCTCCTCCTCCACGTCCGCGAGGACCACCCGCAGCCCCTCCGCGGCGAAGCGGCGCGCCATGGCCAGGCCGATTCCGCTCGCGGCGCCGGTGACGACCGCGACCTGTCCCGCTGTCAGCTCCATGCCCGCTCACCCCTCCGTGCCGCTCGGTCCGGCCGTTTCTCCGGCCGGTGTTCCCGGAGTTGCCCTACGGGGGGACACGGCATCAGGCGCTCCCCTCGGGCGGCCCGTCCAGGAGCTGCTGCGGATCGTCGTAGCGCTGGTGGATGTACGGCAGCAGGGACTCCGCACCGACCCGCTCGACGACCTGGCCCTGCTGGTCGCTGGTCTTCTCGCCGAGGGTCAGGTCGACGAGGGCGCGCACGGGGAGGTCGGCGACCGGGTCGTACATCGACTCGCGGAGGACGACATCGCCGGTGATCCGCTCCAGCGCGCGGACCTTCTCGTGGCGCAGGCAGTGCACCAGCACCGGGTCGAGGTCGAACCCCGAACCGTCCACCGCGGGCAGGAACTTGAAGTAGAAGTCGGTCTTCCGGGCCGGCTCGGGGAGCGGCAGCGGTCCGCTCACCGCGCCGCGTACCTCGACGAAGGCGATGCCGTGCCGGGCGAGCGCGGCGCGTACGACCGGACCGTCGCGCTCGACGGTGACCTCGCCGAGCTTCTTGGGTTCGCCGAAGACCTCCCGGCCGCCGGTCAGGGCCCGCTCATGGGTCATCGGCATGACGAGCGGATACCAGCCCTCGACGCCGCGGTGTGCGGCCGCGACGGCCACCGAACCGGCGCCCAGGGGGTAGCCGGGCAGCTTGACCGTGCTGATGCTCACCCGGACCAGCGGGCGGCCGGTGGGTTCGAGGGGCGGCGGCAGCACGGCCGCGACCGCGTCCGGGTCGGTCTCCCACACGGCGGTCACACCGGTGGACCAGATCTCGGGGAGCCGGGAACTCGCGGTGCGGGCCGCGGTGATCTCCGCCGCGGTGCGCGCTCCGTAGCGTATGCGGGCCATGGCGTACCACCCTTTGTCGTCGGTGACTTGCGGGGGTCGTGCGAGGCGTCTGTAACACTGTTACACCGAGCGGGATGAAGGGTAAAGAGCCGTGTGAGCACGGGAGTTGAGGGATGGTGGGGGAAGATGACACGTACCGCGCTGACCGGCGAGGACATCCTGACGGCCGCCGCCAGGCTGGTCCGGGCGGACGGTCCCGGCGCACTGACCATGCGCCGTCTCGCCACGGAACTGGGCACCGCCGTCACGTCCATCTACTGGCACGTCGGCAACCGCGAATCGCTGCTGGACGCCCTCGTCGAGCGCACCGTCCGCGAGATGGGCGAGATCCGCCCCACCGGGGACACCCCGCACGCCCGCATCGTGTCGGTCGCCCGCGCGCTGCACGCGGCGCTGCGCGAGCGCCCGCAGCTGATCGCGATGGTGCACGAACGCGGCCTGACGGAGCGGATGTTCCTGCCGGCGCAGCAGGCGCTGGTCCATGAGATGCACGCCGCCGGGCTGCGCGGCGAGACGGCCGCCGAGGCGGTGCGCGCGGTCCAGTTCCAGGTCGTCGGCTTCGTCCTGGTCGAGCGCAACCGCGAGCGGTCCCCCGCACAGCATCCGAGCGAGGGCGAGCTGTGGGACTCCCCCACCGCCGGGCACGATCCGGCACTGGCCCGCGCGCTGGCCGGCCCGGTCGACACCGGGCGGCTGTTCAGCGTTTCGCTGGAGGCGCTGGTGGGGTCGCTGATGTCTTGGGGGGTCGGCGGGGCGGGAGGGTCGGGGGTGGGGCCCGCATAGTTTTTTCCCCGCCGCCCACCCCCCTTCGGGGGGTGGGCGGGTACGGGAGCGCACCCCAGCACCCCAGCACCCCCACCGCCCCACCGCCCCACCGCCCCACCGCCACCCTCGACCCGAGCTGCGGCACCCACACCCCGTCAACTCCCCCGCCCGCCCGCAAACTGCGGGGTTGCCAGGTATGTGAAGCTCCGGCGCGTCCGAGGCGGTTCGGTGGCTGTCAGTGGTGGCCCGTATCCTCAGGGACCATGCTCGAAGACCGCATGGCAGCAGCCGCCGACCCGATCGCGCCGAAGATCGGGCAGCAGCCGGGCCCGCAGACGCCGCCGTCTCCCTGGCCGCCCGCGTATCCCCAGGGGTACGCGGTGGTCGACGTGGAGACCACGGGCCTGGCCCGCGACGACCGGATCATCTCGGCAGCCGTGTACCAACTCGACGCGCAGGGCGAGGTCCAGGACCAGTGGTACACCCTCGTCAACCCGGAGCGGGACCCGGGACCGGTCTGGATCCACGGGCTCACGAGCGCCGTGCTCGCCGACGCCCCGCTCTTCCCGGAGATCGTCCCGGAGCTGTCCCGGCGCCTTGAGGACCGGGTACTGGTCGCGCACAACGCCATGTTCGACTGGTCGATGATCGCCCGCGAGTACGCCCGCGCCGCCGCGACCGCGCCGGTGCAGCAGCGGCTGTGCACCATCGCACTGTCCAAGGAGCTGCGGCTCCCGCTGCCCAACCACAAGCTGGAGTCCCTCGCCGCCCATTACGGCGTGGTGCAGGAGCGCGCCCACCACGCGCTGGACGACGCCCGGGTGCTGGCCGAGGCGTTCCGCCCCAGCCTGCGGCGGGCCGCGCGGGAGAATCTGCGGCTGCCGCTGCTGAGCTGCCAGCCGCTGACGGAGTGGTCCGACACCCCCGCGCCCCGGCAGCACGCCTCCGCCGCGTCCTACCGCCCCACGTCCTGGCGCCCGTCCCGTAAGCGCCCGGCCTGCCCGTACCCCAACCCGGGGCGTTACGAGTCCGGCGGCCGGCTCGTCCAGGGCATGCGGGTCGCCTTCTCGGGTGACACCTCCGTGGACCGCGAGCTGCTGGAGGACCGGGCGATCGAGGCCGGGCTGCACGTCGCCACGAGCGTGTCCCGGCTGACCAGCCTGCTGGTGACCAACGACCCCGACTCCCGGACCTCGAAGACCGCCAAGGCCGCCTCGTTCGGCACGGTCGTGATCGACGAGGCGGCCTTCATGCAACTGCTGCAGGACGTGGCGCCGGCGCCTGCGTCCGGGTGAAGCCCGCCCAACACACCCGCCGGCAGCACGCCGCACGCGGGCGGCGCCCGCACGCTGTGGCGCATGGCACGTTGTGAGGTCTGCGGAAACGAATACGGCATGACGTTCGAGGTGCACGCGCAGGGCGCCGTGCACGTCTTCGACTGCTTCGCCTGCGCCATCCACCGCATGGCGCCGATCTGTGAGCACTGCCGGTGCCAGATCATCGGGCAGGGCGTCGAGGCCGACCAGAAGTGGTACTGCGGTGCGCACTGCGCCCGCTCGGACGGCCGGGTGGGCATCGTCGACCGGGTCTGAACGCGGGACCCGGCCGCCGAGCCGGGCACCACCGGACCAGGCCCCGCCCACCGGACCGGAACGCGTACCGAACCCGCCCACCGGACCGGCAGGGCCGCCCACGACAAAGCCACCTCCCCGGCCACCACCGGGGACCCCCGGCTCGGTGGTCGCGGCGCCCCAGGTACCGTCGAGGCCGTGTACCGCTTCCTGTTGTCCCGGCAGTGGGTGATCCTCACCCTCGTGGGTCTCGTGCTGATCCCCGTCATGATCAAGCTGGGCTACTGGCAGCTTCACCGCCATGAGCACAAGGTGGCGCAGAACCAGCTGATCGGGCGCAACCTGGTCGCCCGCCCGGTTCCGGTCACCGCGCTGACCGCGCCCGGCCGGGAGCTGCCCCGGCACGACATGTGGCGCCGGGTCTCCGCCACCGGCACCTACGACACCGCGCACGAGGTCGTGGTCCGCCAGCGCACCGCCGCCGACGAGCAGAGCATCGGCTATTACGTCCTCACCCCGCTGGTCCTCGACGGCGGCAAGTCCGTGCTGGTCAACCGCGGCTGGATCTCGGCGGGCAACGACCTCACCAGGTTCCCGGACGTCCCGGCCGCACCCCGGGGCAAGGTCACCGTGACCGGCCGGATGATGGCCGACGAGACCACCGCCGGCAGCGGCATCAAGGACACCAAGGGCCTGCCCGCCCGCCAGGTCATGCTGATCAACAGCACCGAGCAGGCGAAGCGGACCGGCCGGCCGGTGCTCGGCGGCTACATCGAGCAGACGGCTCCCGAGCCCGCCCACGGCACCCCGGAGCTGGTCCCCGCGCCGGACCACGACTCCATCGGCCCGCACTTGGCGTATGCGATCCAGTGGTGGCTGTTCGCCGCGGCGGTGCCGGTCGGATGGGTCGTGCTGGTCCGGCGGGAGCGCCGCGACCGGCTGGCGGCCGCCGGAGAGGCCGCGGCCGAAGCGACCACCGCGGAGGACCGGGAGCCCGGGGCCTCGCCGGACGTCGGGCGGACTGCGGAACCCGCCGGTTCCGGGGAGACTGAGGCGACCGGCGACACCGCGGCGCCGGCCCCGGCCAACCCGTAGCCCGGACGGCGGTCACCGCCGCGTAGCGCTTCCTCCGGGCGGGAAGGGGCGCTGAGTGCACCCACGTATCGAGGACTATGCGCTCATCGGCGATCTGCAGACCGCCGCACTCGTCGGCCGCGACGGGTCCATCGACTGGCTGTGCCTGCCGCGCTTCGACTCCGCCGCCTGCTTCGCCGCACTCCTCGGCGGCAAGGACAACGGCCACTGGGGGCTCGCCCCCCGGTCCTCCGACGCCCGCGCCCAGCGCTCCTACCGCGGCGACTCGCTGATCCTCGACACCGTCTGGGAGACCCCGACCGGCAGTGCCCGGGTCACCGACTTCATGCCGCAGCGGGACCGGGCGCCCGACCTCGTACGGATCGTCGAGGGGCTCAGCGGCAGTGTCGAGATGCGCGGGGTGCTGCGGCTGCGGTTCGACTACGGGCGGCTGGTGCCCTGGGTGCGCGCCACCGAGGGCTGCCGGGTGGCGATCGCCGGGCCGGACTCCGTGTGGCTGCGCACCCCGGCCGAAAGCAGCACCTACGGCAAGGACTTCAGCACCCGTTCGGACTTCACGGTGGCCGCGGGCGAGCGCACCGCGTTCGTGCTGACCTGGCACCCCTCCCACGAGCCCCGGCCGACCCAGATCGAGCCGTTCACCGCGCTCCAGGACACCCTGGACGACTGGCACGCCTGGTCCGCGCGCTGCCGCTACAACGGCCCGTACCGCGAGGCCGTGATCCGCTCGCTGATCACCCTCAAGGCCCTCACCTACGGGCCCACCGGCGGCATCGTGGCGGCCCCCACCACTTCACTGCCCGAGGAGCTGGGCGGCGTGCGCAACTGGGACTACCGCTACTGCTGGCTGCGTGACGCCAGCCTCACCCTGAACTCGCTGCTCCAGGCCGGGTATCTGGAGGAGGCCGGGGCCTGGCGGGACTGGCTGCTGCGCGCGGTGGCCGGTGCCCCCGACGATCTGCAGATCATGTACGGGCTGGCCGGTGAGCGGCGGCTGCCGGAGGCCGAGCTGCCGTGGCTGACCGGGTACTGCGACTCGGCGCCCGTACGCATCGGCAACGCCGCCGTCGAGCAGCGTCAGCTCGATGTCTACGGCGAGGTCCTCGACTCCTTCCACATCGCCCGCGCCGCCGGGCTGCCGGCCGAGCCGCACGCCTGGAACATCCAGCGGGCGCTGATGGACTACCTGGAGTCCACCTGGCGCGACCCCGACGAGGGGCTGTGGGAGATCCGCGGGCCGCGCCGGCACTTCGTGCACTCCAAGGTCATGGCCTGGGTCGCGGCCGACCGGGTGGTACGGGCGATCGAGGGGTACCCCAGGTTCGGCGGGGACCTCGACCGCTGGCGGGCGATGCGCGACGAGGTCCACCGCGAGGTGTGCGAGCGCGGCTACGACGCCGGCCGCGGCACCTTCACCCAGTTCTACGGCTCCCGGGAGCTGGACGCGGCGACGCTGCTGATCCCCCGCGTCGGCTTCCTCCCGGCGGACGACCCCCGGGTCCTCGGCACCATCGACACGGTGCGCCGGGAGCTGTCGCACGACGGTCTGGTACGCCGTTACAGCACCGAGGGCATCTCGGTCGACGGGCTGCCGGGCGGCGAGGGCACCTTCCTGGTCTGCTCGTTCTGGCTCGCCGACGCGCTCCAGCTGAGCGGGCGGCGGGACGAGGCGCAGGAGCTGTTCGAGCGGCTGCTGGGGCTGCGCAACGACCTGGGGCTGCTCTCCGAGGAGTACGACCCGGCCGCCCGGCGCCAGCTGGGCAACTTCCCGCAGGCCTTCAGCCACATCGGCCTGGTGGGGACCGCCTTCGGCCTCCAGGACGGGGCACGGGCACACTAGGGGCCATGGATCTTGGACTCACCGACCGGACGTACCTCGTCACCGGGGCGACCCGCGGCCTCGGCTTCGCCACCGCCCGTGAACTGGTCGCCGACGGCGCCCATGTCGTGATCACCGGACGCTCCGAGGAGAGCGCGGCCGCGGCGGCCGCCTCGCTCGGCGACCGGGCCCTGGGGGTGGCGGCCGACAACGCCGTAGCGGATACCCCCGGCCGTCTGCTGGCGGCGGCCCGGGAGCACTTCGGCCGGCTGGACGGGGTGCTGATCAGCGTGGGCGGCCCGGCGCCCGGCACCGCCGCCGACAACACCGACGAGCAGTGGCAGGCGGCCTTCGAGTCGGTCTTCCTCGGCGCGGTGCGGCTGGCCCGCGCGGCCGCCGCCGAGCTGCCCGAGGGCGGTGTGATCGGCTTCGTGCTGTCCGGTTCGGTGCACGAGCCGATCGCCGGCCTGACCATCTCCAACGGGCTCCGCCCCGGCCTCGCCGGCTTCGCCAAGTCGCTCGCCGACGAGCTGGGCCCGCGCGGCATCCGCGTCCTCGGCATCCTGCCCGGCCGGATCGCCACCGACCGGATGACCCAGCTCGACGCGCTGTCCGGCGACCCGGAGGGCTCCCGCGCCCGCAACTGCGCGTCGATCCCGCTGGGCCGCTACGGCACCCCGGAGGAGTTCGGCAAGGCCGCGGCCTTTCTGCTGTCCCCGGCCGCGTCGTACGTCAACGGTGTGATGGTGCCGGTGGACGGCGGGGCCCGGCGCGGGTTCTGACGCGGTGCCGGACGGCGGCTCGGCTCCGGGGGCCGGCCCGGGGACGTCCGGGCCGCCCAACTGCCGCGTTCGGAGCGTCTGCACGACTCGCTCGGACCGCCGCCCCTCTGACCCGCTCGGACCGCCTAACTGACCCGTTCGGGCCGGTGCTTGACCGCGCGCAGCCGGGCCTCGGCCGGCAGCCGGTCGAGGCCGGCCGAGCGGCGGGCGTGCGCCACCGCCTCGTCCGACAGCCGCCGGACGACGGTCCCCGGGTCGGCGTGCGGCGCCAGCGCAAGCACGGCCCGCACCTGGGGTTCGCTCCGGCGGCCGGTCAGCAGCACCCCGGCCCCGTCGACGCCGTTCATCGCCTCCGATTCGGCCGTGAGGGCGGCCTCCAGGGCCCGGCCGCGCAGCTGGGCACCCTCGCCGTCGCCGCTGTCGACGAGGATCGCGTGCAGCCGGTGGCGGCGGAGCTGGGTCAGCAGCCACCACAGCATCAGCAGTACGAAGACGGCCAGCGTGGCGATGACGACCGGCCACCACCAGCCCTGGTCCGTCCAGCGGGTGCGCTGCCGCGCGGGGAGCAGCACCTGGTCGGGGCGCGACCAGGGCCAGCCGGCGGGCAGCTGCCACTTCGCGGCCAGGCCGAAGCCGCCGAGCAGCGCCAGACCGCCCGCGCCGAACAGCACCACACCGGTCAGGCCGAGCAGCACCCGGTTGACCGTTCCGCGGCCTCTGCGCATCGCTCGCTCACCTCTTCTTCGGGCGCCGGACGTCCACGGTCAGGCGGAGTTCGCGGGCCAGGCCCAGCTGCCGCAGCCCCTCGGCGAGCGAGACGTCGAGATCGGCGCGGACCTCGTCCAGCTCGCGGAAGTGCGAGACGGCGTGCGCCTTGGCCTTGCGCCGGCTGACGGCCACCCGTACGGACTGGACGCCGGCCACCTCCATGGCACGGTCGCGCAGCACCAGCGCGGCGGCCGCACGGTCCAGCCCGGCCCGGATGTCCGGCGCCGCCCGCCGCATCGGCAGCACCTGGCGCAGTCCGGGCGTGACGGCCGAGACGATCAGCCAGACGCCGAGCACCACGGCGACCGCGGCGGCGCCCAGGACCCAGGGGTTGTCGAGGTGACGGGTGGCCAGTTCGCGGGCGAGCCGCCGGCGCCAGGCCATCGCGGGGCGGCCGGCGCGCACCGCGGCCACGTCGTAGAGCAGCAGGCCCGCGGCGGCCAGCAGCACCAGCGCCACCAGGGCGGCCGGCAGCCGGCGCGCCGACCAGAAGCGCCGCACCCGTTCGTGTCCGGCGGTGCCGGTGGCCGGGGCGTCCGCGTCGGACGGTGTGGGCCCGTCGGCGTCGGACGGTACCGGCCCGTCCGCGTCACCGGGCGTCTTGTCGAGCGTGGGCAGCCGCCGGGTCGCGGGCGGCTCGGGCTCCGCGTCGCTCATCGCACCCTCCCGCGCTCTGTACGGTCCAGCAGCGGGGAGTGCAGCCGCTCGACCTCCACCGCGACCTCGGGCACCGTCATGTTGGCCAACGCGGTCACCCGCTCGGTGACCCGACGGCGCACCACCCGGCACTGTCCGCCGATGTCGGAGGGGTAGCCCAGCTCCACGGCGATCCGTACCCGGGCCTCGCCGAAGTTGTGGCGGTCGTCGCGCCGGTGCACGGTGACCGTCGCATGGGCGTCGGTACGGGCGCGCGGGGACTCCCCGCGCAGCGCCTCCCGGGCGGCCCGTGCGGCGATCTTCGCCACCACCCGGTCGGCGATTCTGGTCGCGCCGCGCTCACCTGCCGGTACGGCGGTGGCGGCGGCGGCCGGGGTCACCGTCGCCACCCGGCCTCACCGCCGCCGCTCGCGGTCGCCGCCGCGCGGACGGAAGAACTCGCCGGCCTCCAGGTCCCCGTCGAGGAACCTGCCGGCCACGAACCCGATGGCGCCCAGCGCCGCCACCAGGAGGAAAGCGCCGAAGCCACCGAAGTATCCGGCGAAGCCCAGCGCCATACCGGCCAAGAGGCCGCCCACGGCCATGCTCATCGTGCGCTCCTTCGCTGCCACTCCGGACGGGTCCGGCTACTGGAGCCGCGGCTCCGATTCCTCTTCTTCGTCTGCCTCGTCGGGCAGCTTGACGTCGCTGACCGCGATATTGACCTCGACGACCTCCAGGCCCGTCATCCGCTCCACTGCGGAGATGACGTTCTCCCGGACGGACCGCGCGACGTCGGCGATGGCGACGCCGTAGTCGACCACGATCTCCAGGTCCAGCGCGGTCTGCACCTCGCCGACCTCGGCCTTGACGCCGCGGGTCGCGGTCGCGGACCTGCCGCCGCCGGGCACCCGGTCCCGGACGGCGCCGAGCGTACGGGCGAGGCCGCTGCCCATGGCATGCACGCCGAGGACGTCCCGGGCGGCCAGGCCCGCGATCTTCTCCACGACACCGTCGGCGATGGTGGTCCGCCCCCGGGTCGCGGGATCGCCGCCACCCCGTTTGGCGGGTGTCCTGGGCTCTGCGTGCTGCTGACTCTCGCTCATCGCCGTATCCCTTTCCGCGGGGAGAAGCGGTCCGCCCGCTCCGTTCCCCACAGTAGGCCGGGTCCTGCCGGACCGCTCCGGGGATGTGGCAGGCGAGTGCTCCATACGGCGCCGCCGGGCGCACCGCCCTGCCGTACGGGCGGGTCTGCGGCAGGCTGGGGGTGGCCCTGGACGGGCCGGGAAAGGGTCCGTGGGTCTTCCGGGAAAGGGGTGACGCGGTGGCCGTGAACCAGTGGGCGCAGGCGGTCCGGACGCAGCTCGGCATCGGCCGGGTGCTGCCGCTCGGCGGCCCCGCGGACGGCTCCTGGATCACCGAGCAAGCGGCGGCCGGGGCGCTGCGGGCGGCCGCCGGGACCCCGGCCGGGGTCCGCATCGGCGCGCTGCGGCTGTCCGTCGCCGATCCCGATCACGCCCCGGAACCGGCGGTGCCGGCGCCGCCGAGCGCCCTGCCGCCCGGCCCGCTGCGGATCACGGCGGACTTCGCCGCGGTCGCCGACCGGCCGCTGCCAGTGCTCGCCGACCAGGTGCGCGCGGCGCTGCTGGAGGCGTCGATCCGCGATCTGGGGCTGGTGGTGGGCGTGGTGGATCTGCGGGTCAGCGGCCTGCTGGAGGCGGACGGGGCCACGGCGGAGACCGCGCCGTCCGGTTCCGCTCCCCCGGAGGACGTGCCGCCCGCCGCGCCCCCTGGCGACGACCGGACCGGTGCGTCGCAGGAGGGTCCGGCGAGCCTCGCCGCCATCGCACGGCGGGTCGCGGGCGTCGCCCGGCTGACCTCGGTGCTCGGCGGTTCCCGTCCCGTACGGCTCACCGACGGACATGCGCTGATCCAGCTGGCGACCGCGCCCGGCCACCGGGCGCTGGATGTCGCCTCCGCGGTACGACAGGCGGTGGCGGCCGCGCCGCCCGCGACCTCGGTCGCCGTGCTGGTCACGGCGGTGGAGCGGAACCGGTGAGCCGCCCGGCCGGCCCGTACATGACGGCGCGGCAGGGCGGCTCAGGGACGGGTCAAAGGGTGCGGTGGCGCCGCGGGAGCTACTCCCCCACGCCCGCGAGGTCACGCAGCCGGCGCGCCTGGGCGGCCCGTTCGGCGCGACGCTGCTCCTCGTACGTACGGCCCGCGGCACCGGCCAGCAGGGCCTTGGTCTCGATGACGGCATCGCGCGGCGCGGCGGTGAGCGCGGCCGCCAAGTCGGCCACGGTGGCGTCGAGTTGGTCGCCGGGCACCACGAGGTTGGCGAGCCCGGTCCGCTCGGCCTCCTCGGCGTGCACGAAGCGCCCGGTGGCGCAGATCTCCAGCGCACGGGCGTAGCCCACCAGCCCGACCAGGGGGTGGGTACCGGTCAGATCCGGTACGAGTCCCAGGCTGGTCTCGCGCATGGCGAACTGGACGTCCGGCGCGACCACGCGCAGATCGCAGGCGAGCGCGAGCTGGAACCCGGCGCCGATGGCGTGCCCCTGCACAGCGGCGATGGACACCAGGTCGGTGCGCCGCCACCAGGTGAACGCCTCCTGGTACTCGGCAATCGTGGCGTCCAGTGCGTCGTCCGTGCCGCGCGCCAGATCGATGAACGACGGCTCGCCGTCGAAGCCTTCGGGCGTGAACGCCTGACGGTCGAGGCCCGCGGAGAAGGACTTGCCCTCACCGCGCAGCACCGCGATCCGTACGCTTCCCGGCAGCAGCGACCCCGCTTCGGCGAGCGCCCGCCACATGGCGGGTGACTGCGCATTCCGCTTGGCCGCGTTGGCGAGGGTCACCGTGGCGATCTCACCGTCCACGGTGAGTCGCACACCGTCCTTGTCGAGCAGAGTCATGAGCGCCTCCGAGTCAGCCAGCCGCACCTGCGTGCGTAAGTGACTGCACGGTAACCTCCCGGTCGACTGCTCGGCCGACCGGGGGGACACCGCTGTACCCGGAGTCGCGGCCGTCAGGCCGATGTGGCCTTCTTGCCCCTCGTGGCTCCGCCGCGACCGCGCAGGACCACACCGGATTCACTGAGCATCCGGTGCACGAATCCGTAGGAGCGGCCGGTTTCCTCGGCCAGCGCCCGGATGCTCGCACCGGAGTCGTACTTCTTCTTCAGGTCTGCCGCGAGCTTCTCGCGCGCGGCGCCGGTTACCCGGCTGCCCTTCTTCAGAGTCTCGGCCACCCGTGCCTCCTCGTGGGAAGTGCGCTCTGGACTCTCATGATCACCCCTCCCCGGCTTCCTGGCCACCCATTCCGCACAGTCGATACGACATCGTTTGCCGGCGAAGGCCCGGTCACACGACCCGGAAGGCCCGATTCCGGCTGCGCGGAAAGCCGCCCGTTCCGGGGCGCCCGCGAGAAGTGGCAGGTCAGGTGGTGTGCGGCGGAAAAGGCGACGGCCGGGCCCGAAGGACCCGGCCGTAGGCCGCAGGCTCGCCGGTGTACGAGCCGTTCTCACTCAGATGATGGATCACACGTAGGCCGAATGATCCAGACGGCATGATCCTTTCGCCGCGGTCAGGCCAGCGCGACCAGATCCGCGTAGTCCTGGCCCCACAGGTCCTCGACGCCGTCGGGCAGCAGGATGATGCGCTCCGGCTCCAGCGCGTCCACCGCGCCCTCGTCGTGCGTCACCAGGACCACCGCGCCCGTGAAGGTGTGCAGCGCGCCGAGGATCTCCTCGCGGCTGGCCGGGTCGAGGTTGTTGGTGGGCTCGTCGAGCAGCAGGACATTGGCGGAGGACACGACCAGGGTCGCCAGGGCGAGCCGGGTCTTCTCACCGCCGGAGAGCACCCCGGCGGGCTTGTCCACGTCGTCGCCGGAGAAGAGGAAGGACCCCAGGGTCTTGCGGATGGCGACCAGGTCCATGTCCGGGGCGGCCGAGCGCATGTTCTCCAGGACCGTGCGGTCCGGGTCCAGGGTCTCGTGCTCCTGGGCGTAGTAGCCGAGCTTGAGGCCGTGGCCGGGGCGGACCTCGCCGGTGTCCGGCTGCTCGACGCCGGCCAGCAGCCGCAGCAGGGTGGTCTTGCCCGCGCCGTTGAGGCCGAGGATGACGACCCGGGAGCCCTTGTCGATGGCCAGGTCGACGTCGGTGAAGATCTCCAGGGAGCCGTAGGACTTCGACAGGCCCTCGGCGGTCAGCGGGGTCTTGCCGCACGGTGCCGGGTCCGGGAAGCGCAGCTTGGCGACCTTGTCCGCGGCGCGCACCGCCTCCAGACCGGCCAGCAGCTTGTCCGCACGCTTGGCCATGTTCTGCGCGGCGACCGTCTTGGTGGCCTTGGCCCGCATCTTGTCGGCCTGGGTGTTGAGCGCCGCGGCCTTCTTCTCGGCGTTCGCCCGCTCGCGCTTGCGGCGCTTCTCGTCGGCCTCGCGCTGCTGCTGGTAGAGCTTCCAGCCCATGTTGTAGACGTCGATCTGCGAGCGGTTGGCGTCGAGGTAGAAGACCTTGTTGACGACCGTCTCGACCAGGTCGACGTCGTGGGAGATCACGATGAAGCCGCCGCGGTAGGTCTTGAGGTAGTCGCGCAGCCAGACGATGGAGTCGGCGTCGAGGTGGTTGGTCGGCTCGTCGAGCAGCAGGATGTCGGAGTCCGAGAACAGGATGCGGGCCAGCTCGACGCGGCGGCGCTGACCGCCGGAGAGGGTGTGCAGCGGCTGGCCGAGGATGCGGTCGGGCAGACCGAGGCTGGCGGCGATGGTCGCGGCCTCGGCCTCGGCGGCGTACCCGCCCTTGGTCAGGAACTCGGTCTCCAGGCGCTCGTACTTCTTCATCGCCTTTTCGCGGGTGGCGCCCTTGCCGTTGGCCATCCGGTCCTCGTTCTCCCGCATCTTGCGGAGCACGGTGTCCAGATCGCGGGCGGACAGGATGCGGTCGCGGGCGAGGACGTCGAGGTCGCCGGTGCGCGGGTCCTGCGGCAGATAGCCGACCTGGCCACCACGGGTGACCGAGCCGGAGGCGGGCATGCCCTCGCCGGCCAGGACCTTGGTCAGGGTGGTCTTGCCGGCGCCGTTACGGCCGACCAGGCCGATGCGGTCGCCCCTGGCGATACGGAAGGACGCGGACTCGATGAGGATGCGGGCGCCGGCGCGCAGCTCGAGGCCGGAGGCGGTGATCACGGAAAAGCTCCAGGGCAGGAAGACGGCGGATGGGACGGTCGGAGAGCGGGCTGCGCCGTCTAATGAACCCAAGGGAGAACTGCCATGGGAGGCAGTCTAACGGCCCCGCGCAAGTAGTTTTCGGCTGCGCTGTGCTTCTGTCCCACGTTTTCGGCTGCCCCGCCGTGGTGGTTGTTCGCCGTTGCCCGCGGCGGGCCAGGTGGTTTGTGGGTGCGGTGACGGGCCTCCGGTGGGGGGAGTTGTTCAGGTGGGCGGGGGCTGGCCGCCGTGAGCAGTTTCACTGCGGCCACGAGCCGCACCCGACCACCCAGGGGAACCCCCACCGGCCTTCTTCCCGCCCATCCACGGGAGGGGACGGGCCGGAGGCCCGTCTCCGCACCCCGACAGCCCCGCGCAGCGGACACCGCCCGCCTCAGGCGCAACGGCGGGGGCACCGCGAAGCGGGCCCACAACGGCGAGCAACAACCACGGCGGGACAGCCGAAAACGTGGGATCAAACACCACCCGTGTGGACTTGGAACGCCGCCCGCCGTACCGCCTTCGCCAGGGCCGGGTCCGGGTGGGCCGCGGCCAGGGCCACGAGAACCTGGACGGTCCGGGGGTGTCCGACGGCGCGGACCTCCTCCAGGAGGCGCGGAACCGAGCCCTGGACCGCCGAGTCGAGGTGGCGTACGAGGAGTTGGGTCTCACCGTGGTCGGCGACGGCCGCCGCCGTGTCCACCCACAGCCAGGTCGACTCCTCGCGGGTGAGCACATCGGGGGCGGTCTCCGGGTCGCCGCCCTCGTGCTCGACCAGCCACAGCAGGGCGTACGGACGCAGCCCCGGCTCGTCGGCCGCGGCCCGTACGGCGGCCTCGGCCGGTGCGCCGACCGCCCGCAGCGCCTCGAAGGACAGACCGCGCAGCAGCGCGTCCTCGCCGCGGGCCACGGTCAGCAGTTCCTCGACGGCGGCGCCGACGGAGCGGGCGGCGAGCCAGGCGCGGTATTCGGCGCGGGCCGGTCCCGGGGTGAGCCGGGCGCAGCCGCGGAGCATCGCCTCCGCGGACTGCTCGATGTGGCCGGCCGGGCTCTGCGCGGCGACGCAGATCTGCTCCAGCTTGACCCACACCGACCAGTTGCCGAGCGGCGTCAGCTGCGCCTCGGCGCCCTCGTGCGCGGCCTCCGCGCCATCCGGCGGCACCAGTGCTCCGACGGTCCGCAGGGCGTCCAGCGCCCAGTCCAGCAGCACGGCCAGCGACGCCCCCGCGGCGTCGCCGGCGGCCGCGGCCTGGTTGTCGGAGCCCGGTCCCGCCGGGTCCTGGCCGTAGGGGACCTCGCAGCGCTCGGTGCGGAGTTCGGCTACGCGCTGGTCGAGCATGTCGAGCAGCACCGGGAGCCGTACCGGGCCGGCCGACAGATGCAGCAGGGACAGCAACTGCGGCAGCGCCTCGACGACTTCGGCGACTATCGCGGGGCCGGCGGCGGCCGGTGCCGGGCGGGCCAGCGACCAGGCGTCGAAGAGCGCGACCCAGCCGCGCAGCACGGCGGTGTCGTCGCGGTCCCAGGCGCGCAGCCGCCAGCCGGGGCGGGCGAGGCCGTCGTGGAGTTCGACGAGTCCGGCCAGCCGGGCCCGGTCCCAGTCGGTGCGGACCTGTTGCGGTGTCAGGCCCAGGGCTTCGGCGGCGCGTTCCGCGTCGGCCGCCGGCAGCGCTCCGTCGGGGCCGGCGCGCAGGCTGCCGCCGGCCGCGCCGGCACCGACGCTGTCGGCCCAGCGGGCGAGCCGGGCGGCGCCGGCCAGTACGGCACGGGCCTGGCGGGCCAGTTCCGCGGGCGGCGGCGTGCCCTCGGGCGGGCGGGGCGCCGGGCGCTTGGTCCGGGTTGTCACCGCCCGGCGGGCGGCCGCAACCGGTTGACGGGGGACGAGTCGGAGCCGGGAGTCGCGCGGAGTACGGGACGTCACAGGAGCAGTGTTGCCGCTGTCGGCCCGAAAGCCCAATCGGAACCCGGCTCGCGGTCCGCCACGGGCCCTTCATCTCACCGCCCCATCCCTGATGGGAGGAGTTGTCCCCCCGTATACCTGGGAGCCGTCGGGAGGGCCGGGCCCGGTGGAGAGGGCAGCGGAGGGAAGGGAAGCGGGGAGGAAGCGGAGCGGGAAGTGGAGGGGTGCCGGGACGGGGCGGACCGGCCGGGCCGTACGGGCGGCGGCCGTTCGGTCGTGAGCGGGGTCTACATCAGCGGTGTGAGGAAGCGCCGCAGTGCCTCCTCGTAGCCCGACGGATCGGCGTTCCACATCGCGGCGTGCGGGGCGTGCGGGACCGGCTGCAGTGTGATCAGATCGGCCCGGCGGGCGGCGAACGAGCGGGACGCCGTCCAGGGGGCGATCAGGTCGTCCGGCCCGTGGAAGAGCAGGGTGGGAACGTCCAGCTCGTCCGGGTCGACGGCGTCGGCGGGGCGGTCGAGGGGCAGACCGGTGCGGCCCTCGGCGGCGCGTACCACCAGGGGCAGCAGGGCCCGCGGGACCCGCCCGGCGGCGGCCAGTGCGCGGACGGTGGCGTGCCGGTCGAGGACCGGGGAGTCCAGGACGAGGCCGCTGATCCGGTCGCGCAGCGCGGAGTGGGTGGCGGCGCGCAGGGCCATGGTCGCGCCGGTGGACCAGCCGTGGAGGACGACGTTGCGGGCGCCGTAGCGCAGGGCGTAGCGGATCGCCGCGTCCAGGTCGCGCCATTCGGTGTCGCCGAGGTGGTTGATGCCGTCGACGGTGCGCGGGGCGCCGAGGTCGTTGCGGTAGGACAGCGCGAGGACCGGGAGCCGGTGGCGGTGCAGGAACGGCATGACCACCATGGGGTGTTCGCGGGTGGTGCCCAGGCCGTGCGCGGCGATGACCCAGGTGTCGCGTACGCCGGGGACGAACCACCCCGGGAGGGGGCCGAGTTCGCCGGGGATGTCGACATCGGCGCAGTCGAGGCCGAGGGCGTCGCGGGGGTTGCCGAGGTGCACCTGCGGGGTGAGCCGCATCCGGTTGCCCGGCGCGAGGGTGCCGTGGGTGACCCGTACCAGGCGGCGGACGACCGCGTCGGCGGGGTGCGGGACGCCGTGGACGACGTCGCCGATCACCGCATGGCAGCCGGAGCCGGTGAGCCCGTAGGTGCCGGGGCGCAGGGTCGCCAGGCTGCGGGTGAGGGCGATGCGCTCCTCGGTGACGGAGTGCACGGTGAGGCGGGAGTCGCCCGGGAACGGCTGGTCCGGCGACGGTTTCAGGGCAATGTCACTGGCGTACCGGCCGACCGCCACGGCGGCCGCCCCGGCACCGATCACGGTGAGGGCGGCCACGGCCGCCGCAGTACCCAGGCGCACCTCCTCAGTGTGCGCAGCGGTGCCGGGCGCGGCCACCGGGCGGAGTCGGGCGGGTGACCGGCCGGGTCCGGCCGCCCCGGAGCGGCGGCCTGGTCTGGAGCGGCGGACGGGGTGCCGCCCGGCTGACGGGGCGGGCGGGGTCAGCCCGGGCGGCCGCCCTGCTGGCCGTAGCCGCGCAGCTGTGCGGCGGCCGCATCGAGCTGACCGGCCGACAACAGATGCGGAGTGAGGCCCGGCACGGAGTTCGCGGTGAGCCAGACCCGGCACATCCACTCCAGCTGGGCGGTGCGGTCCAGCGCCTGGTCGAGGCTGTCCCCGTAGGTGAGGGTGCCGTGGTTCTGCAGCAGACAGCCGGTGCGGTCGCGCAGCGCCTCGCCCATGTGCACGGCGAGCTCGTCGCTGCCGTACAGGGCGTAGGGGGCGACGCGGACGGGGCCGCCGAGCGCCGCGGCCATGTAGTGGACCGGCGGGAGTTCGGGGACGAGGGTGGAGACGGCGGTGGCGTACGGGGCGTGGGTGTGGACGACGGCGGTGGCCGTGGTGTCGCGGTAGACCGTCAGATGCATCGGGAGTTCGCTGGTGGGCCGGAGCGCGCCGATGATCTGGCGGCCTTCGAGGTCGACCGCGGTGAGGTCGCCGGGCCGGAGCCGGTCGTAGGGGACACCGCTGGGGGTGACCAGGATCAGGTCCCTGAGGCGGCGTGAGACATTGCCCGAGGTGCCGACGACCAGGCCGTCGGTGACCGTGCGGCGGGCGGTGGCGACCAGGTCACCCCAGGCGGCGGCGAGGTCGTCGGTGTGGTCCTTCATGGGTCCTCCGGCGCGGTGCGGCGAGAACGGACGTGGTGCGCGACACCGTACGAGCGGGCCGGGGCACCGTACGCCGGGGGCCCGCCCGGCCGCTATCCGCCATCCAGGGACACCTACGCTGATGCCGGGCATTGACCTGATTTGATCCTCCTTGGCCTGACTCGCCTCTACGGTCGAGGTGGCCACGGGGGACGGCTCGTCCGCCGGGCGGGCCCACGGGGACGGGGCGACACCCCATAGCTCAGCGGCTTCGCCAACGGGTGAGGCGGAAGTGACACCGGGGGCATCTCCGCGTGAACACTGCGGTGGTGTCATCACCAGGCCCGTCCCAGTTCACTTTCCGTTCACCCGCTCTCCGTACGGTCCCAGCGACACTGACCTTCGAACTGATTGCCTGGGTGAATGGAACACATCACGCTTCTCATCGGGATCGTGATCGTCACGGCCTTGGTGTTCGACTTTACGAACGGCTTCCACGACACGGCCAACGCGATGGCCACCACCATTTCCACCGGGGCATTGCGACCCAAGACCGCGGTGGCGATGTCGGCAGTCCTCAACCTCGTCGGCGCGTTCCTGTCCGTGGAGGTGGCCAAGACCATCTCCGGGGGGATCATCGACGAAACCGCCGGCATCAGACCTGAAGTGATCTTCGCCGGCCTGGTCGGCGCGATCGTCTGGAATCTGCTGACCTGGCTCGCCGGTCTTCCCTCCAGCTCTTCGCACGCCCTCTTCGGCGGTCTGATCGGCGCGACCGTGGTGTCCGTCGGCACCCACGGCGTGCACGCCGACGCCGTCGTGATGAAGGTCCTGATCCCCGCGGTGGCCGCCCCGGTCGTCGCCGGTCTGGCCGCGCTGGCGGCGACCCGGCTCACCTACCGGCTGACCCGCAATCGCGACGAGGCGGACACCGCCAAGGGCTACCGCGCGGGGCAGATCGCCTCCGCCGCCCTGGTCTCCCTCGCCCACGGCACCAACGACGCCCAGAAGACGATGGGTGTGATCACCCTCGCGCTGATCACCGGCGGGGTGGTCGCCCCGCACGCCGACCCGCCGCTGTGGGTCATCGCCTCGGCCGGTGTGGCCATCGCGCTCGGTACGTACCTGGGCGGCTGGCGGATCATCCGCACCATGGGCAAGGGCATCACCGACATCCAGCCGCCGCAGGGCTTCGCCGCCCAGACCGGCGCCGCGGCCACCATCCTGGCCTCCTCCCACCTCGGCTTCGCGCTCTCCACCACCCAGGTCTGCTCCGGCGCCGTCATGGGCTCGGGCCTGGGCCGCAAGGGCGGCGTGGTGCGCTGGTCCACGGCCGGCCGGATGGTCCTCGCCTGGGGGCTGACGCTGCCGGCCGCCGGTGCGGTCGCGGCGGGCGCCGCGTTCCTGGCGGGCCAGGGCGACTGGGGCGTGGCGGCGGTGGCGGTGCTCGGACTGGGCATCTGCGGCGCGATCTGGGCCGCCTCCCGGCGCAAGCCCGTCGACCACACCAATGTCAACGAGGGCCCGGCCGCCGAGCCGGCCGGTGTGGTCACCGCCGCGCTGCGCACCGTCTCCCCGCCCCCGGCGGGCCAGCAGGCCCCGGAGGCCACTGACGCACCGGCCGAGTCCGGCGCCCCCACGACACCCGCCCCGCGCGCCAAGGCCGCGTCGGTCACCCGCTAGCTGATCACCTAAAGGAACTCCATGAGCATCGACTGGGCAGCTCTCAGCCAGGTTTTCGGCGTCACCCTCGGGGTGACGGTGGGGATCGTGGGCCTGTTCACCGTCGGCATCGCCGGCACCTCCCGCAAGACGGTCCAGGAAGGTGCGGCGGCCGCGGTCGCCGCACCGGGTGCCGGTGCACGGGCCGGCGCGATGGCCGCCTTCGCCGTCTGCGCGATGGCGGTGGCCTACGGGATCTTTCTGATCGTCGCCGGCTGACACAGCGGCACGACGGACCGGGTGAGGCGCCCGGCGGAGCACGGCATCAGCCGTCGTCCGCCGGGCGCCTCGTCCGTTGTTCGCCCCGGCCGCCGAGCGCGTCATCGGCCTCCCGGGCCAGCCGGTCGGCGATGGCGGTGCTGCCACGGCCGTTGAGGTAGGCGGACACCCCGAGCTGTACGACCTTGCTGAAGGTCTGGTAGTGCGCACTGCGCGGGCGGGGTGCGGCCGCCAGCAGCGCCTCGTGCAGCGTGCCGGGGTCCGGCCGGGGCTCCGGCCGCCCCGGGGCGCCGTGCTCACCGCGTTCCGCGCCGCCGGGCGGCAGCGGGCAGTGCGGGGCCGTGGCCGCCTGCCGGTACGCCGAGTCGCGGGTGGCCGCGAAACCCCGCTCCAGCAGACAGCGTTCGCTGCCGGGGCCGGTCAGCGCCTCGATCAGGGAGCGGGCGCCCTCCGGACGGGTGCTGTGGGCCGAGATCGCGAGGTTCTGCCCGCCCAGTACGGACAGCCGCTTGCCATCGGCGCGGGCCGGCAGCTGGGTGATCTCGAACTCCCTGCCGGGCCTGAGCTTCTCGGCGACCGAGGCGTATGCGACCGGCCAGTTGCGCATGAACAGCGCGCGGCCGTCGGCGAACCAGCGGCGGCTCTCCGTCTCGTCCATCGTGGTGGCCTCGTGCGGCATGATCGAGTCGAGCCGGAGTTTGAGGTCGGCGATGCCCTGCTGGAGCGCGCCGATCTGCCCGCCCTTGGTGAAGCTGGTGGCGTCCGGGTCGCCGCCGTTGCCCCACGCCGACTCCAGGGTGTTGACGGTCAGCCCCTCGTAGGGACGCAGCTGGGCGACCATGCCGTACATCGTGGGCGGCTTCTTCCGGTGCTCCCTGGCAGCCTCCCGGGCGGCCTCGCGGTTGTGGGCCGCTGCCACCTCGGTGGCGGCCTCCCGCAGCTCGCTCCAGGTGGACGGGGCGCCGCGGTGGTACCGGCGGAGGATGTCCTTGCGGTAGTAGAGCAGCCCGGCGTCGGTGTTGAAGGGCACGCCCCACACCTTGCCGTCGTACTGCACGGTCTTGGCCACGCTGTCCAGGAAGTCGCCGTCCAGGCTCGTGGCCCAGGGGCGGATCACGCCCGCCTCGGCGAACTCCGCGGTCCAGGCGACATCGAGGTTGAGCACGTCGTAGCCGCCGTTGCCGGACTGGCCGGCCGCCAGCAGCTGGCTGCGCTGGCCGTCGGCGGTGTCCGGGAGCTTGACGATCCGGACGGTGCGGCCGGTGCGCCGCTCCCAGGCGTGGATCAGCTCCTGCCGGACGCCGGAGCTGCTGAGGTCGCTGCCGGTGGCGAGCACGATCGCGCCCTTCTCCGGGACGAGTTGGCCGTCCGCCGTGCAGCCGCTCGTGGCCAGCGCCAGGGTCAGGGCGGCCAGGGCGGCGGCGCGTGGTGGGCGGGTCATCGGTCCCCCTTGGCAGCCGTGCCGATGGAGGCGATCCGCCCGGCCAGGGTGTCGACGGCCTGCGGTCCGCCGGACACGCACTGCCCGTGGGAGGCGTCGGCCAGCCGCTGGAGGGCGAAGGTGTCGCAGCCGGTCTCGCCCAGCACCAGCGCCAGGACGGGCACCCCGGGCTGCTCCTCGACGAGGGCGCCGAGGGTGCGTTCCACGCCCGCCGCGCGCCCGCCCGTGCCGTCGTCCTGGTCGAGGATCAGCACGATGGCCTTGTTGGCGGCGGGTGACTTCTTCATCCTGCGGAGCGCGCGGGTCAGCGCCTCCTCCATCGCGGCGCCGTGCTCGACCAGTTCGCCGCCCGCGATCCGGTCCAGGGCGGCCCGGCCGGGGGCCGGTGACGCGCTGCCGAGCGGGACGAGTTCCCGCACCGCGTCGGGGTCGGTCGGGTGCGCGCGGTCCGGGAAGGCCCACAGGCCGTAGGTGTGGCGGGGGCCGACCATCTCCAGGGCGCGGCCGGCCGCGCGCAGGGCGGTCGGGAGCCGGCCGCCGTCCGCCATGGAGGTGGAGGTGTCGAGGAGGATCAGCACCTGGCTGGTTTTCTGTGCCTTGTCGTAGCCGTCCAGCACCTGGGACACCTGGTCCGGGTCCGCGCGGAAGGGGACGGCCGGGGCGGCCGGGGTGGCCTCCGCGCGGCTGTCCAGCAGCGGTGAGCCGGTTCCCGGGCCGCTGTCCGACACCCCGCGGTAGCCCTGGGCGGTGAGCGTGCGCCCGCCGCCGTCCGGGGCGCGCAGCCAGGTCGCGAAGCGGGCCACCGCGGCCTTCCGCGGGGTGGCGTCCGTGGTGCCGCGCCAGCCGACCCGGATCAGGGGGTGGTCGAGGGCGGGGACGTTGCGGGGGTAGTAGGCGATGTAGCGGTCGCGGAGCGGGAGCGGGGCGTCCAGGGCCGGGCAACTGCCGACGGCGCGGCCCAGGTTGTAGTCGGCGAGGGACTTCTCCGAGACCAGGGGCGCGGACCTCGTACGGTCGACGGAGCCGGCGCCGTCCGCGTCGGGGCGCAGCGAACACAGCAGTTCGGTGCTGCCCGCGAACTGGCTGCCCGGGGCGGACAGCCGCTCCTCCGCCTGCCGGGCGCGAGCGGGGTCGGGCACACCGGACGACGCGGGGTCCGCGCCGTCGTGGGCGAGGTAGAGACCGAGGGTGTGCAGCAGTCCGGTGCCGGAGAGCACCGGGCTCGGCCGCAGCAGCCGCAGGTCGTGGTGGTCGCGGTCGGTGGCGGTGAGCAGTTGCCGCCAGGAGGCTCCGGCCGGTTCGACGTCGTCCGGGCGCCGGCCCGCCGGGATGCCGACGACCAGGGGGGTGTAGGCGACCGGGGCGCCGTAGTGCAGGGTCGCCGGGGAGTCCTTGGCGGGCATACCGCGGCGGGCCTCGTCGTAGTCGGCGGTGGATTCGGGGATCCAGATGTCGGGCTGCGGTCCGGTCCGGTAGAGGGGGTCGGTGCCCTTGTCGCCCGCTTCGCCCTTCCCGGTGCCGTGGGCCGCGCCCTGCCAGCGGGCGGCGGCCGCGAAGCCCTGGTCGACCTGGTCCCGGGCGGCTGAGTAGACGGTGATCTGGGCACGCCGGCAGCCGTCGGGGAGGTCGCCCTCGCCGTCGAGGGGGCGGGTGTTGGCGTCGGACATCTCGTAGTCGAAGGCCGCCCGGCGCAGCGCGGGTTCGGCCTCGGGGGCGGTGAGCAGCCGCAGTTCGAGGGCGGGCGGGCAGGCCTCGGTGCCGTGCGGGAGGCAGAGCAGGGCGACACCCGCGCCGGCCGGGACGAGAACGGTCGCCAGCACCATCAGGATGCGGAACCAGTGCCGCACCGAGGCGTTGAGCCGGCGGCGCAGGCGGATCCGCAGCGGGGTGGGCGGCCGGACCCCGGGGGTGGCGAAGGACAGGATGACGTCGTCGACGGTGTTCTGCTTGGCCGAGCGGGGCTCCCAGACGTCGCCCATCGGGGTGCGCTCACCGGCCAGTTGCCCCCGCAGCTCCCGGACGAGGTCCTCGAAGGTGACGAACGGCTTGCCGGGGACGC
Organism: Streptomyces sp. NPDC058773; assembly: GCF_042746015.1. Lineage (NCBI taxonomy): Bacteria > Bacillati > Actinomycetota > Actinomycetes > Kitasatosporales > Streptomycetaceae > Streptomyces > Streptomyces sp. NPDC058773. Next base: position 34,539 of record NZ_JBHYPE010000047.1, read on the forward strand.
CCTGTTCCAGGGTCTGCCGCAGGGCGCGGGTGAAGAGGGTGCCGCCGGTGGGCTCCTCGCCGCTGAAGATACGGCGGTTGGGCTGCGCGGCCATCAGCAGCGACATCGGGGTGCGGCAGAGGTGGAAGGCCTCCCCGGCGTTGCCGGCGTAACAGCACTCCAGGACGATCACGATCCGGTCGGCCCGTGCGTTGTCCAAGTAGGGCAGCACCATGTCCTGCCAGGAGACGGTCTTGTGGCGCCGTTCCGACGCGCCGACCATGAGCTGGAGGTTGCCGCCGTCCCGGCCCACCCGGCCGTGGCCGCTGAAGTACACCAGCAGCAGTCCGCGGGCCTCCTGGGTGACGGCGTCCAGGGCCTGTTCGACCTCCCACGGCTCCTGGGGGCGGCAGATGACGACCTCGCCCTTGGTGAACAGGTCGGTGCCGGGGGCGAGCAGGACGCGTTCCAGCTCCTGGGGGTTGTCCCGTACGGCGGGCAGCGGCCGCAGGTGCCGGTAGTCGTCGACGCAGATCAGCAGCGCCCGGTTGACCTTGCCCCGTGCGTCGTATTCGGACATCCGGCTCAGTCCCCGGCGGTGCTGCCGCTCCCGTTCGCCGGGCTGCCGGGATCGGGGTGTCCGGGGGCCGGGGCGTCCGGCCCCTGGTCGCCGAGTGCGCGCAGGGCGCCGTCCCCGTCGGCGACCGCCACCGCGGGCCGTTCGCCGGTGTCGCGTTCCTCCTTGCGGCGGCGCAGCCACTCGCGCAGCGCGATTCCCATGCTCTTGGAGATCTCGGCGGCGACCGCGCCGACCACGACCAGGATCAGGTCGTCGACGCCGATGGCCATGTCGCCGGGGCCCTCGTCGCGCTCCACCGCCGGCCGGAGTTCCCAGTCGTGCGGCCGGCCGTTCAGCCAGGGCTCGCGCTCCAGCCACGCCTTGAGGTCCTCGGCGTCCTGGTCAGGATTGTTGGTGCCCGAGATCCTGATACGGATCTCATGACGGTCAGCGCGCTGCGGCATCCCCCGGCCCCCTTCCGGCGGCCCCGTCGCCGCCGTGCACCAGATAGTGACGCGGGATCAGGTCCGCGGGCAACCGTCCGTGACCTCTCTGCCACGCTGTGGCGTGCACCACAGCGCCTGCAGCGGGGCTGCGCTGCAGGTCAAGGGTGAGTTGACGGGCGTTCGCGGGCCGTGGTGGACTGCCGGGGCCATTCGGCGACAGCTGAGGAAGTCCGGTGCGAATCCGGCGCGGTCCCGCCACTGTCACCGGGGAGCGTTCCTCCAGCGGAGGCCACGGTCCAGTACGCGCACGTCATCACGGCGTACGCGGGACGGGAAGGCCGGAGGACACGCCGATCCGGGAGCCAGGAGACTCGTGTCGCCGTCACGTCGAGCCAGGGCGCGGACCCTGAGTGAGGACATACCGTCATGCCCGGCTGCCCGTCGAGATCCCCTCTGCCCGCTGTCGCAGGTCTCCTCCGAGGCCGGGCGGCACGTCACGAACTCGCCCTGGCTGCGGTCTGATCCGGTGCGCGGCGAACACGCGGGATATGCGTGCGGCGCGGCCCTCGGCTTTCTCGGTGACCTGATCGCGGCAGACCCCCGGCGCGGCCATCCGGTGGCCGCGTTCGGCCGGGCCGCGGGCGCCGTCGAACGCCGGCTGTGGCGCGACCACCGTGCCTTCGGGGCGGCGCACACCGTGCTGTGCGCGGGCGGTGCCGCGGCCGGCGCCGCGCTGCTGCGGCGTGCCGTGCGGGGTTCGGCTTCCGCTTCTCCGCTGTCGCTCCGTGGTGGTGCGGGGGTCGCGCTGACCGCGGCGACGGTCTGGGCCGTGCTGGGCGGCACCTCGCTCGGCCGGGAGGCGCGGGCCGTCGGCGGGGCGCTGACGGCGGGTGACCTGGACGTGGCTCGGGAGCGGCTGCCGCATCTGTGCGGGCGCGATCCGCAGGCGCTGGACGGGCCGCAGATGGCCCGTGCGGTGGTGGAGTCGGTCGCCGAGAACACCTCCGACGCGGTGGTCGGCGCCCTGGTATGGGGCGCGTTGGGCGGAGTGCCCGGCTTGGTGGCGTTCCGCGCGGTGAACACCCTGGACGCGATGGTGGGGCACAAGTCGCCGCGCTACCGCCGCTTCGGCTGGGCCGCGGCCCGGCTCGACGACCTCGCCGGCTGGCCCGGCTCCCGGCTGACCGCCGCGCTGACCGTGCTCGCGGGCCCCGACCGGCGCGGTGCGCTGCGGGCCTGGCGGGCGGACGGAGCTGCCCATCCGAGCCCCAACGCGGGCCCGGTGGAGGCGTCGTTCGCGGGTGCGCTGGGCGTACGGCTGGGCGGCACACTGGCGTACGGCGGGCGGGTGGAGCACCGTCCGGTGCTGAACGGCGCGGCACCGCCGGTGGCGGTGGACGACATCGAGCGCGCGGTGCGGCTCTCCCGCCGGGTGAGTGTGCTGGCGCTGGCGACGACGGTGGCGGCGCGACTGGTGGCCGGTGCGGCCACACGGGCACGGGTGCCGGGGTCCCGGCGCGGGAGGAGGAACCGGTGAACGGGCGGGGCAAGGCATCCGGCGGGGCCGTCGGCGGCGGGCTGCTGGTGGCCGGGACGACGTCGGACGCCGGCAAGAGCGTGGTGACGGCGGGCATCTGCCGCTGGCTGGTCCGGCAGGGCGTCCGGGTGGCGCCCTTCAAGGCACAGAACATGTCGCTGAATTCGTTCGTCACCCGTGAGGGCGCGGAGATCGGACGGGCCCAGGCGATGCAGGCGGCCGCGGCGCGGGTGGAGCCGACCGCGCTGATGAACCCCGTGCTGCTCAAGCCGGGCGGCGACCGCAGCAGCCAGGTGGTGCTGCTGGGGAAGCCGGTGGGGGAGCTGAGTGCCCGGGGGTACTTCGGGGAGTCCGGGGGGTCGTCCCCCGGGGAGACGCCGTACGCGGGCGGGCGGGAGCAGTTGCTCGGCACGGTGACCGACTGCCTGGCCGAGCTGCGGCGTACCCATGACGCGGTGATCTGCGAGGGCGCCGGCAGTCCCGCCGAGATCAATCTGCGGCGTACCGACATCGTGAACATGGGCCTCGCACGGGCCGCCCGTATCCCGGCGGTCGTGGTCGGTGACATCGACCGCGGCGGGGTGTTCGCCTCGTTCTTCGGCACCACCGCACTGCTGTCCAAAGAGGACCAGGCCCTGGTCGCCGGGTATCTGGTCAACAAGTTCCGCGGCGATGTGACGCTGCTGGAGCCGGGCCTGGAGATGCTGCGCGGCCTCACGGGGCGGCAGACGCTGGGCGTGCTGCCCTTCGCGCACGGGCTCGGCATCGACGAGGAGGACGGGATGGGGGTCCCCCCTGCTCGAACGAAGTCGAGAGCTTGGGGGAGGGTGTCGCTGCGCGGCGCGGTGCGCGAGAGCGTGGTCGCGCCGCCGCACGGCGCGGATGTACTGCGGGTCGCGGTCTGTGCCGTACCGCTGATGTCGAACTTCACGGACGTGGACGCGCTGGCCGCCGAACCGGGCGTGGTGGTGCGGTTCGTGGACCGCGCCGAGGAGCTGGCCGACGCCGATCTGGTGGTGCTGCCGGGGACCCGGGGCACGGTCCGGGCGCTGGCGTGGCTGCGGGAGCGCGGTCTGGCGGACGCGATCGCCCGGCGGGCCGCCGAGGGGCGCCCGGTGCTGGGCATCTGCGGCGGCTTCCAGATGCTGGGCGAGCGCATCGAGGACGAGGTCGAGTCGAAGGCGGGCGTGGTCGACGGGCTGGGGCTGCTGCCCGTACGGGTGCGGTTCGCGGCGGAGAAGACGCTCGCGCGGCCGGCCGGCGAGGCGCTGGGCGAGCCGGTGGAGGGCTACGAGATCCACCACGGTGTCGCCGAAGTGACCGGCGGGGAGGAAGAGTTCCTGGACGGCTGCCGGGCCGGCTCCGTATGGGGCACGCACTGGCACGGGTCCCTGGAGAGCGACGGCTTCCGCCGGGCCTTCCTGCGGCGGGTCGCGGCGGACGCGGGGCGGGCGTTCGTCCCGGCCCCCGACACCCGTTTCGGCGTGCTGCGCGAGGAACAGCTGGACCGGCTGGGCGATCTGATCGAGGAGCACGCGGATACCGGCGCGCTGCTGCGGCTGATCGAGGAAGGGGTGCCGGAGGGACTGCCGTTCGTGCCTCCGGGGGCGCCATGAGGGGTACGCACAGGACGAATACGGAGCTCGACGGCGACGTGGAGGACGACACAGCATGACGACCGCGCACAACACGACCCCGCAGTACCCCTTCACCGCGGTGGTCGGGATGGCTGATCTGCGGCTCGCGCTGCTGCTGAACGCGGTGAGCCCCGCGGTCGGCGGGGTGCTGGTCCGGGGCGAGAAGGGCACCGCCAAGAGCACCGCCGTCCGGGCGCTGTCGGCGCTGATGCCGGCCGTGGACGTGATCAGCGGCTGCCGCTTCGCCTGCGCCCCGGCCGCGCCGGACCCCGGCTGTCCCGACGGGCCGCACGGGACGGGCGGCGTCGAGGAGCGCCCGACGCGGATGGTCGAACTTCCCGTCGGCGCCTCGGAGGACCGGCTGGTCGGCGCGCTGGACATCGAGCGGGCGCTGTCGGAGGGCGTGAAGGCGTTCGAGCCGGGCCTGCTGGCGGACGCGCACCGCGGCATCCTGTACGTCGACGAGGTCAATCTGCTCCATGACCACCTCGTGGACCTGCTGCTGGACGCGGCCGCCATGGGTGCCTCGTACGTGGAGCGCGAGGGCGTCTCCGTACGGCACGCGGCCCGCTTCCTGCTCGTCGGGACGATGAACCCCGAAGAGGGCGAGCTGCGGCCGCAGTTGCTGGACCGCTTCGGGCTCACGGTCGAGGTGGCTGCCTCCCGCGAGCCCGACGAGCGGGTTTCGGTGGTCCGGCGGCGGCTGGCCTACGACGCCGATCCGGCGGGTTTCGCGGCGGAGTGGGCGGCCGAGGAGGACGCGCTGCGCGCGCGGATCGCCGCGGCCCGGGAGCTGCTGCCGCGGGTGACGCTGGGCGACGCGGCGCTCCGGCAGATCGCGGCGACCTGCGCCGCGTTCGAGGTGGACGGGATGCGCGCGGACATCGTGATGGCGCGTACCGCCACCGCGCTGGCCGCGTGGGCGGGGCGGACGGACGTCCTGGAGGAGGACGTCCGTCAGGCCGCGCTGCTGGCGCTGCCGCACCGCCGGCGCCGCAACCCCTTCGACGCCCCGGGCCTGGACGAGGACAAACTCGACCGGACGCTGGAGGAGTTCGCCCCGGACGAGAGCACGGACGAGAGCACCGGCGAGGGCGCGGACGGCGACGACGACCCGGAACCGGACGGGCCGGACGGCGGGGGCGGTCCGGACGGCGGCGGGCTGCCGCCGCAGGACGGCGGACCGGAGGAGGCCGAACTCCCGCACCAGCAGGATCGGGAGGCCCCACAGCCGCCGCCGGCCCCCGAGCAGCCCGAACGCGCCGGGCAGCCCGAGCCCGAGAGCGCGCCCCAGGGCGCCGCGGCCGGGGAGATGCCGGCGGTCGGCGCCGCCGAGCCGTTCCGCACCCGGCGGCTCGACGTACCGGGCCTGGGCGAGGGCGCGGACGGCCGCCGCTCGCGGGCCCGTACCGCCCACGGCCGGACGACCGGCGCCCGCCGCCCCCACGGCGCGCTCGGCAAGCTGCATCTGTCGGCGACCGTGCAGGCCGCGGCACCGCACCAGCGGGCCCGTGGCCGCAGCGGCCGGGGACTGCTGGTGCGCCGGGACGATCTGCGCGAGGCGGTGCGCGAGGGACGGGAGGGCAATCTGGTCCTGTTCGTCGTGGACGCCTCCGGTTCGATGGCGGCACGGAAGCGGATGAGCGCGGTCAAGGGCGCGGTGCTCTCGCTGCTGCTGGACGCCTACCAGCGGCGCGACAAGATCGGCCTGATCACCTTCCGCGGCAGCGGCGCCGAGCTGGCGCTGCCCCCGACGTCCTCGGTCGAGGCGGGTGCCGCGCGGCTGGAGCAGCTGCCGACGGGCGGCCGTACCCCGCTGTCCGAGGGTCTGCTGCGGGCCCATGAGGTGCTGCGGGTGGAGCGGATGCGGGACGCCTCGCGGCGGCCGCTGCTGGTGGTCGTCACCGACGGCCGGGCGACCGGCGGCCCGGAGCCGGTGGTGCGCGCGGGCCGCGCGGCCCGGCTGCTGGCCGCCGAGGGGACCGCCTCGGTGGTCGTGGACTGTGAGGCGGGTCCGGTGCGGCTGGGCCTCGCGGGCGAGCTGGCCCGCGAGCTGCAGGGCACCGCGGTCACCCTCGACGAACTGCGCGCGGACAGTTTCTCCGCGCTCGTACGGACCGTGCAGGGCAACAGGAAGGCCGCGTAATGCCGCAGGGACAGCCGTCCGTCGTACCGAACGACGGGCTCACCACCCGCCAGCGCCGCAACCGTCCGCTGGTGTTCGTCCACACCGGCCAGGGCAAGGGCAAGTCCACCGCCGCCTTCGGGCTGGCGCTGCGCGCCTGGAACCAGGGCTGGCCGGTCGGGGTGTTCCAGTTCGTGAAGTCGGCGAAGTGGAAGGTCGGCGAGGAGCGGGCGCTGAAGGTGCTCGGGGAGTCCGGTGAGGGCGGCACCGTCGCCTGGCACAAGATGGGCGAGGGCTGGTCCTGGGTGCAGCGCGACATCGCCTCCAGCGAGGACGCGGCACGCGAGGGCTGGGAGCAGGTCAAGCGGGACCTGGCCGCCGAGACCTACAAGCTGCTGGTGCTGGACGAGTTCGCCTACCCGCTGAAGTGGGGCTGGATCGACACCGACGAGGTGGTGTCGGCGCTGCGCGACCGCCCCGGCACCCAGCACGTCGTCATCACCGGGCGGGGCGCCCCCGAGGCGCTGCTGGACTTCGCCGATCTGGTGACGGACATGACCAAGGTCAAGCACCCCATGGACGCGGGCCAGAAGGGCCAGCGGGGCATCGAATGGTGAGCGAGGTGGGCGGCGCATGAGCAACGGCGCGATCCCGCGGCTGGTGATCGCCGCGCCCTCGTCCGGCGCGGGGAAGACGACCGTGGCCACCGGCCTGATGGCGGCGTTCGCCGAGGCCGGTCTCACGGTGTCGCCGCACAAGGTCGGCCCGGACTACATCGATCCGGGCTACCACTCCCTGGCCACCGGCCGCCCCGGCCGCAATCTGGACGCCTATCTGTGCGGGCCGGACCGGATCGCGCCGCTGTTTCTGCACGGGGCGGCGGGCGCCGATCTCGCGCTGGTCGAGGGTGTGATGGGGCTGTTCGACGGGGCGTCCGGAAGGGGCGAACTGTCCTCGACGGCGCAGGTGGCGAAGCTGCTGCGGGCACCGGTGGTGCTGGTGGTGGACGCGTCCTCGCAGTCCCGGTCGGTGGCCGCGCTGGTGCACGGCTTCGCCTCCTGGGACCCGGAGGTGCGGCTGGCCGGGGTGATCCTCAACAAGGTCGGCTCGGACCGCCACGAGGAGCTGCTGCGGGAGGCGATGGACTCCTCCGGTGTGCCGGTGCTGGGCGCGCTGCGCCGGGACGGCCGGGCCGGTACGCCCTCCCGGCACCTGGGCCTGGTGCCGGTCGCCGAACGGCGCTCCGAGGCCGTGGAGTCGGTGGCCGAACTCGCCGCGCGGGTCCGCGAGGGCTGCGACCTGGAGGCGCTGCTGGCGCTGGCCCGTACGGTGCCGGAGCTGCCGGACGCGGCCTGGGACCCGGCCGCGGAACTCGCACCGGCCGAGGGGACGGCCGCCCTTGAGAAGCCGCTGATCGCCGTCGCGGGCGGCGCCGCCTTCACCTTCTCGTACGCCGAACACGCCGAGCTGCTGGCCGCCGCGGGCGCCGAGGTCGCCCCCTTCGACCCGCTGCGGGACGAAGAACTCCCGCCCGGCACCCAGGGGTTGGTGATCGGCGGCGGCTTCCCCGAGATGTATGCGCCGGACCTGTCGGCGAACGCCCCGCTGCGCACCGCGGTCGCGGCGCTGGCCGCCTCCGGGGCACCGGTCTCCGCCGAGTGCGCCGGACTGCTCTACCTGTCCCGCTCCCTCGACGGCAAGCCCATGTGCGGAGTCCTGCCCGCCGAGGCCCGGATGACCGAACGGCTCACCCTCGGCTACCGCGAGGCGGTGGCCCTGTCGGACAACGCCCTGGCCACGGCCGGCACCCGGGTACGCGGCCACGAATTCCACCGCACGACCCTGGAACCGGGCGCGGGCGCAGCCCCGGCCTGGGGCCTGACACACCCGGAACGACGCCTGGAGGGCTTCGTGTCCGGCGGGGTGCACGCCTCGTACCTGCATCTGCACTGGGCGGCCGAACCCGCACTGGCCGGACGGCTGGCGGCGAGCGCGGCGCGGCGCGCGCCGGTCCGGGGCGCGGCGCGATGAACGGCGGCGGAGGTGGCGGGGCGGCCGGCGTCTTCGGCCGTGCCGTCCGTGCCACGCCCGGCCCGGACCGCGCCGTCGGCCGAGGAGCCGTGGCGCCATGAAGCACCCGGCGCCCGACAGGTCCGGCCGTGCCGCACCGCTGGTCGTCGGCGTGGGGGCGCGACCGGGTGTCCCGGTGGCCGAGGTGCTGGAGCTGATCGCGGACGCGCGGGCGGCGGCGGGGTGTGCGGACCGGACGGTCGTGGCGCTGGCGACGGTCGCGGCGCGGGCCGCGGAGCCGGGGCTGGTGGCGGCGGCGCGGCGGCTGGGGGTGCCGTTGCGGTCGTTTCCGGCGGCGGATCTGGCGGCGGTGGCGGTGCCCGGTGCGTCCGCGGTCGTGGCGGCCGCCGTCGGGACGCCGAGCGTGGCCGAGGCGGCGGCGCTGCTGGCCTCCGGGCCGGGCGCCGAACTGCTCGCCGGGAAGCGGAAGTCGGCGCCGCGCGGCCGGCCGGCCCGGGCGACCTGTGCGCTGGCCGGGCCCGCTGTAACGGACAGCGGTGCCGTTACCGCTGGTAGGGAGGGAGCGGCCAGCGACCGCTTCTCCGCTGCGGATATCGTCTTGACCTCTCCCAACCCGCCCCGCCGTGGCCCGGATCGGTGGACGGCGGTCGCCGGCGACCCGGCGCCCGGCAGCGGACCCACCGGCACCAAGGAGACCTCGTGACCACCCCTCCCGCACTGCTCATCGCCGGTCACGGCAGCCGAGACGAAGGCGGGGCGCACGCCCTGCGCGCCCTGGTGCGCCTGCTCCGTGAGCGCCACCCGGACGTGCCGGTCGCCGCCGGATTCTTCGGTGCCCCGGACTCGCCGATGCCGCTGGACGCCGCCATCGACGGTCTGGTCGAGGGAGGCGCGACCCGGCTCGCCGTCATACCGCTGCTGACGGCCCCGACCGGGCCGGTCCCGGACGCGCTGCCCACGGTGCTGGCGCGGGCGGCGGAGCGCCACTCCGACCTGGTGCACGCCTGCGGCGACGAGCTGGGCCCGCACCCCGCGCTGCTCGACGTGCTGGAGCAGCGGCTGGACGAGGCGCTGGGCAGCGGCGCCCGCCGGCCCGCCGACCGGGCCCGCACCACGGTGCTGCTGGTGGGCCGCGGCGCGGTCGATCCGCATGCCAACGCCGAGGTGGCGCGGGCCGCGCGGCTGCTGTGGGAGGGGCGCGGCTTCGCGGGCGTGGAGACCGCGTTCGTCGCGCAGGCGGCCCCGGACGTCCCGGCCGGCCTCGACCGGTGCCAGAAGCTGGGGGCGGTGGGCGCCGGCGAGCCGGGCCGGATCGTGGTGCTGCCCTACTTCCTCCTCCCCGGCGGGCCGGTCGAACGGCTGCACATGCAGGCCGAGGGCTGGGCGGCGGCGCACCCCGGCATCGATGTCTTCGGCGCCGACGTGATCGGCCCGGAGCCCGCGGTGGTCGACGTGATCATGGATCGCTACCACGCGACGGTGGCGGCCGCACCGCGGCTCGGCGGCGCGCCGTGCGAGGACCGGGCGGCGGCGGAGGACGCCCGGACCGCGCACGGCTCGGCACCGGACGCCACGGTGACCACGGGCGCCGGGGACCGGTGAGCATGCCCCCGCGCACCGCGTCCGTACGTCTCGACGCCGCCCCGCCGCCCGGACCCGACCTGCGGCACCACGGCGACGCCGAGGTGCGGGGCGCGGACGCCGGGCTGACGGACCTGGCGGTCAATGTCCGCACGGGCACTCCCCCGGCCTGGCTCAAGGCCCGGATCGCCGCGTCGCTGGACGGGCTCGCCGCGTACCCCGACGGCCGCGCGGCGCGCCGGGCGGTGGCGGCGCGGCACGGTCTGCCGGTGGAGCGGGTGCTGCTCACCTCGGGGGCCGCGGAGGCGTTCGTGCTGCTCGCGCGCGCCGTGGCGGCGCGCCGGCCGGTGGTGGTGCATCCGCAGTTCACCGAGCCCGAGGCGGCGCTGCGGGACGCCGGGCACGAGGTCGGGCGGGTGCTGCTGGACGCCCGGGACGGTTTCCGGCTGGAGCCGGCCGCGGTGCCGGAGGACGCCGATCTGGTCGTCGTCGGCAACCCCACCAACCCCACTTCGGTCCTGCACCCCGCGAAGACGCTGGCCTCTCTGGCGCGGCCGGGCCGGACGCTGGTGGTGGACGAGGCGTTCATGGACGCGGTGCCCGGTGAGCGGGCGGCGCTGGCCGGGCGGACGGATCTGCCGGGGCTGGTGGTGCTGCGCAGCCTCACCAAGACCTGGGGGCTGGCCGGGCTGCGGATCGGCTATGTGCTGGCCGCTCCGGAGACCGTCGCCGCCCTGGAGCGGGCCCAGCCGCTGTGGCCGGTCTCCAGTCCCGCGCTGGCCGCCGCGGAGGCGTGCTGTACGCCCCGGGCGCTGGCCGAGGCAGCCGCGGCGGCCGAGGAGATCGCCGCGGACCGGGCGCATCTGCTGGCCCGGCTGGGCGGCCTCCCGCAGATCCGGACGGCCGGCCCGGCGGCGGGCCCGTTCGTGCTGGTCCGGCTGGCGGACGCGGACCGGGTGCGGGCCAAGCTGCGGGACCGCGGCTTCGCGGTGCGCCGTGGTGACACCTTCCCCGGTCTGGGCCCCGACTGGCTGCGGCTCGCGGTGCGTGACCGGGCCACGACGGACCGCTTCGTGACGGCGCTGGGCGAGGTGCTCGGATAGCGGCGCCGCCGACGGCGTACCCGGGGCCCGCCGGCCCGCGGGCGGACCCCGCCGGGTCCCCCGCGCACCATGCCCGGCGGGGACCCGGCGAGGGTGGGGTGTGCCGCACGGTCCGCGGCCCGTACGGCACACCCGGGCCGTACTCCGCGCGCGACGCCCCCACAGCACCGGCGCGGTGTACGGGGTCGGTCAGCCGCGGCCGCCCTGCGGCGCGGTGGTGCGGCGCCGGCGGGCGAAGAGCGTCGCCCCGGCGCCCGTGACCAGCAGCAGGGCGGCGCCGCCGGCGAGGTACGGGGTGGCCGAGCTGCCGCCGGTCTCCGCGAGGTTCTGGGTGTGGGTCCCGGAGCCCGTCTGCGTCACCTCGGTGCCCTTGCCGCCGCCGGTGGTACCGCCGGTGGTCTCGCCGCCCGTCGAGCCGCCGCCCGTCTGCCCGCCGCTCGTGCCGCCGGAGCCGCCGTCCTCGGGCGCCTTGCCGCGCGGCGCGGTGCAGGTGGCCTTGGCCAGGGTGACCCCGCCGTGCACCTCGGCGACGTTCAGTTTCAGCGGGTTGAGCGAGACATTGAGGTCGAGGGCGGTGGCCGCGGCGCCCTTGGACGTGACGTTCTTCCTGGACAGGTCGAGCCGCACCCGGCCCACCCCCGGGACCTTGAGGTCCGTCGTGCCGCCCGCGGTGAGCGTGACCTTCTTGCCCAGAACGCGCACGGTCCCCAGCACATTCGACTCGGCCCGCGGCCGCGCGCCCGCCTCGCAGACCGCCTTGGCGGTGACCTGCTCCACCTCGATCACGGACAGCAGCGGCAGACCGGGCAGATGCACCTTCGCCCGGACGACGTTGGCGTAGCCCTCGGACTTGCGGCGGTCGGCGGTGGCCCGTGCGGTGGCGGCGTCGGCGCGCAGCACGCTGAACGGCCGGCCCCGGTCGATGCCGTCGAGCTTGACGGTGAGCGCCGTCTTGTTGGCGGAGGCCGGGGCGTGCACCTCGTTGAGGGCGACGTTCAGCGGGACGTCGACCGTCTTGTTGAGCAGCCCGACGTTCACGCCGGTACGCAGCACGACCGCGTCGGCGGTGCCACGGGCCGGGCCATGGTCTCCGGTGGCATGCGCGGGGACGGCGCCGAGCAGGACGGCGGGACCGGCCGTGAGCGCGCCGGCGGCGAGGGCCGCGGCCAGGCGTCGGGGCATGCCGAAGGAGGAGGTGGGACTGGTGGACACGTGTGTGGAACCCTCACAGGAGAAATGGCGCCGCCGGCCGGGCCAATGGGGGACATCGCGCCGGCCGACGGCATCGACCCGCACATCGTGTCCGCACCGAGGGTGAACGGGCAGCCACGTGGCGTCAGTTCATCCCAAAGGGTGGTTTCCGTGCCTTTATTCGATTCGTGCGACATCGGGCATCACGCCCGCCACAGCCGCCCCACCTCCCGGGTGACCCGCGTTGACCGGGCGGGTTCACCGGGCCCCTGGCGCGGCTACCCCACGATCCGCCCCCGCAGCACCACCCGGCGCGGTGCGGCCAGCGCCCGGACGTCCTCGCGCGGATCGCTCCCGTAGACCACCAGGTCCGCCGGGGCGCCCTCGGTGAGGCCGGGGCGGCCGAGCCAGTCCCGGGCGCCCCAGGTGGTGGCGGAGAGCGCCGCCACGGCGGGCAGCCCGGCCCGGGTCAGCTCGACGACCTCCTCGGCGACCAGGCCGTGGGCGAGCGAGCCGCCGGCGTCCGTGCCGGCGAAGACCGGCACTCCGGCGTCGTAGGCCGCACGGACGGTGTCGTAGCGGCGGTCGTGCAGCCGCCGCATGTGGTCCGCCCAGCGCGGGAACTTCGCCGCACCGCCGTCCGCGAGCCGCGGGAAGGTGGCGATGTTGACGAGCGTGGGGACGATGGCCACCCCGCGCTCGGCGAACAGCGGGATGGTTTCCTCGGTGAGCCCGGTGGCGTGCTCGATGCAGTCGATACCGGCCTCGACGAGCGGGGCGAGGGTCTCCTCGGCGAAGCAGTGCGCGGTGACCCGGGCACCCAGCCGGTGGGCCTCGGCGATGGCCGCCTCGACCGCCCCCTGGGGCCAGCAGGCCGCCAGATCGCCCGTGGAGCGGTCGATCCAGTCGCCGACGAGCTTGACCCAGCCGTCGCCGCGCCGGGCCTCCTGGGCGACGTACGCGACCAGGTCCTCCGGCTCGATCTCGTGCGCGTAGTTGCGGATGTAGCGCTTGGTACGGGCGATGTGGCGGCCGGCGCGGATGATCCGCGGCAGGTCCTCGCGGTCGTCGACCCAGCGGGTGTCGGAGGGCGATCCGGCGTCCCGGATCAGCAGGGTGCCGGCGTCACGGTCGGTGAGCGCCTGCTTTTCGCTGGTGGGGGCGTCCACCGGCCCGTGTGCGTCCAGGCCCACATGACAGTGGGCGTCGACCAGGCCCGGCAGGACCCAGCCCGTCACGGTGGTGGCATCCCGTGCCACCACCGGCCGGTCGAACGTCACCCGGCCGTCGACCACCCACAGCTCGTCGCGCACCTCGTCCGGACCGACGAGGACCCTCCCCTTGAAGTGCAGCACCGCACCTTCACTCATGGACGTCATACCGGCACTGTAGGCGGCGCGGCGCGCCGGGCGGCCACTACGGCCGAAACCGTTGAGCGAGGTCTTTCCCCCGTCGTTTCACCGGAAATCCGGTGCCCCGCCGGGCACGGCCAAAGGCTGCTTCTCCGGGCACTCTCCGTACTGCTTCCGCCACCCGGGCCGCACCGTTCTCCGTGCGTTCTCCGCAACTCCGGGTACGTTTCCCGCGACCTTCCCCGAGATCGTCTCGCGCGCCTTCTCGCGGGTCTTGTCACGATCCTGCCGCGTAGGTTTCATGGGGCTGCCGCCCGGCCTTCCGGCGGCGAATTCCCAATTCCTCAGAAGTACAGCTTCCCGTATTCTTCTGCCCGCTTTTCCGCACCTCAAACGCCACGATTTTGCTGGCGCAAGTTCCGTAATTCGGACGGATCTCATGGACGTTACGGAGCTGTGACCGACTACACAACGTGTCCGTTTCACCCCGAACCTCCTGGTCAAATCGGGACATCTCGCGGTGGCATCGCGCGTACGGGCGCCCCCGCGCGATAACACATCTTCGCCGCTTCCGTAACCCCTGCCCGCGATGCAATTTCCTTTTTCCCTGGGTAAATTTAATTTCCATGACCGCCGCACAAGCAGACCATGCAGGTGCCCGAAGCGATATCAGAGAATTTCCGGAGGGCTTCAAGCTCGACACCCCACGCGTGGAGGACGGAGCCGCGATCTGGCGCATCGCCCGAGACTCGAAGGCGCTGGATCTCAACTCCTCGTACAGCTACCTCCTGTGGTGTCGCGACTTCGCCGCCACCTCCGTCGTCGCCCGTGACGCGGAGGGCGAGCCGGCCGCCTTCATCACCGGATACCTCCGCCCCGAGCACCCGGAGACCCTCGTCGTCTGGCAGGTCGCCGTCGACGACGCGCACCGTGGGCAGGGACTGGCGGCCGCACTCCTGGACGGGCTCACCACCCGGGCCAGGGACGAGCTGGGCGTACGTTTCGTCGAGACCACCGTGACCCCCGACAACACCGCATCCAACCGGTTGTTCGCGTCCTTCGCCGAGCGGCACTCAGTGCCGCTGAAGAGCGAGGTGCTCTTTGACGCAGGGCTGTTCCCCGAGCAGGGCCACGAGCCGGAGGTACTGCACCTCATCGGCCCGCTGGAGCCACCGGCCCGCCCGGGGCGCTGACGCACCCAGGACCGCGCGGCGACGGCGCCGCAGCGGCCATGCGGAACCCGGCACCACACCCTGTGACACCGCCGGAACCGCCCAGCCCCCAACAGACTTCCTCACCTTTCGCCACTCATCTCCCAGGAGCATGCTGTGACCATCACCCAGCCCGACCTGAGCGTCTTCGAGACCGTGGAGTCGGAGGTGCGCAGCTACTGCCGTAGCTGGCCCACCGTCTTCGACCGCGCGCAGGGCAGCCGCATGACCGACGAGGACGGCCACACCTACCTCGACTTCTTCGCCGGGGCCGGGTCGCTCAACTACGGCCACAACAACCCCGTCCTCAAACGCGCCCTGATCGACTACATCGAGCGGGACGGCGTCACCCACGGCCTGGACATGTCCACCACGGCCAAGCGGGCCTTCCTGGAGTCGTTCCAGAACATCATCCTGCGGCCGCGCGACCTGCCCTACAAGGTCATGTTCCCGGGCCCGACGGGCGCCAACTCCGTCGAGGCCGCGCTGAAACTGGCCCGTAAGGTCAAGGGCCGCGAGTCGATCGTGTCCTTCACCAACGCCTTCCACGGCATGTCGCTGGGCGCGCTGGCGGTCACCGGTAACTCCATGAAGCGGGCCGGCGCCGGTATCCCGCTGGTGCACGGCACCCCGATGCCGTTCGACAACTACCTCGACGGCACCTACCCGGACTTCCTGTGGTTCGAGCGGCTGCTGGAGGACCAGGGCTCCGGTCTGAACCGGCCGGCCGCCGTGATCGTCGAGACGGTCCAGGGCGAGGGCGGCATCAACGTCGCCCGTCCCGAGTGGCTGCGCGCCCTCTCCGAGCTGTGCCAGCGCTGGGACATGCTGCTCATCGTCGACGACATCCAGATGGGCTGCGGCCGTACGGGTGCCTTCTTCTCCTTCGAGGAGGCGGGCATCGTGCCGGACATCGTCACCGTCTCGAAGTCCATCAGCGGCTACGGCCTGCCGCTCGCGCTGACCCTGTTCAAGCCGGAGCTGGACATCTGGGAGCCGGGCGAGCACAACGGCACCTTCCGGGGCAACAACCCGGCCTTCGTGACGGCCGCCGCGACGCTGGACACCTACTGGGCCGACGGCCAGATGGAGAAGCAGACCCTCGCCCGCGGTGAGATCGTCGAGGCACACCTCAAGGCCATAGCCGAGGAGCACCCGGACGCCATCGCCGAGTACCGCGGCCGCGGTCTGGTGTGGGGTCTGGAGTGCAACGACAAGCCCCTGGCCGGCAAGATCGCGGCCCGCGCCTTCGAGCTGGGCCTGCTGATCGAGACCTCCGGCCCGGAGAGCGAGGTCGTCAAACTGCTCCCCGCACTGACGACCACCCCCGAGGAACTGGACGAGGGACTCCGCATCCTCGCCCGCGCGGTCCGCGACTGCGCCTGATCGGCCCAACGGCCCCAGAGTTCCTTACCGTTCCACAGAAAGGCACCGAGTCACCGTGATCGTCCGATCCTTCAAGGACATCGAAGGCACCGACCGCCACGTCAAGGCCAAGTCCGGCACGTGGGAGAGCAAGCGCATCATCCTCGCCAAGGAGCGCGTCGGCTTCTCGCTGCACGAGACCACCCTGTACGCCGGGACGGAGACGTCGATGTGGTACGCGAACCACATCGAGGCCGTACTCTGCGTAGAGGGTGAGGCCGAGCTCACGAACGACGAGACCGGCGAGAAGCACACCATCACGCCGGGCACGATGTACCTGCTCGACGGGCACGAGAAGCACACCATGCGGATCAAGGAGGACTTCCGCTGCGTCTGTGTCTTCAACCCGCCGGTCACCGGCCGCGAGGACCACGACGAGAACGGCGTCTACCCGCTGCTCACCGAACCGGAGTCAGAGCCCGAGACGGTCTGAGGCCCCACCGCCTGCCCCGTCCGGCAGCGCTGAGGAAGGCACACACACGCACGTCAGCAGATTCCGTACGAGAGGAGAGGAAGGCAACACCATGACCACCGCACCCGAGCGCACCGCCGACCTGTACCCGACCCGTGGGACCGCAGAGGTCATCACCCCGCGGAAGGACCCGGTGGTGTGGTCGCAGCCCGGAACGGCCGGCCCCTTCGAGCCGTCCGAGCTGAGCGACTTCGAACGCGACGGCTTTTTCGCCATCGGGGAACTGCTCACACCGGAAGAAGTCGCGGTGTACCGCGCCGAGCTGGACCGGCTCGTGCTCGACCCGACGATGCGCGCCGACCCGCGCTCCATCGTCGAGAAGTCGACCCAGAGCGTCCGTTCGGTGTTCGAGATCCACAAGATCAGCGAGGTGTTCGCCAAGCTGGTCTCCGACCCGCGGGTAGTCGGCCGGGCCCGGCAGATTCTGGGCTCGGACGTCTATGTCCACCAGTCGCGGATCAATGTGAAGCCGGGCTTCGGTGCCTCCGGCTTCTACTGGCACTCGGACTTCGAGACCTGGCATGCCGAGGACGGGCTGCCCCACATGCGCACGGTGTCGGTCTCGATCGCGCTGACCGAGAACTACGACACCAACGGCGGCCTGATGATCATGCCCGGCTCCCACCAGCACTTCGTGGGCTGCGAGGGCGCGACGCCGAAGGACAACTACAAGCGTTCGCTGCAGATGCAGGACGCGGGTATCCCGTCGGACGAGGTGCTGACGAAGATGGCGGACAAGCACGGCATCCGTCTCTTCACGGGTAAGGCCGGCTCGGCGACGTGGTTCGACTGCAACGCCATGCACGGCTCGGGCGACAACATCACGCCCTACCCGCGCAGCAATGTCTTCATCGTGTTCAACAGCGTGGACAACGAAGCGGTGGAGCCGTTCGCGGCACCGATCCGGCGCCCGGAGTACATCGGGGCCCGGGACTTCACTCCGGTGCGTTAGGGGACGTTCGCACCGGTGGCGCGGCCGCCGCACAGCTGGTCCGTGC
>NZ_JBHYPE010000048.1:0-51443 GCF_042746015.1 Streptomyces sp. NPDC058773
GGTGTGCCGGACGTAAAGCGAAGCAGTCCGGCACACCCCACCCGCGCAGGCCCGTCACCGCACCCGACAGCCCCGCGCAGCGGACCGGCCCGCCGCAGGCGCAACGGCGCGTAACCACCACGGCGGGCAAGCCGAAAACGTGGGCTGCAAGCAAAGCGCAGCCGAAAACGTGGGAAGACGTTCTCCGACAGGAAAGATCCCTTTGGCTCCCGCCACGCACGGCGCGCCGACAACAGCCGTATGCGTGTCGTCCTCGTCACCGAATCCTTCCCGCCCGATGTCAACGGCGTCTCCCACTGCGCCCTGCAAACCGCGCGGCACCTCGTCCGGCGTGGTCATGATCCGCTCGTCATCGCGCCGCTCGGCGGTGCCGGGGCGGATGCCGGGACGGACGAGAGTCCCTGTCCCGTCGTCCGGGTGCCCTCCATGCCGCTGCCCGGCTATCCGCAGGTGCGGATCGCGCTCCCCGGGCGCCGGCTGTCCGCGGCGCTCGACGGGCACCGACCCGACCTGGTGCACCTCGCCAGTCCCTTCGTCCTCGGGGCCCGCGGGATGGCGGCCGCCGCCCGGCGCCAGGTGCCCGCTGTCGCCGTCTACCAGACCGACCTGGGCCGCTACGCCCGTACCTATCTCGGCGGTGGCGCGGCCACGGCCTGGCGGCGTATCCGTGCGGTGCACGCCGCCGCCGACCGGACCCTGGCGCCGTCCGGCGCGGCGCTGCTGGACCTGACCGCGCACGGGGTGCCGCGGGTCCACCTGTGGCCGCGTGGTGTCGACTCCGAGCGGTTCCACCCCGGGCGGCGCGACCCGGTGCTGCGCAGTTCGCTGACCGCGGGGCGGGAACTGCTGGTGGGGTACGTGGGGCGGCTGGCGCCGGAGAAGGACGTCCGGCTGCTGGCCGAGACCTCGCGGCTGCCGGGCGTCCGCACCGTCGTCATCGGCGACGGCCCCAGCGCCTCCGGGCTGCGCACCGCACTCCCGGAGGTCCGCTTCCTCGGCCGCCGTACCGGGGACGAACTGGCGCGGCTCTACGCGTCGCTGGACGTCTTCGTGCACACCGGGCCGTACGAGACGTTCTGCCAGACCGTGCAGGAGGCGATGGCCTCGGGCGTGCCCGTGGTGGCGCCGCGGGCGGGCGGTCCGGTGGACCTGGTGGACCACGGCCGTACGGGGCTGCTGGTGCCGCCCGGTGACGGCGAGGCCTTCCGGGACGCCGTGCAACTGCTCGCGGGGAGCGCCGGGCTGCGCGCCCGGTACGGGGCCGCGGGCCGGCGGGCCGTCGCGGACCGCACCTGGGAGGCGGTCGGCGACCGGCTGCTGGGGCACTACGAGGACGTGCTCAGCGACCGGACGGCGGTGGCGGCATGACCGCGCGACGCGGCGGGGCGGGCCTGCGGATCGTCCGGATCGCCAACTTCGTCACCCCGGCCTCCGGCGGGCTGCGCACCGCCCTGCGCGAACTCGGCGCGGGCTACCGGGCCGCCGGGCACGAGCCGGTGCTGATCGTCCCCGGCCCGCCGGGCGCGGACGGGACGGCCGGCCTGCGCGACGAACTGACCGCGCAGGGGCGGGTGATCACCGTGCCGGGGCCGGAGCTGCCGGGCAGCGGCGGCTACCGCATGCTGACCGACCGCCGCCGGCTCCAGCGGCTGCTGCACACGCTGGCCCCCGACCGGCTGGAGGTCTCCGACCGTACGACGCTGCGCTGGACGGGGGAGTGGGCGCGCCGGGCGCGGGTGCCCGCGGTGATGGTCTCCCACGAGAGCGTGGACGGGGTGCTGCGCACCTGGGGCGTGCCGCAGCCGCTGGCCCGCGCCGCCGCGGACCGGCTCAACCGCCGTACGGCGCACGCCTACAGCCGGGTCGTGTGCACGACCGAGTGGGCGGCGGCGGAGTTCGTACGGGCCGGTGCCCGCAATGTGGTGCGCGCGCCGCTCGGGGTCGATCTCGACGCCTGGCACCCGGACTGCCGCAGCGCCGGGCTGCGTCGGCACTGCGCGGGGCGGGCGGAGTTCCTGCTGCTGCTCTGCTCCCGGCTGTCCCAGGAGAAGCGGCCGGGCCGGGCCCTGGACGCGCTGGCGGAGCTGCGGCGGCGCGGGGTCGACGCGGCGCTGGTGGTGGCCGGTGACGGGCCGCTGCGGGCGCGGCTGGAGGCCCGGGCGCGGGCGGAGCGGCTGCCGGTGGCGTTCCTCGGGCACCTCGCCGACCGCTCGCGGCTCGCCGCGGTGCAGGCCGGTGCGGATGTCGCGCTGGCGCCCGGCCCGGCCGAGACCTTCGGGCTGGCCGCCCTGGAGGCGCTCGCCTGCGGCACCCCGGTCGTGGCCAGTGCGGTGTCGGCGCTGGCGAGCCTGGTCGGCGGCGGTGGGGACACGGCGCTCGACGACGGGCCGTCCTTCGCGGACGCGGTCCAGCGGGTGCTGGCCCGGCCGGAGCCCGCCCGGCGCGCCGCCGCCCGCCGGCGTGCCGAGGGCTACGGCTGGCAGCCCGCCGTCGACGCCTTCCTGGCGGCGCACGACGCGCCCGCACCGGTGAACCGGCCGGTCGCCGCCGCGGCCGCGCCGCATCCGGCGGGCCCGTTGGGCGGGTGGTGACGGTGGGCTCCGAGGGGACGCTGACACCCGTAGCGGTTCCGGGCGGCGGGTGTGCCCCGGCCCCGGGCTGCTTCGCCGCGCTCGGCGATTCGCTGACCGAGGGGCTCGGCGACCCCGTACCGGGCGGCGGCCGGCGCGGCTGGGCCGCCCTGCTGGCCGAGGCGCTGGGCGAGCGGCCCGGCGGCGTCCCGCTGGTGAATCTGGCGCGGAGCGGGGCGCAGGCCGCCGATGTCGCCGAACGGCAGCTGCCCGCGGCGCGGGCGCTCCGGCCGCGCTTCGCCTCGCTGCTCGTCGGGGCGAACGACACCCTGCGCGCCGCCTTCGCCATCGAGCGGGTGGCGGCCGCGCTGGACCGGGCGCACGGTGCGCTGAGCGCCGACGGTGCCGTGGTGCTGACGGCGTGTCTGCCCGATCCGGGCCGGATGCTGGGGCTGCCCGCGCCGCTGGCCCGCCCGCTGGGTCGCCGGATGCGCGCCGTGAACACCGTCGTCCACGCGGTGTCCGCCCGTTACGGGGGCGTGCATCTGCACCTCGCCGAGCACCCCTGGGTCGCCGACCGCGCCTCCTGGAGCGTGGACCGGCTGCACCCCAGCGAGCGCGGCCACCGACTGCTGGCCCGTGGCTTCCACACGGTGCTCGCCGCCGCCGGCCGGCCCGTCGGGCCGCCGCCCGCCCTCACCCTCGACGGTCCCGCGCCGACCCGTGCCGGCGCCGCGCTGTGGATGGCGACCCGGGGGACCCGCTGGGTCGCCGACCGGTGCACGGACCTGCTGCCCGGTCTGCTCGGGCTGGCGCTCCAGGAGTGCCGGCACGGCCTGACCGGATCGGGGCGCCTGCTGGACGCCGCGGCCGAAGGCGCCACCCGTTCCGCGCTCGCCGCACTGGGCCGGCCGCACGGCGCGGGGACCGGCAAAGACAGCGGGACGGCGAAGGGCGCTGCGACAATGGCAGGATGACGACCGGACGCTGGGAGTTCTGGATCGACCGCGGCGGCACCTTCACGGATGTCGTCGGCAGACGGCCGGACGGGCGGCTGGTCACCGCCAAGCTGCTCTCGCACCATCCGGAGCGCTACCGGGACGCCGCGGTGGCCGGCATCCGGATGATGCTGGGGCTCGGCCCGGACGAACCGGTGCCCGCCGAGCGGGTGTCCGTCGTCAAGATGGGCACCACCGTCGCCACCAATGCCCTGCTGGAGCGCACGGGCGAACCGACGGTGCTGCTGATCACCGCAGGCTTCCGGGACGCGCTGCGGATCGCCTACCAGAACCGGCCGCGGATCTTCGACCGGCGGATCGTGCTGCCCGAGGCGCTCTACGAACGGGTGATCGAGGTCCCGGAGCGGATCGGCGCCCAGGGCGGCCTCGTCCGGCCGCTGGACGTGGACGAGGTCCGCCGCGCGCTGATCCGGGCCCGCGCGGACGGCCTGCGCAGCGCCGCCGTCGTCCTGCTGCACGGCTACCGCCACGCCGACCACGAGAAGGCGGTCGCCGACCTGGCCCGGCGTGCCGGCTTCGCCCAGGTCAGCTGTTCGCACGAGGTCAGTCCGCTGATGAAGCTGGTGCCCCGCGGCGACACCACCGTCGTCGACGCCTATCTCTCCCCGATCCTGGGCCGCTATGTCGACGAGATCGCCGCCCAACTCCCGGGAATCCGGCTGATGTTCATGCAGTCGAACGGCGGGCTGCGGCAGGCCGCGCACTTCCGCGGCAAGGACGCGGTGCTGTCCGGGCCCGCGGGCGGCGTGGTCGGCATGGTCCGTACGGCCGCCGAGGCGGGCGGCGGTCACGACCGGGTGATCGGCTTCGACATGGGCGGCACCTCCACCGATGTGTCGCACTACGCCGGCGAGTTCGAGCGGGTCTTCGGCAACGAGGTCGCTGGCGTACGGATGCGCGCCCCGATGATGAACATCCACACCGTCGCGGCCGGCGGCGGCTCCGTCCTCCACTTCGACGGCCGCCGCTACCGGGTCGGCCCCGACTCGGCCGGCGCGGACCCGGGGCCGGCCTGCTACCGGCGCGGCGGCCCGCTCACCGTCACCGACGCCAACGTGATGCTCGGCCGCATCCAGCCCGCGCACTTCCCCGCGGTGTTCGGGCCGGACGGCGACCGGCCGCTGGACGATGAACTGGTCCGCACCCGCTTCGCGGAACTGGCCGAGCGGGCCGCCGCCGAGACCGGTGACGACCGGGGGCCGGAGGAGGTCGCGGCCGGCTTCCTTGACATCGCGGTGCTCAACATGGCCAATGCCGTCAAGAAGATCTCCGTCCAGCGCGGCCGCGACATCACCCGCTACGCCCTCACCAGCTTCGGCGGCGCCGGCGGGCAGCACGCCTGCGCGGTCGCCGACGCGCTGGGCATCGACACGGTGCTCGTCCCGCCGCTGGCGGGTGTGCTCTCCGCGTACGGCATCGGGGTCGCCGACGCCACCGCGATGCGTGAGCAGGCCGTCGAGGCGGAGTTCACGGACCCCGCGGCCCTCGGCCGGGTCCAGGAGGTGTGCGACGGTCTCGCTGACCAAACCCGGCGCGAACTCCTCGACGACGGGGTGCCGGAGGCCTCCGTGACCACCCGCGCCCGGGTGCTGATCCGCTACGCCGGGACCGACTCCACGATCGGTGTCCCGCTGGCCGACGCCGACACCATGACCGCGGAATTCGTCCGGGCACACCGTGAACGCTACGCCTTCACCATGGACAAGCCCCTGGTGGCCGAGGCGGTGTCGGTCGAGGCGCTGGGAGCGGCCGGCGGCGCGGGCGACTACGAGACCCAACCGGGCGACAGGGAAGGGGAGTTGGCTCCCGCCGCGACGGTCCGGATGTACACCGGCGGCCGCTGGCAGGACACCGGCCTCTACCGGCGCACCGACCTGCGCCCCGGCGACACGCTCACCGGCCCGGCCGTCATCGCCGAGGAGGACGCGACCACGGTCCTCGACCCGGACTGGCAGGCGGCCATGGGCGACCGCGGACACCTCACGCTGACCCGGACCCGGCCGCGCACCGACCGGGTGGCGGTCGGCACCGCCGCCGACCCGGTGATGCTGGAGGTCTTCAACAGCCTCTTCATGGCCATCGCCGAGCAGATGGGCGTCCGCCTGGAGAACACCGCGCACTCCGTCAACATCAAGGAGCGCCTCGACTTCTCCTGCGCGCTCTTCGACGCCGACGGCAATCTGATCGCCAACGCCCCGCACATTCCCGTGCACCTGGGCTCGATGGGGGAGTCCATCAAGGAGGTGCTCCGGCGCCGCGGTGCGGACATGCGGCCCGGTGATGTGTATGCGATCAACGACCCCTACCACGGGGGCACCCACCTCCCCGACGTCACCGTCGTCACCCCCGTCTTCGACACCGACGGGGACACGCTGCTGTTCCTGGTGGCCTCCCGCGGTCACCACGCCGAGATCGGCGGCATCACCCCGGGTTCGATGCCGGCCTTCAGCAGCACCGTCCAGGAGGAGGGCATCCTCTTCGACAACTGGCTGCTGGTGCGCGACGGCGAACTGCGCGAGCGCGCGACCCGCGACCTGCTCGCCGCCGGCCCGTACCCCTCCCGCGCACCGGACGCCAACCTCGCCGATCTGCGCGCCCAGATCGCCGCCAACGAGCGGGGCATCCAGGAACTCCGCCGGATGACCGAGCAGTTCGGCCTGGATGTCGTGCAGGCCTATATGGGGCACGTCCAGGACAACGCCGAGGAGTCGGTCCGGCGGATCATCGCCCACCTGTCGGACGGCAGCTACCGCTACGAAACCGACAGCGGCGCCGAGATCCATGTCGCGCTGACCGTCGACCGCGCCGCCCGCAGCGCCGTACTCGACTTCGCCGGCACCTCACCCCAGTTGCCCGGCAACGCCAACGCGCCCAGTTCGGTGGTGATGGCGGCCGTGCTGTACGTCTTCCGCACCCTGGTCGCCGACGACATCCCGCTCAACAGCGGCTGCCTCAAGCCCGTGGAGGTCCGCATCCCGGAGGGCTCGATGCTCGCCCCCGTCTTCCCGGCGGCCACGGTCGCGGGCAATGTGGAGACCTCCCAGGCGGTCACCGGCGCGCTCTACGCCGCGCTCGGCGTGCAGGCCGAGGGCTCGGGCACGATGAACAACCTCACGTTCGGCAACGACCGGGTGCAGTACTACGAGACCGTCGCCAGCGGTTCCGGCGCCGGCGACGGCTTCGATGGCGCGGACGCCGTACAGACCCATATGACCAACTCCCGGCTGACCGACCCCGAGGTACTGGAGTGGCGCTACCCCGTCCGGGTCGACAGCTTCACCATCCGCTCCGGCAGCGGCGGTTCCGGCCGCTGGCACGGCGGCTCCGGCGTCGAGCGCCGGCTGCGCTTCCTGGAGCCGATGACCGTCGCCCTGCTGACCAACCACCGCCGGGTCGCGCCGTACGGCATGGCCGGTGGCACCCCGGGAGCGCTGGGCGTCAACGCCGTCGAGCGGGCGGACGGTGCGCACGAGGACCTGGCGGGCTGTGACGTGACGGAGGTCGGTGTCGACGACGTGCTGGTCGTACGCACACCGGGCGGTGGCGGATACGGGACGCCGGACGGCGGTTGACCGGGCGGGGGCCGGTCCCTAGCCCGTGCGCAGGAAGCGGACCGGTGTCCCGGGGACGGCCTGAGCCGCGGGGGCCAGGAAGCGTTCGGGGACGACACCGATGACCGGATAGCCGCCGGTCGTGGGGTGGTCGTGCAGGAAGAGGACCGGCAGGCCGTTGGGCGGGACCTGGAGGGCGCCCAGGGGCATGCCCTCGCTGGGGAGTTCGCCGTCACGGGCGCGCTCCAGGGGCGGCCCTTCGGTGCGCAGGCCGATGCGGTTGCTGGCGGGGGAGACCCGGAAGCGGCCGGTGGCCAGGGTGTGCAGCCCGGCCTCGGTGAACCAGGCGTCGCGCGGGCCGGGCAGGAACGGCAGCAGGAGTTCCGGCGCCGGGCCGGGGTGCGGGACGGCATCGGCGCAGGCCGGCGGGCCCTGCGGGGCGCCCAGCGGGAGGACCGCGCCGTCGGTGAGCGGGTCCGGGCCCAGGCCGGAGAGCAGATCGGCGGCCCGGCTGCCGAGCACCGGTTCGGTGTCGACGCCGCCGGCGAACGCCAGGTACGAGCGCAGACCGTGGGTGGCGGGCCCCGCGTCCAGGACGGCGCCGGCCGGCACCCGGACCGGGGCGCCCCAGGGGGCGGGGCGGCCGTCGACGGTCACCGGGCAGGGGGCACCCGTGACGGCGACGGTGGTGGCCGTACGCACCCGCAGGGCGCAGCCGGTGAGCGTCGTCTCCAGGGTGGCGGCGGAAGCGGGGTTGCCCACCAGGCGGTTGGCGAGCCGGTGCGCGGGCGCGTCGAGAGCGCCGGCCCGCGGCACCCCCAGGTGGGCATGTCCGGGCCGGCCGAGGTCCTGGACGGTGGTGAGCGCACCGGCCCGGACGACCGAGAAGGCGCGGTCGGTCATCGGGTGCTCTCCTGCGGGACGAAGCGGACGCGGGTGCCGGGCGCGAGCAGCGCCGCCGGTTCACGGCGCGGGTCCCACAGCACGGTGTCGGTGGTGCCGATCAGCTGCCAGCCGCCGGGGGAGGAGCGGGGATAGACACCGGTGTACGGGCCGGCGAGGGCCACCGAGCCGACCGGCACCTTGGTGCGGGGCGTGTCCCGGCGCGGTACGTGCAGCGGCCCGGGCAGCCCCGTCAGATAGCCGAAGCCGGGCGCGAAGCCGCAGAAGGCGACATGGAACTCCGTGGCGGAGTGCAGCCGCACCACCTCGTCGGGGGTGACTCCCCACAGGGCGGCGACATCGCCGAGATCGGGACCGTCGTAGCGGACCGGGATCTCCACGGTGGGCCGGTCGCCGACGGTGAGCGGCGGGATGTCCCAGGTGGCCAGTTCGGCGATGAGTCCGCGCGGGTCGGCGAGGCCGTCGAGGAGCACCGTACGGGCGGCCGGCACGATCTCGCGCAGCGGCGGCAGGGCACCGTCGGCGGCCCAGCGCAGCAGTTCGGCGTGCAGCGCCTCGACCTCCTCCGCGCTGTCCAGTTCGATGAGCAGCCCGTGTTCACCGACCGGCAGCGGCCTCATACGAAGCTCCGGATGCGGATGCCGGCCGCGGTCAGCTCGGACCGCACGCGCCGGGCGAGGTCCGCGGCCCCCGGGGTGTCGCCGTGCAGACACAGCGAACGGGCCGTGAGGGCCACGCGCCGGCCGTCGCGGGCGGTGACGGCGTGGTCCCGGGCCATGCCGAGGGCGCGCTTGACGACCTCGTCGGGGTCGTGGATCACCGCGCCCGCTTCCCGGCGCGGCACCAGCGTGCCCTCGGGGGTGTAGGCGCGGTCGGCGAACGCCTCGCCGATGACCGGGAGTTCGGCGCTCGCGGCGGCCTCGTGCAGCCGGGAGCCGGGCAGCCCGAGGACCGGCAGCCCGCCGCCCGCGGCGCGGATGCCGGCCACGACCGCGCGGGCCTGCTCCTCGTCGTGGACACAGCGGTTGTAGAGCGCGCCATGGGGCTTGACATAGCCGACGCGGGCACCGGCGGCGCGCGCGAAGACCTCCAGGGCACCGATCTGGTAGGTGATCTCGGCGGCCAGCTCGTCGGGCGGGACGTCCATCGCGCGGCGGCCGAAGCCGGCCAGATCGCGGTAGGAGACCTGGGCGCCGATGACCACACCGCGCTCGGCGGCCAGTTCGCACACCCGGCGCATCGTGGCCGGGTCTCCGGCGTGGAAGCCGCAGGCGACATTGGCGCTGGTGACGACGGAGAGCAGGGCCTCGTCGTCGGTGAGCTGCCAGCGGCCGAAGCCCTCGCCGAGGTCGGCGTTGAGATCGACGACGGGAGGGGTGCCCGTGCTGCGCTCGCTCATGCGGATGCCTCGCTTCGCTCGGCCCCGCATGCGCGGGGCGCGCACCTCTCGTCGACTCGCTCGCTGCGCTCGCTCATGTGGGTCCGTTCCAGGGCTCGGGGCCGGCCGGCGCGCGGTGGTGCGGCGTGCGGGGCCCGTGTGCGGGCAGGGGCGGGCGGGGTCCGGCCGGCTCGTATCCGTAGTGGCTCTCCCCCGAGGGCACTCGAGCCGACCGGCATGGGGGACAACGTAGGGGATTGTTGAACGATCCGACAAGGGGTGGCCGCGAACCGTTCAGGGGTGCGTTGTTTTGTCCTCCTGTCTGGGATTGACTTCCGCTCAATGGCACCGGACGGCTCGAATCCGCCGCCCGGGTACGGCGCGAGAGCGGGGAGCGGAATGGCCGGCGGAGTGGCGAAGAACGATCAGGGGCGGCTCACCGAGGTCGCGGGCCTGGAGCGGGACCGCCCCCTGCTGGGCCGCTCCAGTACGGCCGAGCGGGTCGCCGACATCCTGCGTGACCGGATCACCGAGGGCTACTTCCCGCCCGGCGCCCGGCTGTCCGAGGAGAGCATCGGGGGCGCGCTGGGCGTCTCGCGCAACACGCTGCGGGAGGCGTTCCGGCTGCTGACCCATGAGCGGCTGCTGGTGCACGAGCTCAACCGCGGGGTGTTCGTCCGGGTGGTGACGGTCGAGGACCTGGAGGACATCTACCGGGTGCGCATCCTCGTGGAGTGCGCGGCCGTCCGGGGGCTGGGGCAGGGGCCCTACGGCGCCGGGGTGAACGAGGCCGTCGCCGCGATCGAGGCCGCCGTGCGGGCCGGCGAGACGGCCTCGGAGGAGCGGGAGTGGCAGGCGCTGTCCACGGCCAATATCCGCTTCCACCAGGGCGTCGTGGCCCTGGCGGGCAGCCCGCGCACGGACGAGCTGATGCGCGGTGTGCTCGCCGAACTCCGGCTGGTCTTCCACGTCATGGCCGACCCCCGGCGCTTCCACGCGCCCTATCTGACCCGGAACCGCCAGATCGTCGAGGCGCTCCAGGCGGGCGATGCCGCCGAGGCCGAGCGGCTGCTGCTGTCCTATCTGGAGGACTCCCGCAGCCAGTTGTCGGGGGCGTACGCACAGCGCATCGCGGAGGGGTGAGGGGCTGGGGAGCGGTCGTGAGGTGGGTTCGAGGGGTGCCGCAGATCCGTGCTGACAGACCCCTTGTCGGATCGTTGAACAATCGCCTAGCCTCCGCTGCAATCTCTTCATCCCCTCACGGATCCTGCGGGGTCCCCGTACGCGGAAGGCGGATCCATGATCGTGCTCCTCGGCGTGCTCGTGGTCGTGATCGGCTTCGCCACGAAACGCAATCCCTTGCTGGTCGTAGGGGTGGCCGGGATCGCCACCGGCCTCCTGGGCGGGCTGTCGCCGGGCCGGGTGCTCGCCGCGTTCGGCGAGGGCTTCGCCGGCAGCCGGGCGGTGACGATCTTCGCGATCACCCTCCCGGTCATTGGCCTCCTGGAGCGCTACGGCCTCCAGGAGCAGGCCCGTAACCTCATCGCCCGGTTCGCCAAGCTCACCACCGGCCGCTTCCTGGCGCTCTACCTCGGTCTGCGGCAGATCGGTGCGGCGGTCGGACTGACCCAGGTCTTCGGCCACGCCCAGACCGTCCGCCCGCTCGCCGTCCCGATGGCCGAGGGCGCGGCCGAGCGCAAATACGGCGCTCTGCCGGACCGGACCCGGGAGAAGGTCCGGTCGTTCTCCGCCAGTGCGGACAACGTCGGCCTCTTCTTCGGGGAGGACGTCTTCCTCGCCGTCGGCTCGATCCTGCTGATCACCGGCTTCGTCAACACCACCTACGGCACCCACCTCGAACCGCTGCAGCTCGCGCTGTGGGCGATCCCCACCGCGGTGTGCGCCTTCGTGGTCCACGGCTGGCGGCTGCTGCGCCTGGACCGCCAGTTGGAACGCGAACTGCTCACCGCACATGTCCACGACACCGCCGCTGTGGAGGCCGCCAAGTGATCAAGGCAGAGTGGTTCTACTGGCTGGTGGGTCTCAGCTTCCTGGTGATGGCCTCCCAGATGGTCACCGACCGCAGCAACCCCAAGCGCTTCGGCACCGGCGCCTTCTGGGGCCTGATCGGCGCCGGCTTCATCTACAGCAGCTGGGTCGTCACCAAGCAGGCACCCGCCGAGCCCCTGGGCGTCGCCGTACTGGTCATGGCCTGCCTGGCCGGCTTCGGCTTCACCGGCCGCGGCACGCCGCGCACCACCACCCCCGAGGAACGCACCGCGAGCGCCGCCCGGCTCGGCAACCGGCTGTTCGTCCCGGCCCTCACCATCCCGGTCGTCGCCATGGCCTGCGCCATCGGCGTCAAGCACCTGTCCTTCGGGGGCAAGCCGGTCCTGGAGGAGGGCAGCGAGACCATCCTGGGCCTCGGTATCGGAGCCGTCGTCGCCCTCGCCGTCGGCATGATCACGCTCCGGGAGAAGCGGATCTCGGTGCCCGTGCAGTCCGGCCGTTCCATGCTGGAGACGATGGGCTGGGCCATGCTGCTGCCGCAGATGCTGGCCACACTGGGCGCCATCTTCCAGGTGTCCGGCGTCGGCGACCAGGTCGGCAAGCTGACCCTCTCCGTCCTGCCCAAGGACTCGCTCTACATCGCGATCGCCGTCTACTGCGTGGGCATGTTCGCCTTCACCATGATCATGGGCAACGCTTTCGCCGCGTTCCCCGTGATGACCGCGGCCGTCGGCTGGCCCGTCCTGGTCGGGCACTTCGACGGCAATGCCCCCGCCGTACTGGCCATCGGCATGCTCGCCGGGTTCTGCGGCACGCTCGTGACCCCCATGGCCGCCAACTTCAACATCGTCCCGGCGGCGCTGCTGGAACTGAAGGACCAGTACGGGCCCATCAAGGCACAGCTGCCCACCGCGGGTGTGCTGCTCGGCTGCAACATCGTGATCATGGCGCTCTTCGCCTTCTGAGCAGGTCTCCGGGTACCGCCGCTCGCGCCGGGCGGTACCCGGGGACCCGGCCCGCTCCGCCCGCCCCCCACTCCGCCCGTCGCACCGAGGATGACCGTATGACCCGGGTACTGCTGACCGGATTCGCGCCCTTCGCGGGCGAATCCACCAACCCCTCCTGGCAGGCGGTCCGCGCCGCCGCGGCCGAACCGCCGGCCGGCATCGAGGCGTACGCCGCCGAACTCCCCTGTGTCTACGGAGCGTCGATCGCGGTGCTGCGCGCCGCGATCGAGGAGACCCGCCCCGAGATCGTGGTGTGCGTCGGCCAGGCGGGCGGCCGGCCCGGCATCACCGTCGAACGCCTCGCGGTCAATGTCGACGACGCCCGCATACCCGACGCCTCGGGGGCCGAGCCCGTCGACGAGGCGATCGTGCCCGGCGGCCCCGCCGCGTACTTCTCCACCCTGCCGATCAAGGCGTGCGTGGCGGCCGTCCGCGCCGCCGGACTGCCCGCCTCCGTCTCCAACACCGCGGGCACCTTCGTCTGCAACCACGTCTTCTACGGCCTCGCCCACCTCATAGCCACCGAACTGCCCGGTATACGCGGTGGTTTCGTGCACGTCCCCTACGCACCGGAGCAGGTCCTCGACCGCGCAGAGCCGTCGCTGCCGTCCGACGCCGTCGCGCGGGCCCTGCGTGAGATCGCCCGCACCGCCGCGCACACCCGCACCGACCTCCGCGTCGCCGGAGGCGCCACCCACTGAGACCGGCACCCGCACCGGACCTGGCGGCCGCCCGCAGCCCGGCACCGCGTAGACTGTCGCGCCGGTCCGAAAGCGCTCCGTCAACGGATTCACCTGCGGTTCCACCCATGAGCGGATCCGCGCCGTTTCGTCCGTTGTCAGTGCGAGCGCCTACGCTGTGCGACGTGACTTTTCCCGCCCCGGGGGCCGCTGCGCCCCAGCTCAACGGCCCTCACCGGCCTGCGCCGGGCCCGGCCGCCGACGAAGGCCTGGCCCGTCGGCTGCGTGCCCTCGCATGCACCGCGCCGCTGCACGACCTCGATGTGCGCAAGGCCAACCTCGCGGGCGAATACGGCGTCTACGCCATGGCTGAGGTGGCGCTCGCCGTCATCGACCTCGTCACCCTCAACATGGACTTCGACACCGGAGCCGACCACGAGGAAATAGTGGCGAAGGTGCTCCCCCGGGTCGCCGCCCAGGCACCCCGCCGCCCCGCGCTCGAGCACGAGCGGGTGGCCCGCTGGGTGCTGGAAAACCTGATCAACGTCGGCAGCGTGGACCGCGGCTTCCGCGCCGTGTACGGCACGTTCACCACCGAGGGTGAGTACGTCCGCCGCGACTACGACTTCAAGCTCATCGAGGAGGTGCCCGGCGCGGGCGGCAGCGTCTACCTCCGGGCCACCGACGAAGCCGTGAACGTCCTGGTCGGCGCGCTCGACACGGACGTCACCAGCGCCCAGATCGCCGCCGAGGTGAAGCTGGAGGTGCTGATCAACCGCGGCCGGCTGGCCGACGCCCAGCTCGCCGCCGAACAGGCCCGCTACCGCACCGTGCAGTACGCCGAGACCCTCCGCCGGACCCTGGACGCCACCCGCCGCAACGTCCGCGCCGTGGACTGGCTGGAGACCGTCCCGGACATGATCAACGAGGCGCTGGACCACGTCGCGGACCGCTACCGCCACGAGAACGCCATCCTCACCAACATCCGCAAGGCCCGCGACGAGACCGAGGAGCCCGAGCACAAGCGCCGCGCCGCCGAGCTCGTCGACATCGTCAAGGACTGCATCCGCCGGCACACCCAGCTCCAGTCCCGGCTGCTGGAGGCCGGGCCGCTGTTCCGCGCCGAGCAGGACCGGCAGGCCTTCGCCACCCCCACGGCCCGCTCCGGACTCGACCTCTACGGCCAGTTGGTCGCCCCGGTGCTGCCGCTCCCCGCCGAGCAGGCCATCCGCGTCACCGACGCCTTCTTCGCCAAGGGCACCGGGCTGCGGACGCCGTCGGCCGCGCGCATAGGGGACCTCGTCGAGATGCTGCTCACCCCGCCCGTGGAGCGCGAGCACCTCGGCGCCGAGATGCCCGAGCCGGACCTGGTGGCCACCCCTGACGACAGCCGCTTCAGCGAGGCCCAGCTCGACGCCGCGATGGCGCTGCTCGACCTGCCCGCCGACGCGCCCCGCCGGCTCTCCGGCCTGCTCGCCGAGGCGCGCCGCGGTGATCCCGAACTCCCGTACCTCGTCGCCCTGCTGGCCGTGCACGCCGCCAGCCCGCCGGTCGGCACGGCCTACCGCCAGGGCGAACAGCAGCTGTTGTTCGCCGTCGACGACGGCACGGAGCTGGTGGACCCCGAGTTCGGCGGCGCCGACCTCATCGTCGGCACGGCGCTGCTGGACTCCGCCGGCATGGCCGCGGACCGCTCGGAGGTGGCCTGATGCCCCGCTCCCAGGGTGCGCCGCCGGTGCCCGGCGGGGTGCGCGCCGCCCGGCGGAGCCATGACGCGCCGGGCGGCCGTCCGCCCGCGCCCCGGCCCGAGATGTCCCCGACCGTCCCCCGCAAGGAGCTTGTTCCGTGACCCAGTACGACGAGGAGCCGCAGCCGGACCTGGCGTCCGGGGCCGGTGAGCCGGGCTGGGGCGTGCCCGTCGCCGACCCGGAGCCGGCCGCGGCGGGAGCCTCCCCCAAGCTCTCGGCTTCGCTCGAGCAGGCGGCACCCCCACCCCTCAGCCCCGCCGATGCCGCCGACGCCGCCCGGCTGGTCTCCTTCGGCCTGCAGCCCAAGCTGCTGCCCGCCCGCGACGCCGAATACAGCGAACTCCTGCGCCGGTATCGCGACGACCCCGCCTTCGCCCGGCTCGCCGACGCCGTCGCCACCGGCCTCGGCCTGGTCGTCCTGGAGGTGTCCACCCGCGCCGGGATGGCCGTCACCGCCGACGAGGACTCCGTCTTCGCCGTACGCATGGGCGACTACGCCCGCCGTGCCTCCGCCGACTCCGCCGACCGCTTCCTGCACGGCCTGGCCCATCTCGCCGTCGCCGCACTGGCCTTCCCGCGCCCCGAGGACCTCGCCGACGACGGCTACATCGGCCGGATCACGGTCAACGGCGTCGACTCCTTCGTCCGGCAGGCCTGCCGCCGCCTGGAGGAGCGCGCCGAGGAGCAGGGCGAGAACACCGACCCGGCCACCGACGCCCCCGGCCTGGAGTCCGCCTGGCGCATCTACGCGCGGCGCAGCGCGACCGGCGCCACCAAGGACGCCCGCCGGCTGGCCGGTTCGACCACCGGCATCATCGCCAAGGCCGTCACCTTCCTCGTCGACTCCGGCTTCCTCCAGCGCACCGGTGACGACGCCGGCGGCGCCTACCGCACCACCGCCCGCTATCAGCTCCAGGTCCGCGACATGGCCGGCAGCGCCGCCATGGCCGAGCTGCTGGAGCTGGGCATCGTCCCTGTCGCCGACGGCAGCGCCGCACTGCTGCCGGGCGAGGACACCGACGCCCTCGACCTCGTCGCGGACGCCGGACTGCCCTTCCACTCGGGCTGACCGCCCCCGACCGCTGACCACCCGGTGGCGTCCGCCGCCACCCCTTCCCGACACGACAACGAGAGTCCGCCATGTACGAGCTGTCCCGGGTCCGCCTCTACTCCATCGGGCCCGCCGGTGCGCGCTATGCCGACACCGTGCTGGACCTGCGCGGAGTCGGTGCGCCCGTACCCCAACCGGCCCCGGCCCAGGCGGACTTCTTCGAGGACGAACCGGTGGGCCCGCCGCGCCGCCCGGCGCCCGCGGGCGTGCTCTTCCTGGAGAACGGCGGCGGCAAGTCCGTCCTGCTCAAGCTGATCTTCTCGGTGATGCTGCCCGGCCACCGCAACACCCTCGGCGGCGCCAGCTCCGGCGTGCTGCGCAAGTTCCTGCTCGCCGACGACTGCGGCCATGTCGCCCTGGAGTGGCAGCACGTGGTCACCGGCGAGAGCGTGGTCGTCGGCAAGGTCAGCGAGTGGCGTGGGCGGCAGGTCTCCAACGACCCGCGGAAGTTCGCCGAGGCCTGGTACAGCTTCCGGCCCGGACCCGGGATGAGCCTGGACTCCCTCCCCGTCGCCGAGGCCACCGTCGTCCGCCCCCGCCAGGAGAACGGTGAGGGCAGCTCCGGCGCCCAGGGCCGGCGCCGCACGATGAAGGGCTTCCGCGACATCCTCACCGAGGCGGGGAAGAACTACCCCAACCTGGATGTCGTCTGGGAGGAGATCCACGAGCGCTGGAACGAACACCTCGGCGAACTGGGCCTGGACCCGGAACTCTTCCGCTACCAGCGGGAGATGAACGCCGACGAGGGCGAGGCGGCCGGCCTGTTCGCGGTGAAGAACGACTCGGACTTCACCGACCTGCTGCTGCGCGCCGTCACGGACACCCGCGACACCGACGGCCTCGCCGACCTCGTGCACGGCTTCGCCCACAAGCTCGGCCGGCGCGCCGAGCTCACCGCCGAACGGGACTTCACGGCCGGCTCCCTCGACCTGCTCTCCCGCATCGCCGACGCCGCCGAACAGCGTGAACGCGCCCGCGAGGTGCACGCCGGAGCCGAGCGCCGCACCCGCGCCCTCGCCCAGCGGCTGCACGCCCGCGGCACGGAGGAGCGCGGCCGCGCCGCCGAGCTGGCCGAGCAGGTCGCCGCCGCGGCGCACCGCGTCACCGACGCCGAGCAGGTCCGCGACCGCCGCTCCCTGGTCTCCGCCGAACTCGCCTACCGGCACGCCTCGCTGGCGCTGGCCGCCGCCGAGAAGGGCGCCGCCGCCCAGCGCCGCGAACTCAACGACGCCCGCACACTGCACAGCGCCTGGCAGGCCGCCGAGACCGCGCTGCGGCACCGCGCCGCCGCGGACCGCTCGGCCCGGGTCGCCGCCGCCATCCGCGAGGCCGAGCGGGACGCCGCGCCCGCGCTCGCCGCCCGTGCCACCGCCGCCGCCGACCTCGTCCGCGCACTGCACGCGGCGGCCGAGGCCGGTGAGCGGGTCGCCAACGAGGAGGAGGAACGCTCCGCCGCCCTCCAGGAGGCGGGTGAATCGGCGCACCGCGACGCCACCACCGCCGCCACCCACGCCCAGCGCGCCCGCAGCGAGGCCGAACACCTCAAGCAGCGGCTCGCCGAGGTCGCCGAGGAGACCGCCGAGGCCGTCCGGGCGGGCTGGCTGGACGACAGTGCCCCCGACGCCGACCCGGCCCGTGCCGCGCTCGCCGCCTCGGACGCCGAGAAGACCGCCGTCGAGGCCTGGGACTCGGCCCGGGAAGCGGCCCGGCAGGCCACCGACCGCGCCCGCGAGGCCACCGCCCGGCACTCCGCCGCCGAACTCTCCGCGGCCCGCGCCGAGGACGCCGCCGAGGCGGCCGGGCGCGCCTACGAGGCCGAGCGCCGGGCCGCCGAGTCCATCGGCGCCGAGCAGCGGCTCGCCGACCTCCTCGGACTGCCGCAGTCCGAGGCCGCGTCCCCCGGCGTGCCCGGTCCGCGTACGGCCGTGTCCGGTACGGAGCAGGGAACTCCGCGCCGTCCGGCCGCCGGCCCGCTCACCGCCGAGGAGCTGGACCGCAACGCCGACGGGCTGCGCGAGCTGCTGGAGGAGGGCGTCGCCGGCGCCGAGCGGCAGCTGTTCGACCTGCGCACGGCCGCCGCCGACGACTCCCGCATCCTCGGCGCGCTGGGCGACGGCGGTCTGCTGCCCCCGGGGCCCGATGTGCTGGCCGCCGTGGAGTACCTCGGCGAGCACGGCGTCCCCGCGCTGCCGGGCTGGCGCTACCTCGCCCAGTCCGTCGACCCCGCAGACCACACCCGGGTGCTCGCCGCCCGCCCCGAGCTGGTCGACGGCGTGATCATCACGGACCCGGACACCCATGCGCGGGCCCGCGAGGTGCTCGCCCAGGCCGCGCTGCTGCCCCGCTCGGCCGTCGCGGTCGGCACCGCCGCCGCGCTGCTCGCCCCCACCCCCGCTCCCGACGAGCGGGAATCCGGCGCCTACGGCGTTTTCCTCGTACCGCCGAACCCCGCGATGCACGACGAATCCGCCGCCGACGAGGAGCGCCAGGCGCTGCGGGCGCGCGCCATAGAGCGGGACGAGGAGATCCGGGCGCTGGCCGCCCGGCTCGCCGGGGACCGTGCGCTGGCCGCCCGGCTCGGCTCGTGGCGTACCGGCTGCCCGGCCGGTCGCCTCGCGGAGCTGGCCGCCGCCGCGGCGGAGACCCGGACCGCCGCGGAGGAGGCGGCCGCGGAGCTGGCCGAGGCCCGCGCGGCGCGCGCCGAGCTCGACGAGAGCGCGGCCGAGGCCACCCGGGAGCGCGACGATCGCCAGGAGACGGCACAGCGCGCCCGCCGCGCCGCCGACCTGCTGGCCGGACTGGCCCACCGGCTGCGCGAGCGCGCCTCCTGGCAGTCCCGGCTGCGGGAACTCGCCGACGAGGGCGCCGAGTTCGAGGCCCGCGCCGAGGAGTGCGTGGACCGCGCGCGGGCCGCCGACGAGGACCGCCGGGCCGCGCAGCGCGCCGCCGACGACGCCCGTCGCACCGCCCGTGCGCTGCGCGCCGAGCGGGCCGAGATCGCCGGTGTCCCGGACGACCTGGGGGAGGCCCCCGAGGGCGCGAGCACGTCCCTGCCCGCACTGCGCGAGGCCTACCGCGCCGCCTCCCAGCTGTACGAGAAGGTCGGTGTCGGCGCCGATCTGCGCGCCGAGCAGGCTCGCGCCGAGGGCGACGAGAGCGCCGCCCTGGCCGAGTTGAACCGCCTCACCAACAAGGTCCGCACCCGCGCGGAGGCCCTCCTGGAGAGCCCGGACGCCGCCGACGGCCCCTCCCGGCAGGCCGCCGCCGCCCGCGCCGAATCGCTGGTGCACATGCTGGAGACCCGCGCCTCGGCCGCCAGTGAACAGCTCGGCCGGCTGCGCGGTGAGGCCGAGCGACTGGCCCCCACGGACGGTGAGGCGCACACCGAGCTGCCCGAGGACCTGGTGCCCGCCGACGCCGACCGCGCCAAGGAGCTGCTGCGCGCCGCGGCGGGCGAACTCACCACCGCCACCGAGGCGTTGACCAACGCCCGGGACCGGCACGAGGAGCTGCTGCGCGGCCACCGCGCCGCAGAGGACGCGGCCGGCGGCTTCGACGAGACCGCCGCCCTGCTGCGCGATCTGCTCCGGGACAACCAGGACGCGGAGGACGCGGCGGACAGCCCGGTCGAGCCGTACGCGGGCCGGCTGGCGGACGCCCGGCAGGCCGCCGCCGAGTCCCGCCGCTCGCTGCGCGGCTGCGCCGCCGATCTGTCCACCGCCGAGTCCGCGGTGCGCGAGGCGAGCGACATCCTCGTACGGCACGCCAACTCCACCCGCTACGAACAGGTCCGCACCCCCGCCCGGCAGCAGATCCGCGAACTGCCCGCGGCGGCCCTCCCGGACCACGCCGCCAAGTGGGCGGAGGCCTTCGCCCCCCGGCTGCGGGTGCTCACCGACGAGCTGGAGCAGCTGGAGCGCAACCGCGACTCCATCGTCGACCGGCTCCGCGGCCTGGTCGAGTCCTCGTTGACCACGCTGCGCTCCGCCCAGCGGCTGTCGCGGCTGCCCGAGGGGCTGGGGGAGTGGTCCGGCCAGGAGTTCCTGCGGATCCGCTTCGAGGACCCCGACCAGGCCACGCTCACCGAGCGGCTGGGCGAGGTGATCGACGAGGCGACCCGCGCGGCCGTGAAGAAGAACAGCGATCTGCGGCGGGACGGGATGTCCCTGCTGCTGCGCGGGGTCAGCGCGGCGCTGCTGCCGCGCGGCGTGGCCGTGGAGATCCTCAAGCCGGACGCGGTGCTGCGCGCCGAGCGGGTGCCGGTCGGGCAGATGGGCGATGTGTTCTCCGGCGGCCAGCTGCTGACCGCGGCCATCGCGCTGTACTGCACGATGGCCGCGCTGCGCAGCAACGACCGGGGCCGCGACAAGCAGCGGCACGCGGGCACGCTCTTCCTGGACAACCCCATCGGCCGCGCCAACGCCACCTATCTGCTGGAGCTGCAGCGCGCCGTCGCCGATGCGCTGGGCGTCCAGCTGCTGTACACCACCGGCCTGTTCGACACCACCGCGCTCGCGGAGTTCCCGCTGGTCATCCGGCTGCGCAATGACGCGGACCTGCGGGCCGGGCTGAAGTACATCAGCGTCGAGGAGCATCTGCGGCCGGGGCTGCCGCAGCCGGACCCGTCCGGCGAGGCGGTGCACGGGCAGATCACGGCGACGCGGATGTACCGCCGCCCGGAGGAGCCGGCTCCTGAGGAGTCGGCCCTTGAGGAGCCGGCGGACCCGGCCGGCGGCTGACCGGCGGCGTGGGAGGGCTGTGGGCGGTCAGACCACCACCACCGACCGCAGGACCTCCCCGCGCTGCATCTTGGCGAAGGCCGGTTCGATGTCGTCGAGCGCGATGGTCTCGCTGATGAACCGCTCCAGGTCGAGCTTGCCGCTCAGGAACAGATCGATCAGGACGGGGAAGTCGCGGCTGGGCAGGCAGTCGCCGTACCAGGAGGACTTCAGGGCGCCGCCGCGCGCGAAGAGGTCGAGGAGCGGCAGCTCGATGCGCATGTCGGGGTCGGGGACGCCGACCTGGACGAGCGTGCCGGCCAGGTCCCGCATGTAGAAGGCCTGCCGGTAGGTCTCGGGGCGGCCCACCGCGTCGATCACGACATCCGCGCCGTGCCCGCCGGTCAGCGCCCGGACCGCCTCGACGGGGTCCGTACCACGGGAGTTGACGGTGTCGGTGGCGCCGAACCGCTCGGCGGCGTCGAGCTTGCCGTCGTCCAGATCCACCGCGATGACGCGCCGCGCGCCGGCCCGGGAGGCGCCCGCGATGGCGGCGTTGCCGACCCCGCCGCAGCCGATGACGGCGACGGTGTCCCCGCTGCCCACCCCGCCGGTGTGCACCGCCGCGCCGTACCCGGCCATCACCCCGCAGCCGATCAGCCCCGCGGCCTCCGGGCGCGCCGACGGATCGACCTTGACCGCCTGTCCGGCGGCGACCAGTGTCTTCTCGGCGAAGGCGCCGATACCGAGGGCAGCGGTCAGCTCGGTTCCTCCCCCAGACTCCGTCCGGGTGCCCCCAGCCAGGGTCATCGGCTGGACGGCGTTGCGGGAGTCGAAGCAGTACCAGGGCCGGGCGCGACGGCAGGCGCGGCACTGTCCGCAGGGCGCACGCCAGGCGAGCACCACGTAGTCGCCGGGCGCCAGTTCGGTGACGCCGGGGCCGACGGCCTCGATGACACCGGCGGCCTCGTGGCCGAGCAGATAGGGGTAGGCATCGCCGATCGCGCCGTCGCGATAGTGCAGGTCGGTGTGGCACACCCCGCAGGCCTGGACGGCCACGAGCACCTCGCCCGGACCGGGATCG
This sequence comes from Streptomyces sp. NPDC058773, assembly GCF_042746015.1. NCBI lineage: Bacteria > Bacillati > Actinomycetota > Actinomycetes > Kitasatosporales > Streptomycetaceae > Streptomyces > Streptomyces sp. NPDC058773. The sequence continues at coordinate 21,780 of NZ_JBHYPE010000048.1, forward strand.
GGCACGAGGATCGGCAGCACCTCGACGGGGGCGCCCTTCTTGAGGGCGACGACGGCGCGGGCTTCGTGCGGCATGTCTCACTCCTAAAACAGCGCCTGCGGCGGCGGCAGGGCGGGTAGCACGCGTGAGGTGGCACGGATGCCGTGGGGGGTGGAGTGGTGCGCTGTGCGGGGAAGGCGCAGCGGCGGAGGAAGGGGCCACCGCTGTCGCCGTGTTGCCTATAGTGCGCTTGGTTGCGCTATAGGAGACATGCTGGAAGTCCGTCAGGCGTACGTCAAGGGGGGATTTTTCGCTACCCCGCTCACCCCGCGTACCCCATCAGACGGGAGAGATCGGCGGCCGCCTTCGCCGCCCGCTCCGCGAGCTCCGGCAGCAGCTGACGCTCCATCCGGTATGCCGGACCGGAGACGCCGATCGCGCCGATCACCGCGCCGTCATGGGCCCGTACCGGCGCCGCCACCGCGTTCAGCCCGATCTCCAACTCCTCGCTGGTGCAGGCGAACCCGTCGTCCAGCGCGGCGGCAAGCTGCTCGCGCAGACCGGCCGCCGTGGTCAGGGTGTGCTCGGTGAACCGCGGCAGCTTGCGGGTCACCAGGGTCTCCCGGCGCGGGGCCGGCAGATGCGCCAGCAGGACCTTGCCGCTGGCGGTGGCGTGCAGCGGGGTCCGGCGGCCCAGCCAGTTGTACGCGGTGACCGCGGCCGAGCCCCTGGCCTGCATGATGTTGACCGCCGCATCGCCGTCCAGTACCGCGATGTTGGCGGTCTCCCCGGTGTCCTCGGCGAGCGCCCGGCACACCGGCTGGCCCTCCTGCGAGATGTCCAGCCGGATCGCCGCGGCACCCGCCAGCCGCAGCACCCCGGCGCCCAGGTAGTACTTCCCGCGCTCCCGCTCCTGCTCCACCAGCCCGCGGTTCTCCAGCACCCCGAGGATGCGGAACGCGGTCGACTTGTGGACGCCCAGCTCCTCGGAGATCTCGGTCACCCCGGCCTCGCCCAGCTTGGCCAGGATCTCCAGCACGCTCACCGCGCGGTCCACGGACTGGACGGACCCCGCGCCGCCGCGCCGTTCCTCGGACCGGTCGTCCGCCGCATCGCTCGTGTTCGACATGGGTCTTCGTCTCACCACCCGGTGGCCCCGCGGGGCGCGTCTGAGGACAACCGCCGGGAAGCCCTTGACGGCCCGCTGCCCCGGCTTGGATTCTGTTGCGCATCGCGCTTTCCGATGCGTTATTCAGAACACACGATACCGATCAGTCGCGAGGGGGACCAGATGATTCCCGTCTGCCGTATCGAGGACCTGCCCGAGGGTGAGGCCCTCCGGATCGAGATCGACGACGCCACGCCGGCCATCGCGGTCTTCCATGCCGAGGGCGGCTACTACGCCGTCGACGACACCTGCAGTCACCAGGACGCCTCGCTCTCCGAGGGCTGGGTCGAGGGCTGTTTCGTCGAATGCCCGCTGCATGCGGCCCTGTTCGACCTGCGCACCGGAGCCCCGGCCTGTCTGCCCGCCCGCCGGCCGGTGCGCGCACACCAGGTCGACGTCCTGGACGGCATCATTCATGTGCGGCCCGCCGTACGGGAAGAGGCCGTGGCGTAAAAAGGCCGGTCGGTCACGCGGCCGCGCGATCGGCCCCCGACGTGCCCCGTTCCTCGCGGCGCTGCTGCCGCCGCGCCTGCCGCCGCTCGCGGCGCAGCTCCCGGGCCGTACTGCTCGGCTGCGACTGCACCCCGTTGCGCTGCACCCATACCTGCCGGGTCACCCAGACGTCCAGCACTCCCCAGGTGGCGACCACCGTGCTGGCGACCGTGCTCAGCACCGCGGGAAACGCCATCCAGGAGCCCGCCAGGGTGCACAGGAACGCCACCATCGCCTGGATCAGGGTGAGCGCCACGATGATCACGGCGCGCACGGCGGCGGTGCGCACCGGCTCCGCCATCCGGCGCCGGCCCGCCGGCTCCTCCCGCCACAACGGCCTTCTGCCGGTGTCCATGACCGCGTCACTCTCCCCGCACTCGCCCCACGTGTCCGGTTCCCCGGCGGCTGCCCGGAATTCACCGGTACCCGCCCTGGGCCGCACCCCGTCCCTTCCCATGGTCACGTACCGGACGCGCACCGGGTTACCCGGGGTAGAGCAAAAACCGGCCAACCGACCGGCTTACCTCCGGACACCGAGGGCAGGTGAGGGTCCGGGAAACACGGGTGGGTTGTCCGGGAATCGACGGACAACTCGTGACGATCCCTCCCCGGCCGCCTGCCCCGACCTGCGGGCGGGCCTTCGGCTCGGTCCCCCGACAGTAGTAGGCTCGCGCCGTTTGTTGACGGAACACCACCCCCGTGCGCCGGGGTTGACGTTGGGGAGGCCATGCGCTTTCGCGGGAAGTCGGTCCGCCGGAAGATCGTGGCGTTGCTGCTCGTACCGTTGGTGTCCCTGACGTCCATGTGGGCGTTCATGACCTACCTCACCGGGCGCGAGGCCAACCAGCTGCTGGACGTCGGCAACGTCGTCCAGAAACTGGGGTATCCGGTCGAGGGCGTCGTCCAGGCCCTGCAGGCCGAGCGCCGGCAGAGCCTGCTCTACCTCGCCGACCGGCGCGGCGCCGACGCGCTCGGCGAGCTGCGCGCCCGGACCCGGGACACCGACGAGGCCGTCACCCGGCTCCGCAGCGACGCCGGCACCCGCGACATCCGCGAGGGCCTGGCCGGCGATGCCGGCACCCGGATGCGCGGCATCCTCAAGGGCCTGTCCGGACTCGGTTCGCTGCGCACCCAGGTCGAGGACAACACCCTCTCCCGTGACGAGGCCATGGAGGGCTACAACTCCCTGGTCGATCCCAGTTATGACTTCCTGTCCGCGCTCCACGCCCTGGAGAACGTGGAGATGGACAAGCAGGGCCGGGCGCTGGTCATCATCACCCGCGCCCGGGAGGCCGTCGCCCGCGAGGACGCGCTGATGTCCGCGGTGCTGGTCTCCGGCACCATGAGCAAACGCGATCTGCGGACGCTGTCCGACCACGTCGCCGAGCGCCGGGTCCTCTACGAAACCGGCCTGTCCGCGCTGCCCGCCAAGGACCGTGCCCTCTACCAGGACTACTGGCACTCCGCGAAGGCCCGCGAACTGACCTCCTACGAGGACCGGGTGATCGCCGCCGGCGCCGAGGACGGGCCGCGGAGGGTCAACGCCGAGCGCTGGAACACCGCGGCGAAGAAGGTCCTCGGCGACCTCCAGCGGATGGGCAAGGCCGCCGCCGACCGCTACCAGGAGCGGGTCGCCCCGGTCGCCACGAACATCCTGCTCAAGGCCGCCATCGCCGGTGTCCTCGGCTTCATCGCGCTGCTGGTCTCGATCATCGTCTCGTTCCGGATCGGCCGCCGCCATGTGCGCGACCTGGTCCGGCTGCGCAAGGCCGCCCATGACGTCTCCGGCGTCCGGCTGCCGAGCGTCATGCGCCGGCTGGCGGCGGGCGAGCAGATCGACGTGGAGACCGAGGCGCCCCGGCTGGTCTTCGGCCAGGACGAGACCGGCCAGGTCGGCCAGGCGCTCAACACCCTTCAGCGGGCCGCGATCGAGGCCGCCGTCAAGCAGGCCGAAATGCGCCGTGGCGTCGCCGATGTGTTCGTCAACCTCGCCCGTCGCAGCCAGGTCCTGCTGCACCGTCAGCTGACCCTGCTGGACGCCATGGAACGGCGCACCGAGAACACCGACGAACTCGCCGACCTCTTCCGCATCGACCATCTGACCACCCGTATGCGGCGGCACGCCGAGGGCCTGGTCATCCTCTCCGGCGCGGCCCCCTCCCGGCAGTGGCGCAAACCGATCCAGCTGATGGACGTGGTGCGCGCGGCGGTCGCCGAGGTCGAGGACTACGAGCGGATCGAGGTACGCCGGATGCCGCGGCTCGCGGTGGACGGACCCGCGGTGTCCGACCTCACCCATCTGATCGCCGAACTCCTGGAGAACGCCACGGTCTTCTCCCCGCCGCACACCGCCGTCCAGGTGCTCGGCGAGCGGGTCGCCAACGGCTACACCCTGGAGATCCACGACCGCGGTCTGGGCATGGCGCCGGACCTGCTGCTGGAGGCCAACCTCCGGCTCGCCGAGACCCCCGAGTTCGAGCTGTCCGACACCGACCGGCTCGGCCTGTTCGTGGTCAGCCGGCTCGCCCAGCGGCAGGACGTACGGGTCTCCCTCCAGCCCTCGCCGTACGGCGGCACCACCGCCGTGGTCTTCGTCCCCGGCACGCTCCTCACCGAGACCGCCGACGGCGCCCGGGAGGACGACGAACCGGGCCCCGGCGCCTCCGTGGGCAACGAACTGGAGCACGCGGCGGGCAAGTTGGCCGCGCTGGCGCAGCTGCCGGTGCCGCGGCCCGAGCGGGAGCGGGAGCCGGCCGTCATCGACGGCCCGGTCGAACTGGAGGCGCCGCTCGGCCCGGACGAGCTGGGCACCGACGACGAGGACGCGCTCTTCCGCAAGCGGGAACGCGGCCGCGACGCGAGCGGGCCCGCCGGTCCGGCCTCCGCGCCGCGCAGCATCGCCCCCGTGCCGGCGGACGAGCAGCACCAGCAGACCCGGGACCAGGCGCCCGGCGGGCCGGCACCGCTGCCGCGCCGCCGCCGCCCGCCGGTGCTGGTCTCCGACCACGGCCGGACGGTCGACGACCGCGAGGCACCGCGCAAGCGCAGCACCGGGCGTCCCGGCACCGAGGGCTCCGCCGCCGAGGGTTCCGGCTCCGCGGAGGCCGGCTCCGGGGGCTCCGGCTCCGGCCGTCCCGCCGACCGTCCGTCCTCGTCCGACGCACCGCAGGACCGGGCGCCGGACGCTCCGCAGCCCGCCGGCACGACGGACCCGCCCGCGGCGACCACGGCCACCGGACTGCCCCGCCGGGTGCGGCAGGCCAGCCTGGCGCCGCAGCTCAGGCCCGACCCCGCCGAGCCGGCCGAGGCGCGGCGGACCCCCTCGGCGCCGGCCGCGGACGACCGGGACGCCGAGGCGGTACGCGCCCGGATGGCCTCGCTCCAGCGCGGCTGGCAGCGCGGCCGGCGCGACAACGGCGAGGACCCGCGCGAGAACGGCGCGCCACCGCGGGGCGAGGACCCGGCCGCGGACCCCACAGGCCCGGACGCCACAGGCCCGGACACCCGTGACAGCGCCGCACAGGACGGCAACGCCACGGGCAGCACAGCACCAGGAACCACATCGGGAGGGGACGGTCCATGACCGCACCGCAGGCAGCAGCTTCCACCGCATCGGTCTCGGCGAAGGGATCCGGTGAGCTGAACTGGCTCCTGGACGAACTGGTCGAGCGGGTCGGCTCCATCCGCAAGGCACTCGTCCTCTCCAGCGACGGGCTGGCCACCGGCGCCTCGAAGGACCTGACCCGCGAGGACGGCGAGCACCTGGCCGCGGTCGCCTCCGGCTTCCACAGCCTGGCCAAGGGCGTCGGCCGGCACTTCGACGCGGGCCAGGTCCGGCAGACCATGGTCGAGCTGGACGACGCGTTCCTCTTCGTCAGCGCGGCCGGCGACGGCAGCTGCCTGGCGGTGCTGGCCGATGCGGACTCCGATGTCGGGCTGATCGCCTACGAGATGACGCTGCTGGTCAAGCGCGTGGGCGCGCACCTGGGCACCGCGCCCCGGTCCGGCCTGACCCCCTGAGCACGACGAGGGTGATGCCATGAGCGAGGGCGGCGAGCGCGTGGTGCAGCGGTGCGCGCCCCGCGCGTGCGGGGCCGGGCGCAGCGAGGTCGCGGCATGAGCGAGCAGGACGGCCGGCCGGCGCGGCGACGGGAAGCGGGCCGCTGGTACGACGACGACGCGGGCCCGGTCGTCCGGCCGTACGCGATGACGCGCGGGCGCACCCGTACGGCGGCGGAGGGGCGCCTCGACCTGATCGCGCTGGTGATCGCCGAGAGCCGCGCGGACGACTCGGTCGACGACCAGATGCTCTCGCCGGAACATGTCGACATCGTCGCGCTGTGCCGGGAGGAGCCGCTGTCCGTCGCCGAGCTGGCGACCGAACTCGACCTGCCGGTCGGCGTCGTACGGGTCCTGATCGGGGATCTGCTCGACGCCGGACTGGTCCATGTCAGCAGGCCGGTGCCGCCGGCCGAGCTGCCCGACGAGAAGGTGCTGCGTGAGGTGATCGACGGCCTGCGCGCGCTGTGATCCGCCGCGCTCAGCCGCCGCCGTCCGGTTTCTGCTTCCGCGGCGGCGGCCACTGCTCGACGGCGGCGCCCGGATCCAGCCGGGAGATCGCCTCCGCCAGCTGTGCGCAGACCCGGCGGATCTCCTCATGGGTGTTGCGCCGCTCGGTGACGACCGCCGCGAGCAGCAGCGCGGTCAGCGCGGTGATCCCGTTGAAGGCCTGCAGGGTGGCCATGTTCGTGAGCAGTTCGTGCCCGGCGAACGGTCCCCATCCCTCGGCGGTCGCGATGATCGCGATGGTGGAGACGAGCAGCGCACACGGAGCGGCGCCCGCCCGCTGGAAGCGGAAAGCGGCCCAGATCAGACACGGTGAGACGAGGTAGAGCAGGTTCACCGGGCTGCTCACGGCCAGCAGCGTGATCGCGCAGGTACAGGCCACCAGCAGCGTCGCCTCCAGCCACCGGAGCGGACGGATCCGGGCCCGCTCCGGCCGACGGGCCGCGCTGAGGAGCAGCAGCACCGGCGTGATCACCAGCACGCCCATCGCGTCGCCGGTCCACCACACCGCCCACGTCGGCCAGAACTCTCCCGCCGGCAGCGCCCCCGAGAGCACCAGGGCGCCGCTGCCGATGGTCGCGCTCACCAGCATCCCGGTCAGCGCGCCGAGGAACACCAGCGCGACGGCGTCCCGCAGCCGGTCCAATTCCACGCGGAACCCGGCACGGCGGAGCAGCCGGTAGGAGAGCAGCGGACCGAGGGTGTTGCCCGCGACGATCGCGAGCACCACGGCCGCCGACGGCCCCAGCGACACATTGACCAGGAACGCGCCCAGGGTGATCCCCGGCCAGATGCGCGGCCCCAACAGCAGCAGCGCGGTCAGTGCGATACCGGTCGGCGGCCACAGCGGGGTGACCTGTCCGCGGACCAGTTCCTGGAGCAGCCCGAGCTCGGCGCTGCCGTAGTAGACGGCGGCGACGCCGAAAATCCACCCGGCGGTGGGCCCATGGCGCCTGAGCCACTCCGTGCGCCTCACCAGAGCCTCCACTCGTTGCCGTGCCGCCGGGCCGGCTCCGTCCGGCGGCAGGTTCCTAGGTGTAGGGGCCGCCGCTGTGGCGGAGGACGAGCACGGCGGCGTCATCGCGGTGCCCGGTCAGATCGGCCACCCCGATCACCTCGGCGGCCAGCTCGTCGGCGTCCGCGTCGTACGCCGCGCCGACCAGTGCGGCCACCCGCGCCAGCCCCTTCTCGATCGGATACGTCGGCCCTTCCACCACCCCGTCGGTGATCAGGACGAAGGCGCCCGCCCGGGACAGCCGGCGGCGGGTGACCGGGTACAGCCCGTCAGGAAACAGGCCCAGCGGCAGTCCTCCCGGGTCCTGGAGCACCTGCGCGCCCTCGGCGGTGCCCCAGATCGCCGGGACGTGCCCGGCGCGGGCGTCGGCCAGCTCCCCGGCGGCCGGGTCGAAGCGCAGAAAGGTGCAGGTCGTCAGCAGATCGGAGCTCATCGACACCAGCAGGTCGTTGACCCTGCTCAGCACGTCGCCGGGGTCCGTGGTGGCGCCCGCGATGGCGCGCAGTCCGGTGCGGACCATGCCCATGAAGGCGGCGGCCTCGACGTCATGCCCCTGGACGTCCCCGATGGCGAAGCCGAGCGAGCCGTCCGGCAGCGGAAAGGCGTCGTACCAGTCGCCCCCGATGTCCAGGCCTGTCTGGGCCGGTACGTAGCGGGCCGCGGTCTGCAGTCCGGGCAACCCCGGCAGCTCGGGCGGGAGCATGTGCCGCTGCAGTTCGACGGCCAGCGCCACCCGTGCCTGCTGCAGCTTGATCCGTGCCATCACCTGGCCGGTGAGGTGGCCCAGGCGGCGCAGCAGCTCGTCAGGTGGCGGGGTCGGGGTGGTGTGGCGTTGATCCATCCAGCACTTCCGCTCCGGATCGGCCCCCCGGGTACGGCGACTCCCTGCTGGGTTTCAGATTACCGCCGACGGGTGGGGTCTTGGCGGTCGGGCCGCGGGCCGGGGGGAGCGGCGCCCGGCCTCCGGCCATGGGGGAACGGACTTGTTGAGCGACGCTTAACAGGCGCGCTACGGTGCCTGCTGAGCATTTGTCAACGGAAGGAGATCCGCCGCCATGGCCCCGGACACGACCCCGGCACCCTTCGACCGCCTGGAGATCCAGGTCGGCCCGCACACCTACGACGCCCTGGCCTGCGGGCCCGCCGACGGGGAGTTCGTGCTGCTGCTGCACGGCTGGCCCGAATTCGCCGACTCCTGGAGCGCGGTGCTCACCGCCCTGGGCGCGGCCGGCTACCGCGCCGTCGCCGTCGACCAGCGAGGCTACTCGCCGCGCGCCCGCCCGCCCCGGATCGCCGACTACGCGGTGCCCGAACTCGTCGCCGACGCCCTCGCCTTCGCCGACTCCCAGGGCGCGGACCGCTTCCACCTGGTCTCGCACGACTGGGGCGGCATGGTCGCCTGGGCGGTGGCCGGCGCCCACCCCGAGCGGCTGAAGTCCCTGACCGTACTGGCCACTCCGCACCCGGACGCACTCAACCGCGCCGCCGCCGAGGACACCGTCCAGCACCACATGCTCGACTACGTCCGCTTCTTCCGCCGCGACGACGGTGCCGCGGAGGCCGCCCTGCTCGCCGACGGCGCCGCCCGGCTGCGCGCCGCGTACGGCGGCAAGGTCCCCGCGGCCCTGGCGGACGACAACGTCCGCCGGCTCTCCGCGCCGGGCGCGCTCACCGCCACGCTGAACTGGTACCGCGCCCCCGAGTCGGTCATCTCCGTACCGGCCGGCCGGATCGCCGTCCCCACCCTCTTCCTGTGGGGCAGCGAGGACGTCGCCCTGGGCCGCGGCGCGGCCGAGTCGACCGGCGAGTGGGTGGACGGCCCGTACCGCTTCGAAGCGCTCGAAGGGGCCAGCCACTGGCTTCCCGAAGAGGTCCCCGCCCTCGTCACCCCGCCGGTCCTGGAGCACCTCGGACAGTACGTCTGACACCGCGGCGGGCCGGGCGGGGACACCGCGGCCGTCCCGGCCGCCGCCACCGTAAACTGCGGGCATGTCCGGCAAGCGAACCACCCGCCTCACCCCCGACCAGCGCAGGGAGCAACTGGTCGGGATCGGTCTGGAGATGCTCGCCGACCGCTCCCTGGACGAGCTGTCCACCGACGAGGTCGCCCGCCGGGCCGGCATCTCCCGCGGGCTGCTCTTCCACTACTTCGACTCCAAGCGCGACTTCTACCGCGCGGTGGTCCGCGCCGCGTGCGACCGCTTCGCCGCCGCGACGGAACCGGACGGCTCGCTGGAGCCGGTCGCCTGGATGCGGGCCTTCATCGCCGGGTTCGTGGCCTACGTCCTGGAACACCGTCAGGCCTATCTCGCCCTGGTACGGGGCGCCGCCGGCAGCCACCCCGCCGTCACCGAGATCGTCGGCGCGACCCGCGAGACCCTCGCCCGCCGGGTGCGCGACGGCCAGCGGCGGCTCGGCATGCCGGACGCCCCACGGCTCGAACTGGCCTCCCGCGCCTGGATGGCGTTCGCCGAGGAAGCGGTCATCAACTGGCCCGCCGAGGAGCCCGGCGCCCGCGACGAACTCTGCGCCTTCGTCGAATCCAGCTTCGTGAGCCTGCTGGGGCTGCTGGACCGGCCGGGGGTCCTCAACCCGCGCTGACCGCTCGGGCGAGCCGGACCGGGACCGTACGAGGAGCCGGTGCAGCGCCGTCAACGGCCGCCCCCGCGGCCCATTTGGGCCGGTTGGCGACCTCTGCCCCGCGGCGGCTCCCCGGCGTGACACATCTCAAGTGGGCGCCGTGCTGAGCACGTTGTACCGTTCCCTTGCACCTGCTGCCCCGTGCGCCGCGAGGCTCGGGTACCAAGCGTGAGCTCCACCCGCATACACGGCAATTCAGGAGAAGAATCCCATGGCCTTCGGGCGTTCCGATCGCCGCCGACGGTCCGCCGCCGTCGAACCGGTGACGCTCAAGATCCTGGTCGCGGGCGGCTTCGGGGTAGGCAAGACCACCCTGGTCGGGGCCGTCAGTGAGATCAAACCGCTGCGTACCGAGGAACGGCTCACCGAGGCGGGCCGTCCGGTCGACCACCTCGATGGGGTGGAGGCCAAGACGACCACCACCGTCGCGATGGACTTCGGACGGATCACCGTCAACGAGGGGCTGGTCCTCTATCTCTTCGGCACCCCGGGGCAGGACCGCTTCTGGTTCCTGTGGGACGAGCTGGCGCGCGGAGCGCTCGGCGCGGTGGTGCTGGCCGACACCCGCCGGCTCGCGGACAGCTTCTCCGCGATCGACTACTTCGAGCGCCGCGGACTGCCCTTCACCGTCGCCGTCAACTGCTTCGACGGCGCCGACCGCTATCCGCCGCAGGCCGTACGGGACGCCCTGGACCTGGACCCCCAGGTGCCGGTGGTGCTGTGCGACGCCCGCGTCAAGGACTCCGCGCGGGATGTACTGATCTCGGTGGTCGAGCACGCGATGCGGACCGGTGCCCGCCGGCGGGAGCCCGCGCTGCCCTGACGGGGTGGGGGAGGGCGGCCGGTACCCCGCCGTCCGGGGTACCGGCCGCCCGGTCCGCGCCCCGCTGAGCCACGAGGCCGCCGGTCCGCGCGGCCGCTGCGCTACGCGCCCGCCGAACCGTCCTCGGCCAGCCAGCCGAAGCTCCGCTCCACCGCCTTGCGCCAGTTGGCGAACTCGCGGTCGCGGGTCGGCCCGTCCATCCGCGGTGTCCACTCCGTGTCACGCTGCCAGTGGCCGCGCAGCTCGTCCAGGTCATCCCAGACACCGGTCGCCAGACCGGCCGCGTACGCCGCCCCCAGGCAGGTGGTCTCCGAGATCACCGGGCGGATCACCGGCACCCCCAGCACATCGGCCTGATGCTGCATCAGCAGCCGGTTGGCGGTCATTCCGCCGTCGACCTTCAGCTGGGTGATCCGCACCCCCGAGTCCTGGTACATGGCGTCCACCACCTCCCGGGTCTGCCAGCTGGTCGCCTCCAGTACGGCGCGGGCCAGATGCGCCTTGGTGACGAAGCCGGTCAGCCCCGTGATGACACCGCGGGCGTCGGAGCGCCAATACGGCGCGAACAGACCGGAGAAGGCCGGCACGACATACGCCCCGCCGTTGTCCGGGACGCTCGCCGCCAGCGCCTCGATCTCGTCGGCCGAGGAGATGATCCCCAGCTGGTCGCGGAACCACTGCACCAGGGCGCCGGTGATGGCGATCGACCCCTCCAGGCAGTAGACCGGCGCCTCCCCGCCGAGCTGGTAGCCCATCGTCGTCAGCAGCCCGCTCTTGGACGGGACCGGGCGGTTGCCGGTGTTCAGCAGCAGGAACGAGCCGGTGCCGTAGGTGTTCTTGGCCTCGCCGACGCCGTAGCAGGTCTGGCCGAAGACGGCCGCCTGCTGGTCGCCGAGCGCGGACGCCACCGGCACGCCGTGCAGCTGCCCCACGGCCGTGCCGTACACCTCGGCCGACGACTTGATCTCCGGCAGGATCGCGGCCGGCACACTCATCGCCGCCAGGATGGCCGGATCCCACTGGAGTGTGGAGAGGTTCATCAGCATCGTGCGGCCCGCGTTGGTCACGTCCGTGACATGCACCCCGCCGTCGATGCCGCCGGTCAGATTCCAGATCAGCCAGGAGTCGATGGTGCCGAAGGCGATCTCACCGCGCTCGGCACGGGCCCGCAGTCCCGGCACCTCGTCCAGCAGCCAGGCAGCCTTGGGCCCGGAGAAGTAGCTGGCCAGCGGCAGTCCGGTGGCCTCCCGGAAGCGGTCCTGGCCGTCCGCGCCGCCCAACTCCGCGCACAGCTGGGAGGTACGGGTGTCCTGCCAGACGATCGCATGGTGCACCGGCCGGCCGGTGGCCCGGTCCCACAGGACCGTGGTCTCCCGCTGGTTGGTGATGCCCAGCGCACTGAGCTGGTCCGCGCGCAGCCCCGCCTTCGTCAGCGCGCCCGCCACCACCGCCTGCACCTTCGACCAGATCTCGGTGGCGTCGTGCTCCACCCAGCCCGGCTTGGGGAAGATCTGCCGGTGCTCGCGCTGGTCGACGGCGACGATCGCGCCGCCGTGGTCGAAGATGATGCAGCGGCTCGACGTGGTGCCCTGGTCGATCGCGGCGACGTACTTCTCGGTCTTCCCGGTTCGCTCCGTCATGCCGTCACGCCTCCTGAAGTCCTGGTGAGTGGGTGCGGGGTGGGGGCGCGGGGTGAGCCCGGTGGCCCTCGCCCCGGCGGTCCGGCCGGGTCAGAACGCCGCGTTGTGGACCAGCCCCGACAGCACCGCGCCGATCAGCGGACCGGCCACCGGAATCCAGGAGTAACCCCAGTCGGACGAACCCTTGTTGGGGATCGGCAGCACGGCGTGCGCCAGTCGCGGCCCGAGGTCACGGGCGGGGTTGATGGCGTAGCCGGTGGGCCCGCCCAGCGACAGCCCGATGCCGACCACCAGCAGCGCGACGAGCAGCACATTGATCCCGGAGCCGTAGATCCCCGCGTGCGCGCCGGGGACCTGGCCGATGCCGATTCCCTTGTTCTGGCCGAAGAACAGCAGCGGCAGCACCAGCCCGACGGTGGCGATGATCTCGGTCACCAGGTTGGCGGCCGGTTTGCGGATCTCCGGACCGGTGGCGAAGATCCCCAGCGTCGGCTGGGCCTTGCCCTGTTCGGCGTTGGCGGCGAACTGCGCGTAATACAGCGCCCAGGCCAGCACGGCCCCGATCACCGCGCCGGCCATCTGCGCCAGGACGTACACCGGCACCTTCGCCCACTCGGTGCCGCCCGCGACCGCCGAGCCCAGCGTCACCGCGGGGTTGAGATGCCCGCCGGACAGTGGCGCCGCGGTGTAGGCACCGGCCAGTACAGCCATGCCCCAGCCGAAGGCGATCACGACCCAGCCGGCGCCCTTCGCCTTGGAGTGGTGCAGGGTGACGGCGGCGCACACGCCGGCACCGAAGAGAATGAGTATCGCGGTGCCTATCACTTCACCGACGACGATGTCCCCATTGGAATACATGGCGGCTCCTTGGCCCTCGCCCGGGGACGTCCCCCGGTCCTCCGTGCAGGGTGCGTGCCACCGGCGGGCAGCGGACAGCCGCTGCCACCCGGCCGGGGTGCCTGAGTACGGCGATGCCGACTGGCATCCGGAAGTGTTCACCGGTGGTGAGGGGGCGTCAAGGTCGCGTGCGGGAGAGGGTGTTGGGGGGGCGGGCCGCCATCTGCCGGAGGGGTTTCGAGGGAGAGGCCGTCGGCGGAGGCTTGGACGGGTGTCCTGGGTCGAGCCGCCGCCGCGCCTTCCCGGCAGGCTCCCGTCCTCACCGCACCGCGATCACGGCCGATCCGTGCCCGAACAGCCCCTGGTTGGCGGTCACCCCGACCCGGGCGCCCGGCACCTGACGCGTGCCCGCCTGGCCCCGCAACTGCCAGGTCAGTTCGCAGACCTGAGCGATGGCCTGGGCCGGCACCGCCTCGCCGAAGGAGGCCAGACCGCCGCTGGCGTTCACCGGCAGCCGCCCGCCCAGCGCCGTCGCACCGTCCCGCAGCAGCTTCGCCCCCTCACCGGCGCCGCACAGCCCCAGATCCTCGTACCACTCCAACTCCAGGGCGGTGGACAGGTCGTAGACCTCGGCCAGCGAGAGGTCCTCGGGGCCGACCCCGGCCTCCTCGTAGGCGGTGTGCGCGATCGACGCCCGGAAGCCGGTCTCCGGTTCCGGCACGGCCGCGGCCGAGTCGGTGGCGATGTCCGGCAGGTCCAGGACCGTGCGCGGATAGTGCGGCGTGGCCGTGGAGACCGCGCGGATCCGGACCGGGTCCGTGGCGCCGTGCCGGCGCGCGAAGTCCATGCTGGTCAGGACGAGGGCGGCGGCGCCGTCCGAGGTGGCGCAGATGTCCAGCAGCCGCAACGGATCGGCAACAACGGCGGACGCCGCGACCTCCTGCGCGGTGACCTGTTTGCGGTAGCGGGCGTACGGATTGGCCGCGCCCGCCGCCGAGTTCTTGACCTTGACCCGTGCGAAGTCGTCGGCCGTGTCGCCGTACCGGGCCATCCGGCGGCGCGCGTACAGCCCGAAGTACGCCGGGTTGGTGGCCCCCAGCACCCGGAACCGCAGCCAGTCCGGGTCATCGGGCCGCTCACCGCCCGCCGGGGCGAAGAACCCCTTGGGCGCGGCGTCGGCGCCCACCACCAGGGCCACATCCGCCAGCCCCGAAAGGATCTGCGCCCGCGCGGTCCCGATGGCCTGGGCGCCCGACGCACAGGCTGCGTAGACGCTGGTCACCCGGGCGCCCTGCCAGCCCAGCGCCTTGGCGAAGGTCGCGCCCGCCACATAGCCGGGGTAGCCCCCGCGCACCGTGTCCGCGCCGACCACACTCTGCACGGCGCGCCAGTCGAGCCCGGCGTCTGCGAGCGCCGCCCTGGCCGCCTTCGTCCCGTACTCGACGAAGCTGCGCCCCCATTTGCCCCAGGGGTGCATGCCGGCGCCGAGGACCGCCACGTCGCCGTGTGCGGGGGTTTTGGGGCTCCTGTGTAGCTGCCGTCCATCCGTGGCCCTATTTTTTTCCCCGCCGCCCACCCCCCTTCGGGGGGTGGGCGGGTGTAGTGACGAGGTTTCCACCCGCCCCCCGCTCTCACCCCCGCCGCCACCCCTGCCCCCATCCCTGCCCCCGCCCCCGCTCCCACTCGCCGCCGCCAATGCCCACTGCCACGTCGTCCAGGTGTGCTCCTCGTCCTCGTGGAGCACACCCGGCACCAGCTCGACCTCCGCGCCCACGGTGAGATCCGCGGCGCGGACGCCGGGCGCGGCCTGACCGAGGACCACCATCCGTTCCTCCGCCAGTTCCACCGCGACCAGGAGGTACGGCTGCCACGCGGCGTCCGGGTCGGAGACGTAGGGGGCGGGCGGGCGATAGCGGGCGTCGGTGTACGACCAGACCGTGCCGCGCCGGGACAGCGGCACCTCCGCCAGTTCCCCGCTCCCGCACGCCGGGTTGCGGCAGAAGGTGTCCTCACGGGGGAAGAACACCGCCCCGCAGGCCCGGCAGCGGGTCCCCAGCAGCCGGAAATCCGTCGCGTCCTGGTCGAACCACCCCGGCACCACCGGCTTCCGCGTACGTGCCACAGCCCCTCCTCCACCGCAGACCCACCAACAGCCACGCCACAGCCACATCACAGAACTGACGGAACGTCAGGAGTGTGGCACGCGGCCGCCGAGGGCGGAACCCCGGTACGGCCGCCGGGCGATCAACCCGCACCCGGCCCACGCCGACCGCATTCCCGCCCGTCGCGCCCCATGTCCCCGCCTGCCTGACCCGCATCCCCTTTCGTCTGGACGCCGTCCATACCCGGTGCTATGTTCTTCTCGTTCCGAGAAAGACTCAAAGTGAGAATGATGGTGGGGGTGGCGGGTCGTGCACACGGACCGGCAGGGCGACGCGAGCAGTGCCGCGCAGGACGGCGGCGAGCGCGAGTTCCTCGCGGCCTACGACCCGCGGGAGTTCCCCGCCATCGCCGTGACCGTCGACATCGTCGCCCTGACGCTGCGCGCTGGCGTCCTGCACGCCCTGCTCGTCGAGCGCGGCGGCCGGCCCTTCCAGGGCGCCTGGGCGCTGCCCGGCGGCTTCGTCCGGGCCGGCCGGGAGTCGCTCGACGCGGCCGCCGCCCGCGAACTCGCCGAGGAGACCGGCCTGGAGGCCGGCCAGCTGGAGCGGGTCCACCTCGAACAGCTCGGTTCGTACGGCGATCCCGGGCGCGACCCGCGGATGCCCGTCGTCACCGTCGCCTACCTCGCCTTCGCCCCCGACCTCCCCGAGGCCCGGGGCGGCGGCGACGCCTCGTCCGCGGCCTGGGTCCCGGTCGCCGACCTGGATCTCGGCGGCCGGGACGGCGCCCGCGGGGCGGAAATGCCGCCCGGACGGAGGACCGGGCAGGATTTCGTCGAACCGGACGCGGCTGAGCGGCGTCCCCCAGAACAGGGTCCGGGGCACGGGATCGACGGGGGTGATGCCGTGCCCCGGCCCGCGGACGACCCGGCGCGGGAGGCGCAGCCCGGTCCGCGAGCCCTCCTGCCGCTCGCCTTCGACCACGCCCGGATCGTCGCGGACGGACTCGACCGGGCCCGCGCGAAGATCGAGTACACCCCGCTGGCCACCGCGTTCCTCGATGAGGAATTCACCATCGCCGAACTCCGCGGCGTCTACGAATCCATCTGGGGCAGCCCGCTGCACGCCGGGAACTTCCACCGCAAGGTGCTCTCCGTCCCCGGATTCGTCGAATCCACCGGCACGACGGCGGCCCGCGGCGGCGCCCGGGGCGGCCCGCGCGCCCGGCTCTACCGCGCCGGCGACGCCCGGCTGCTGCACCCGGCGCTGCTGCGCCCCGACCGGGAGGAGAGCGTGCGATGACCGCCACGGCAGTGGACGCCCCGGGCACCCGCGCCGCCGCCCGCACCGCGCTGGCCGCGGCCCGCCGGCCCACCGACCTCTTCCCCGCCGACGCCACCGAAGCCGCCCGGACCCACCGCACCTTCGCCCGGCTGCTGCACCCCGACACCGCGCCCCTCGCCGAACGGCGGCGCGCCGAGGCCGAGTTCGCCCGTCTGGGCGCCCTCTGGCAGCAGTACACCGCCGCCGCCCGCCCGACCCTGACCACCCGCCGCCGTACGTACACCCTCGGCGCGACCCTGGCCGCCGGTGACCTCGCGGTGCTCCGCGAAGCCTCGTACGAGCAGAACGGCAGCCGGCACCGGGCACTGCTGAAGATCCCGCGTACGGTCACCGACAACGACCTCATGGAGCGGGAGGCCCGGTCGCTGGAGCGGCTGGCGCGACACGGCGAGCGGCGGCACCGTGCCTATGCGCCGCGCCTGCTGGAGTCCTTCCGCCACCGCGATCCGGACACCGGCGCCGAACGCCGCGTCAACGCCCTGGTCCCGCTCGACGACCGGGTGCCCACGGGCGCCTTCCACACCCTCGCCGAGGTCCGCGACGCCCACCCGGACGGCCTCGACCCGCGCGACGCCGCCTGGATGTGGCGCAGGCTCCTGGTCGCCCTCGGCTGGGCGCACCGGGCCGGCCGGGTGCACGGCGCCGTACTGCCCGAACACGTCCTCATCCACCCCGGTCTGCACGGCCTGGTCCTCGTCGACTGGTGCTACAGCACCGCCGTCGGCGACCGCGTCCCGGCGCTCGTCGAACGCCACCGTGCCGCCTATCCGCCCGAGGTCACCGGCCGCCGCCCGGCGACCGAGGCCACCGACATCCACCTCGCCTCCCACACCATCGCCGCCCTCATGGGGGAGCGCGCCCCGAGGCCGATGAGGGCGTTCCTGCGCGGCTGCACGCTGCCGTCCGAGTCCCGCCGCCCGCACGACGCCTGGCAGCTGCTGGCCGAGCTCGACGCACTCCTCGACCGCCTCTACGGGCCCCGCACCTTCCGCCCGTTCACGATGCCCCGGCAACGACCGTGAACCGGCGGGGCACCCGCCCGTACGCGGCCCGCCCCGCCCACCTCGCCACCACTCAGCCACCCATCACCTCAGGGGGATTCACCATGGGCTCCGGAACCTGGTCCACCGACGTCTACGGCGCCGCGGCGCACTACCGCGCCGCCTCCGGCACCAGCGCCTTCGACTACAGCGACCGCGTCACCACCGCGTCCCCGCGCCACACCTGGACGGCGCACCCGTCGCTCGACCCGAAGGGCCTGACCACCCGCGAGAGCCGCGACTCCGACGAACACCCCGCCTCGCTGGCGATATCCGTCCTCTTCGACGTGACCGGATCGATGCGCGCGGTGCCCCGGACCCTGCAGACCAAGCTGCCCGAGCTGTTCGGGCTGCTGCTGCGCAAGGGGTATGTGGCGCACCCGCAGATCCTCTTCGGCGCCGTCGGCGACGCCACCTGCGACCGGGTGCCGCTCCAGCTGGGCCAGTTCGAGTCCGACAACCGCATGGACGACGACCTCGGCAACATCCTTCTGGAGGGCGGCGGAGGCGGTCAGATGACCGAGTCCTACGAACTCGCCCTCTACGCCATGGCCCGGCACACCGCCCTCGACTGCCACGAGAAGCGCGGCCGCCGCGGCTACCTCTTCCTCATCGGCGACGAGCTGCCGTACGGCAAGGTCAAGGCCCGCGAGGTCCGCGCGGTCTTCGGCGACGACCTCGCCGAGGACATCCCCCTCCCCACGGTCCTGGCCGAAGTGCAGCGGAAGTTCGACGTCTACTTCATCGTCCCGGCCGGCGCCGCCCACGTCGGCAACCGCTCCGTCCTGGCCACCTGGCGCAAGCTGCTCGGCCAGAACGTCATCGAGCTCGACGACCTCGGCGCGGTCTGCGAAACCCTCGCCCTGACCGTGGGCCTCGGCGAGGAGGCCATCGACCTCGCCGCCGGACTCGACGACCTCGCCGACATCGGCTCCGAAGCGGGCGGCGCCGTCGGCAAGGCCCTGGCCCCCCTCGGACGCGGGCGCGGCACCGTCGCACACTCCTCGGCACCGCTGCTCGACACCACCGGCGGCATCGGGACGAGCGGCGCTACAGGCACCACCCGGCTCTGACCCGTAGGAGCGGCACCCCATCCCTCAGGAACCCCAGAGGAAGACGATCCCCCGTGCACACCCTCGTGGTCGATCTCGGCTACGGCGACGCCGGCAAGGGCACCGTCGTCGACCGGCTCTGCGCGCCTCGTCCGGGCGCGGCGCCGGTCACGGCGGTGATCCGCTTCAACGGCGGTGCCCAGGCCGCCCACAACGTCGTCACCACCGACGGCCGCCACCACACCTTCGCCCAGTTCGGCTCCGGCACCTTCAGCGGCGTCCCGACCCATCTCTCCCGGCTGATGATGGTGGACCCTCTGGCGCTCGCCACCGAGGCCCGCCACCTCGCCGCGCTCGGCGTCCCCGACCCGCTCGCGCTGCTGACCGTGGACCGTCGCGCCCGGCTCACCACGCCTTACCACGCGGCCGCCAACCGCGCCCGCGAACGGGCTCGCGGAACCGCCCGGCACGGCTCCTGCGGTATGGGCATCGGCGAAACCGCCGCCTATGCCCTCGCCCACCCCGCCGATGCCCCCACGGCCGGCGACTGCACCGCACGGCCCGTGCTGCGCCGCAGACTCACCCTGCTCCGCGACCGCCTCACCGCCGAGCTGGGCCCGCTCGACGCACCACCCGTCGACGCCTGCCTGGACGCCTTCACCGCCTTCGCCGACCGGGTCACCCTCGTCGGCGAGGACCATCTGCCCCGTCTGCTGCGCCGCGGCCCGGCCGTCTTCGAGGGCGCTCAGGGCGTCCTGCTCGACGAAGGGCACGGCTTCCACCCGTACACCACCTGGTCCACCACCACCTTCGAGGGCGCCGAAGGCCTCCTCGCCGAGGCCGGCCGGCCCCGCTCCGCGCTGCGTCTGGGTGTCGTCCGCACCTACACGACCCGGCACGGTCGCGGCCCGCTCGTCACCGAGGACCCGGTCCTGACCGCCGCCCTGCCCGAGCCGCACAACGGCCACGGCCGCTGGCAAGGCGCCTTCCGGGCCGGCCACTTCGACGTCCCGGCGCACGCCTACGCCGTGGCGGCCTGCGGGGGAGTGGACGCCCTCGCCGTCACCCACCTCGACGCCCCGGTCCGCCACGGCGCCCTGCGCCTCGCCCACGGCTACCGCACCCCCGACGGCCCCCTGGACCGCATCCCGCTCGCGGAACCCGGCAATCTCCACCACCAACAGGCGCTCACCGGACGGATGTTGACCGCCCGCCCGGACCGTTGGCAGAGCCCCGGCCGCGACCCGCACGTCTGGACCGACGCCCTCTCCGCCGCCCTGTCCGCGCCGGTGCTCCTGACCTCCTGCGGGCCGACCGCGGCGGACAAGGCCGGCCCGTTGGGCGACCCGGCGGCCTCGCCCCTCAGTACCGGCCGGGCGACCACCGCTCTATCGGGAAGTCGAAGTAGGTGTCCGGGAACGTCTCCGGTGTGAAGGTGTAGTGCCACCATTCGCTCGGGTAGTTGACGAATCCGGCGCGCTCCAGGCCGTCCTTCAGCAGCAGACGGTGGGCCCGCTGACGGCCCGTGATCCGTGGGTCAAGGGTGTGCGCGAGGGTGTCGAAGCAGTCGAAACCGGTCCCCATGTCCAGTGAGTTGTCCGGGAAGCGGTCCGCCTTCGGGCCGTAACAGGGCGCCGGCGGCTCCCCGGGGACGTACGGCCGGGTCGGCAGCGCGGGCAGCCGCACCAGCGTCAGATCGACGGTGCTGCCCCGGCTGTGACCGGACTTCTCCGCGATGTAGCCGTCCCGGAAGAGCGTCGACTTGTCGGCCCGCGGATAGAACTCGCCCTTCATCCGCTGGTCGCCGAGGTCCTTGGCCCAGGACACGAAGTGGTTCACGGCGCGCTGCGGGCGGTAGCAGTCATAGACCTTGAGGGAGTAGCCGCGGCGCAGGAACGAGCGCTGCGCCCGGTGCAGCGCCCGCGCCGCGTCCCGGGTCAGCAGGCACCTCGGGGCCCGGTAGCCGGTCACCGGCACCCCCATGAAGTTGTGCGGGGTGACATAGCGCATCTCCTGGATGATGGTGGGGTCCACGCTGCGGAGCGCGACGAACTCCCTCGGCATCCCTGGGCCATGGGCGGACGGCGACGACGGCGCCGGACGGACGGCGGTGTCCGCCGCGGCGCCCGGAGCGAGTGCGGGGACGGCGATCAACGCGGCGGCAGCGGTGGCAAGGCCGCGCAGCGCGGCAGCAAGTCTCGGCATGGCCCTCGTCTACCAGGCCGGGCAGCCGGAGCGGAAGGCCTGCCGGACAGCTGCGGGCCAAGCCGCCCTGCCACCGCCGGGTGTCCGGCCACCGGGGCCCGCCGGTCCCTTCCGGCCCCGCATGGCCTCCCGCTGCCCCGGTCGCGGGGCGCCACGCCCGCCCCGCGCCCCGCCCAAACTCACCCCTCCACCACGCCGTCCGTCCCCCGCACCCGCACCGGATACCCCACCGCGCCCCCGTCCCGCCGCTCCACGACCACCCGGCCGCCCGACCACCGCGAGGTGAAGCGCTCCACCGTCGGCCGCTGCCAGCCGTCCCCGGTGTCCGGCACCACCAGCCCGCTGCCCCCGCGCCCGGCGGCCGGCTCCCACACCTCCAGCTCCGTGCCGCCGTCCGCGCCCGCCACCGGCAGCACGGCACCGGCCCGCGCCAGCACCGGAATCCGCGACAGCGGCGCCTCCACCCACACCTGCCCGGGACCGTCGTATGCCTGCCCGGTCGCGGTGTCGTACCACCGGCCGCGCGGCAGCCGCACCGGCCGCCGGGTCACCCCCGCCGCCAGCGCCGGCGCCACCAGCAGCGCGTCCCCCAGCAGAAAGGCGTCCTCGCAGTCCCGCAGCGCCCGGTCCCGTGGGGTGCTCCACCACAGCGGCCGGACATACGGAGCCCCGGTCAGCCGTGCCAACTGCCCCAGCGTCCCGAAGTACGGCAGCAGCCGCTGCCGCTCACACAGCGCCGTACGGGCATGGCCGAGCACCTCGCTCCCGTATTCCCAGGGCTCCCGCCGTCCCGCCCCAAGGGCCGAATGGGTACGGAACAGCGGCATGAGGGAGCCCAGTTGGAACCACCGCAGATACAGCTCCGGACACGGCACCCCGTTGAACCCGCCGATATCGGGACCGCTGTACGGGACCCCGCACAGCCCCAGCCCCAGTACCAGCGACAGCGACGCCCGCAACCCCGGCCAGCCCGTCGTCACGTCGCCCGACCAGCTGCCGCCGTAGCGCTGCATCCCGGCCCAGCCCGAACGCGAGAAGAGGAACGGCCGCTCGCCCGGCCGCAGTTCGCAGAGCCCCTCGAAACCGGCCCGCGCCATGGCCAGGCCGTAGACGTTGTGCGCCTCCCGGTGGTCGCCGCCCCGCCCCTCCAGCGCGTGCCGGGCCGAGCGCGGCAGGGTCCGCTCCCCGAACGCGGCGAAGGACACCGGCTCGTTCATGTCGTGCCAGACCCCCGAGAAGCCCTGCGCCAGCCGCTCCGCGTACAGCGCACCCCACCACTTGCGCGCCCGCGCATCGGTGAAATCCGGGTACACCGACTCGCCCGGCCACACCACCCCGCGCACCTCGCGCCCCCGCGCGTCCCGTACGAAGGCGTCCGCCGCCGCTCCGCCCTCGTACACCGGGTTCCCCGGGTCGGCCCTCACCGCCGGGTCCACGATCGACACCAGCCGCACCCCGTCCGCGCGCAACTCCCGTGCCAGCCCGGGAAGATCCGGATAGCGCTGCCGGTCGACCGTGAACACGCGGTTCCGGTCGTAGTGGTCGATGTCCAAGTGGACGGCGGACAGCGGAAGGTCCCGCTCCTGGTAGCCGGCCACCACCCGGCGCACCTCGGCCTCCCCGCCGAAGCCCCAACGGGCGTGCTGATACCCCAGCGCCCACTGCGGCGGCAGCGCGGGCGCACCGGTCAGGGCCGTCCAGACCTGCAGCACCCGGGCCGGGGTCCCGGCCAGCACCCAGTAGCGCAGCGGCCCGCCGTCCATCCGCAGCTCACAGGCGCCCGGCCGGTCATGCCCCGAGCCGGCGCCCTCGGCGCCCTCGCGCAGCGTGACCCGGCCGTCCCAGGAATTGTCGTGGAAGACCAGATGCGTACCGGCGTCCGCCACCACCAGCTGCACCGGCATCGTCACCGACAGCGGATCGTCGCCCGGCCCGAAGGCCCCGCCCGGATCGGTGTTCCACAGCCGGTACGTGCCCTCCCGCAGCCGTGGCCCGTGCGCCCGGCCGCCCAGCCCGAAGAACCGGCCGTCGGCCGCCACCTCCGAGCGCTGCACCCAGCGCGAGACCCCAGCGCCCTCCGGCCGCCCGGCGCGCTCGTCACCCGCCCGGTCCCACCAGCGCGGCGGCAACTCCCGCCGCAGCACCGCCCCGCCGGGCGTCCGCACCTCCACCGCGCCGTGCCGGGACACCACCACGAGCACTCGTTCGGAGACCACCCGCCAGCCGCCCTCCGTATCGGGCTCCAGCACCGCCCGCGCATCCACTTCGGGACACGCCCCGGCCAGCGCGTACGACGGCTCCGGCTCGGCACCGTCCCAGCCGCAGAACACCGCACCGCCCGCGGCCACCCGCACCCGCAGCGAGGACCGGGCGAAATGGATCAGCCCGCCGCCCGGCTGCGGCTCCGCACGCCGCGCCGGCCCCGGCACCCGCGCCCGTTCCGCGCCGGGCCGCGGCAGCGCCCGCGCATCCGCTCTCCACGCCCGCCACGCAGCGCGCACGGACCGCAGCCCCTGCGCCGGCCCGACCGCCCTGATCACCCGTACCGACCGCACCAGATCCCGCCCGTCCATGCCGGTCAGCCTCCCATTGACGGGCGGCTGCGCGGGCACCGTTCAACTGCCGTTCACCTGCGCGGGGTCACGCTCGGCCACCTTCAGGCCCGAGGGCCACCCCGCATGGGCCGAATCCCGCCACGGGCCCCGGCCCCCCACACCGCGCCACAGGGCGGCACCACATCCCCCCCGAATGTGGGCAGCCGACCCTGGTGCACAAGTCGATCACATGGCATCGTCCAGGAAAGCCGTGTCGCGCGCACACGCCCACCCACTGGGCCGGGGGACCCCCACCACCGTGCGCGCCCGACGCCCACGACGCGTATCGCCCGGGAGCCGCATGATGACCACCGCACCGCAGTCCGCCCACCAGCCGGAACCACTCTGGCAGCCCGGTCCGGACCGCATCGCCGGCGCACAGGTCACTCGCTTCCACACCTGGGCCGCCGCCCACCACGGCGCACCCGACCCGACCCCCGGCGACCCCGCGACCAGCTACGCCGCCCTGCACGACTGGTCCGTCCGCGACCTGCCCGCCTTCTGGCAGGCCACCGCGGAATGGTTCGACGTCCGCTTCACCACCCCGTACGAGACCGTCCTCGCGGACCGGACGATGCCCGGCGCCCGCTGGTTCCCCGGCGCCACCCTCAACTACGCCGAGCACGCCCTGCGCGCCGCGGAGGACCCGGCCCGCGCCGGCGCGCCCGCGCTGCTGTACGTCGACGAGACCCATGAGCCCACCCCGGTCACCTGGACGGAGCTGCGCGCCCAGGTCGGCTCGCTGGCCGCCGAACTCCGTCGCCTCGGCGTCCGCCCCGGCGACCGCGTCAGCGCCTATGTCCCCAACATCCCGCAGGCCGTCGTCGCGCTCCTCGCCACCGCCGCGGTCGGCGCCGTCTGGACCTCCTGCGCCCCCGACTTCGGCGCCCGCAGCGTGCTGGACCGCTTCCAGCAGATCGAACCCGTCCTCCTGTTCACCGTCGACGGCTACCGCTACGGCGGCAAGGAACACGACCGCCGCGACACCGTCGCCGAACTCCGCAACGAACTTCCCACTCTGCGCGCCGTCGTCCACATCCCGTTGCTCGGCACCCCTGCCCCCGAAGGCGCGGTGAACTGGTCGGACCTGACCTCGAATGACACCGAACCGGTCTTCGACCAGGTCCCGTTCGGCCATCCGCTGTGGGTCCTGTACTCCTCCGGCACCACCGGCCTGCCCAAGGCCATCGTCCAGTCCCAGGGCGGCATCCTGCTCGAACACCTCAAGCAGACCGGCCTGCACTGCGACCTCGGCCCGGACGACCGGTTCTTCTGGTACACCTCCACCGGCTGGATGATGTGGAACTTCCTCGTCGCCGGCCTCCTTGTGGGCTCCACGATCGTGCTCTACGACGGCAGCCCCGGCCACCCCGACATCTCCGCCCAGTGGCGGGTCGCCGAAGCCACCCGCGCCACCGTCTTCGGCACCTCGGCCGCCTACGTCATGGCCTGCCGCAAGGCCGGCATCCACCCGGCCCGCGACCTCGACCTCTCCGCCATCACCTGCGTCGCCACCACCGGCTCCCCGCTCCCGCCGGACGGCTTCCGCTGGCTGCACGACAGCTTCACGGAGGGCGGCACCGACCTGTGGACCGCCTCCGTCAGTGGCGGCACCGACGTCTGCAGCTGCTTCGCCGGCGCCGTCCCCACCCTCCCCGTCCACATCGGCGAACTCCAGGCCGCCTGTCTGGGAACCGACCTCCAGGCCTGGGACCCCCAGGGCCAACCGGTCATCGACGAGGTCGGCGAACTCGTCGTCACCAACCCCATGCCGTCCATGCCCACCCGCTTCTGGAACGATCCCGACGGCACCCGCTACCACGACAGCTACTTCGACATGTACCCCGGCGTCTGGCGGCACGGCGACTGGATCACCGTCACCCCCCGCGGCAGCGTCGTCATCCACGGCCGCTCCGACTCCACCCTCAACCGCCAGGGCGTCCGGATGGGCTCCGCCGACATCTACGAAGCCGTCGAACGGCTCCCCGAGATCCGCGAATCCCTCGTCATCGGCCTGGAACTCCCCGACGGCGGGTACTGGATGCCGCTCTTCGTCCACCTGGCCCCGGGCGCCACCCTCGACGACACCCTCCGCGACCGCATCAAGCGCACCATCCGCGAACAGCTCTCCCCGCGCCACGTCCCCGACGACATCATCGAAGCCCCCGGAGTCCCGCACACCCTCACCGGCAAGCGCATCGAGGTCCCCGTCAAGCGACTCCTCCAGGGCACCCCCCTCGACAAGGCCGTCAACCCGGGCTCCGTCGACAACCTCGAACTCCTCAGCTTCTACGAGCAAGTGGCCCGCGACCGCGCCACCGACCGTACGGAGTAGGGCGTCTCCGGCGCCGGACCGCCGAAGGCCCGCACGGCCTCCGGTCCGGCGCCCGGCCGCATTGTCAGACCCCCCGATTACTCTCAGTGACAAGTGATGTCCGGCCCGCACTCCGCACCGGACACATCGCACCAGGGGGAGCCATGACATCCACATCCAGGTACACCGACCAGTCCGCCGCCCGCCGCAAACTCCGCCGCGAAGTCCCCAGCGCCGCCGCCGTCCTGGCCGACGAGCAGGACTTCCGCGCCATGAGCCGCTATCGCACCTTCCCGTTCGACGACCACCGCAGCTACCTCCGGCAAATGGAGCACCTGCTGCGTACCCTCGCCTCAGAAGGCGTCCTCACCACCCTCAGCCTCTTCGACCCGGCCGCCTACGAGAAATACTGCGGCGACCTCTCACTGGACCCCGACCGCCCCGACAGCCGCAGCCGCTACACCGCCGAAGTCGCCCGCACCGGCGCGACGTTGACCTACCAGGGCGAATCCCTCAGCCGGCTGCTCCCCCTGCTCGTCGAAGAAGCGGGCCGTCAGGCCACCTGGGACCACGCCTCCGCCGTCCTGGCCCGCGCCGGTAACTGCGCCGAGTGCGGCGAAGACCTCGCCCACGCCGCCTTCGCCCGCGCCACCCGAGCTCTCCAGCAACTCCTCACCGCCCTCGGCAGCGGCACCCACCACCTCGTCTGCTCCGTCGCGGCCGGCGACCCGTCCCTCCTGGCGGTGCTGCACGCCACCGCTCCAGAGGGCGCCCGCCTCCAACTCGCCGAATCGGACACCCTCGTCTTCTGCACGGTCCTCGCCGCCGGCTTCGCCCTGCGCACCCCCGGCGGCATCGTCTCCCGCACCACCACCGGCCCCGCCGACCACGACACCACCGGCGACCCCACCCCTGACACCGCCCACGACACGGTCCGCGGCTGGTCCCTCCGCGACTCCTGGCCCCACGCCCTCAGCGCCGCCGAGGTCTTCACCGCCTACTGCACCGACGCCGAAACCGGCGAGCCGATCCCACCCGAGCACGGCGTCGACTACGCCCCCGGCCTCCCCCTCACGCCCCCACCCGACCCGCATCGGCACGACTGACCACACCGCGACAAACGACAAGGCCGCCCCGCCACGAAGGGCGGGACGGCCATCAAGCCTCCTGCGACGCACCGCGCCGCGCGCGATCACTCCCCGGAGAGCACCGCCTGCGCGGCGGCCCGCGCATCGTCCGCGGTGTCCGCGGCACGGGCCGCAGCCGCCGCCCGCTCACACTGCGCCAGCGTGTGCTTGGACAGCGTCGACCGCACATACGGAATCGATGCCGCACCCATCGACAGGCTGGTGACACCGAGCCCCGTCAGCACACACGCCAACAGCGGATCGGAGGCCGCCTCACCGCAAACGCCACAGCTCTTGCCCTCGGCCTTCGCGGCCTCGGCCGACGCCGCCACGAGATCCAGCAGCGCCGGCTGCCAGGGATCCTGCAGCCGCGAGACGGCACCGACCTGACGGTCCGCCGCGAAGGTGTACTGCGCCAGGTCATTGGTCCCCAGCGAAAGGAACTCCACCTCCTGCAGAATCGACCGCGCCCGCAGCGCCGCCGACGGAATCTCCACCATCGCCCCGAACTTCGCCTGCAGCCCCGCCTCCCGGCAGGCGTCCGCGAACGCCTTGGCGTCGATCCGGTCCGCCACCATCGGTGCCATGACCTCAAGGTAGACCGGCAGCCCCTCGGCCGCCTTCGCCAGCGCCGTCAGCTGCGTACGCAGCACCTCGGGGTGGTCGAGCAGCGTCCGCAGTCCCCGCACACCCAGCGCGGGGTTCGGCTCATCGGCCGGAGTCAGGAAGTCCAGCGGCTTGTCGGCACCGGCGTCGAGCACCCGCACCACGACCCGCCCCTCGGGAAAGGCCTCCAGCACCTTGCGGTACGCATCGACCTGCTTCTCCTCGGACGGTGCGTTCTTGCTGTCGTCCAGGAAGAGGAACTCCGTACGGAAGAGACCGACCCCCTCCGCCCCGGCCTCGACCGCCGCGTCCACATCACCGGGCCCGCCGACATTCGCCAGCAGCGGCACCTTGTGCCCGTCGGACGTGGCACCCGGACCGGACGACGCCGCCAGCGCCGCCTTCCGCTCCGCCGCGGCCCGCTCCAGCGCAGTCCGCTTCTCGGAGCTCGGCTCCACGAACACCTCACCGGTGCTGCCGTCCACGGCGATGACCGTGCCCTCGACGAGTTCCCCGGCACCGGGCAGCGCCACGATGGCCGGCACCCCCAGCGCCCGCGCGAGAATCGCGCTGTGGCTGGTCGGCCCGCCCTCCTCGGTCACGAACCCGAGCACCAGCGTCGGGTCGAGCAGCGCCGTGTCGGCCGGCGCAAGATCCCGCGCGATCAGCACATACGGCTCATCACTGTCCGGCACACCCGGCATCGGCACCCCCAGCAGCCGGGCGACGATCCGGTTCCGCACGTCATCGAGGTCGGCCACCCGGCCCGCGAGGTACTCACCGGCTCCGGCCAGCAGCGCCCGGTAGGCGGCGAACGCGTCGTACACACCGCGCTCCGCGGTGCTGCCCACGGCGATCCGCCGCTCGACGTCCGCCATCAGCTCGGGGTCCTGCGCCATCAGTGCCTGTGCCTCCAGCACGGCCTGCGCCTCACCACCCGCCAGGTTGCCCCGCGCCATCAGGTCGGCAGCCACGGCCTCCACGGCCTGACGGGCACGCCCCTGCTCGCGCTCCGCCTCGTCCGCCGGAATCTGCTTGGCCGGCGGCTCGAGAACCGCCGTGCCCATGTGCCGCACCTCGCCGATCGCCACTCCGTGGCTGACGCCGACGCCTCGCAGCGTTGTCTCCATTGCACCCGTCTCCGCTTGATGCGACGGCCGGGGCCGCCGCGATGGATGTCGTACCTGCTGTGGGGGAGGCCCGGCTACTGCCAGGAGAAGAGCTGGTCGCCCGCCTTGACGTCGCCGTCCTCACGCACCTCGCCGAGCGAGTCCGCGGTGGCCTCCAGCGCGACGACCGGACACACCGGCGACTTCCCGGCCTGCTCCACGGCCGCCGGGTTCCAGCGCACGATCTCCTGACCGCGGGTCACGGTGTCGCCCTTGTTGACGAGCAGCTCGAAACCCTCGCCATTGAGCTGAACGGTGTCGATCCCGAGATGGGTGAGCACACCGTGCCCCTCGGAGTCGACGACGACGAACGCGTGCGGGTGCAGCGACACGAGGACACCGTCCACGGGAGAAACCGCGGCGGACGGCTCGCGGACGGGGTCGATGGCGGTACCGGGACCCACCATCGCTCCGGAGAACACCGGGTCGGGCACGGCCGCGAGTCCGATGGCGCGTCCGGCAAGAGGGGACGTCACGGTGGTCATGGGAAGCCTCCCAGGGGTGGAGATTCATCAGGCCGCCGTCACTACCTGTCCTGGACGGCGCACCGTTCAGAAGCGTAAGTCATAAGAACTGACGGTTCCGCATGAGAGACACCGGTTGCCGTCCGCGAGTCCCGCTGAATCGATTTGCCTCGCCCACACCGGAGCTGTACTGTCTGACACCTGCCCCGGACAGCCAGGACGCAATCAACTGCGTCCGGTTGAGGTGGGCGGCACTCCTAGCGTCTTGATTGCGACTCAAGAATTGCGCTTTCTGCATGCCTGCAGAAAGGAAGCGGTTCGAAAGCCGGAAAAGGCCTGATAGAGTGTGAAACACCGAAGGGAAGCGCCCGGAGGAAACCCGAGAGGGAATCCAAAGGAAGCGTCCGTTCCTTGAGAACTCAACAGCGTGCCAAAAGTCAACGCCAGATATGTTGATACCCCGTCGACCGGAAACATCCGGGAGATG
>NZ_JBHYPE010000049.1:0-50521 GCF_042746015.1 Streptomyces sp. NPDC058773
TCAGCTTCACACCCCGCTGTTACCGGCGACGCATGTGAGCGCGGGAACGGATATGGACACTAATCCGGGGTCAGCACATCTCTCCTTCCTTCGCGACTTTCCCACTTAACGTGTGCGACTTCGTGTCGCACCTTCAGGCGGTTGATGCACCGCTCGACGGTGTTGCGCTGCTTGTAGGTCTCACGGTCGAAGGCCGGCGGCCTGCCGCCCCGGCTGCCCCGTCGCAGCCGGTGCCCGCGCTGATCCGCCGGAACCGGGATCACCATCAGGATGCCGCGTTTGCGCAGGTGGTCGCGTAGGGCGCGTGAGGAGTACGCCTTGTCCGCCCGGACCACGTCCGGCCGGGTCCGTGGCCTTCCGCGGCGGCGGGGAACGCGCAAGCGGGCCATCACGTCCGTGAAAGCGGGTGCATCGCCGGCCTGTCCGGCGGTGAGAACGAACGCGAGGGGCCGGCAGCGGGCATCTGCGGCGAGATGAATCGTCGTGCTCAGCCCGCCGCGGGACCGGCCGATGGCATGGTCGGCCGGTTCTCCGTCCAGGGCCCCTTTTTGCGGGCCCCGGCCGCGTGCTGGTGAGCCCGCCCGACACCCGCGTGCACAAACACGCGGGAACTCCAGGGAAACCGCAGGTACGGGAGGGAAGGCCACCGGGACGCACAATGGCTCCACCCATGACATTTGTCCAGGTCAGAGCCGTAATGGCGGACGAGTCGGCCTGTACGCCGGGTTCTGTCGCCCCCGGTCCTTGCGGGCCGGGGGGAGACGGCCATCCATCTAGGGCTGTCGTTGCCGGCAGCCTCGTGCGGTCTACCCGCGGACTCGGGCGGGCAGCCCTCGGTCGTCCGCGCAGGGGCATCAAACGATGCCCCCTCTTGACCTTGCTCCGGGTGGGGTTTACCTAGCCCTCCGAGTCACCTCGGAGGCTGGTGGTCTCTTACACCACCGTTTCACCCTTACCGGAGGCCGAAGCCTCCGGCGGTTTGCTTTCTGTGGCACTGTCCCGCGGGTCACCCCGGGTGGGCGTTACCCACCACCCTGCCCTGTGGAGCCCGGACGTTCCTCGGGAGGATCGTGAGATCCCCACGCGGCCGTCCGGCCGGCTCGTCCGCCGTGCCGACCATGCTACCCGTAGGGGACACCGGTCCCCGCCAGGGCCGTTCCCCTCCCCCGCGCCCCTGCTCCCGCGTTCCCGGCGGGAACGTGCTTGACCTTGTCGCAGCGGCAACGTTTCTACTGAGCGCATGAGAATCGGTGAGCTTGCAGGGCTGATCGGGATCAGCACCCGTGCCGTACGCCACTACCACCACCTCGGGCTGCTGCCCGAGCCGGAACGCCGGGCCAACGGCTACCGGGAGTACGGGCTGCGGGACGCGGTGGAGCTCGCGCGGGTGCGGCGGCTGACGGAGCTGGGGCTCGGGCTGGACGAGGTGCGGGACGTGCTCGCCGAGGACGCCGGGCGCGAACTGCACGAGGTGCTGGACGAGCTGGACGCGGATCTGGCCCGTCAGGAGGAGGCGCTCCGGGTGCGGCGGGCCCGGCTGGCCGCCGTGCGGCGGCAGGCCGACGAGCACGGCGGGCTGCCCGCCGAGGGGCCCGTGTCGGACGAACTGGCGGCGCTCTTCGCGGAGATGGCCCGCACCTCGGCGGCACAGCCGGGCCCGGAGCCCGCCATGGCGTCGAAGGAGCGGGAGCTGCTGGCGCTGCTGGAGTCGACGGGTGGGGAGGGGGGCAACCAGCGGATGCTGGAGATGCTCGGGCAGGCGACCGCGGAGCCGGGGGCGATGGCGCGGATGTACGAGGTGTACGGGCTGCTCGATGCGCTGGTGGACGTCGGGGTGGACGATCCGCGGGTGGAGCAGGCAGCGCGGGCACTCGCCGACTGCATTCCGGACGCGGTGGTCGCGGAGGTCGGCGCGGAGCACTGGGGGCAGGCCGCCGCGCCGGACGCGGGCGACAGCTTCATGGCGGCGTACTACGCGGAGTTCGCGCCCGCGCAGGCCGGGGCCGTGCGCCGGGCGATCCAGCTGGTCGCGGAGCGGGCACGATGAGCCGGGGTACCGCGCTGCGCCGGCTGGCCGCCCATGAGGGGCGGTGGCTGCGGAGCCTGGCCTGGTGGGTGGCCCGGCGGCGGATCGGGGTGGCGCCTGGTGAGCGGGCCCTCGGGTACGCGGGGGCGCAGGCGGCGATGGTCTACGGGCTGACGTTCGTGTGCGTGGTGGAGACGGTCGGGCTCGGGGTGCTGCTCGCCGGGAAGCCGGTGGTGCACGAGGTGGTGCTGTTCCTCGATGTGTACACGGTGCTGGCGGTTCTGGGGCTCCAGGCGGCGGCGGTCACCCGGCCGCATGTGCTGGGGGCGGAGGAACTGCGGCTGCGGGACGGCGCGCGCCGGGAGATCCGCATACCGCTGGAGCGGATCGCCGCGGTCCGCTCCGACCTCCGGTTCACCAGGGAGCAGCAGAGGGGCGGCGGCGCCGAAGTGGCCGAACTGCCGGTCGGCGGGCAGACCTCGGTCACCGTCGAGCTGACCGAACCGGTGGTGGCCGTACGGCTGTTGGGGCAGCGGGAGACGGTCCGTACGGTGCGGTTCCACGCCGATGACGCGCGGGCGGTGGTGGCGGCCGTACGGGACGGGATGGCGGCGCGGGGCGGGACGCCGGAGACGGCCGAGGCGGCGTGAGCGGGGGGGGGCGGGGAGACGGGAGCCGGGGGCAGAGGCTCCGCACACGCACGAAGCGCCGCGAGCCGGCGGGATGCCGGTGAGCCGGCCGACCGCCGGACGTCGGCGACCGCCCGGAGCCGCCCGCCGTCACGCCGTCACGCCGTCACGCCGTCACGCCGTCACGCCGGAGTGAAACGGACCGGATGGTGGCCCGGTTCGGCCTCGGTGAGGCGGACCGGGATGCGGTGGCCCAGGGGCAGGGCGGGGCCTTCGGGGGCGGCTTCGACGGTGCCGATGACGGCCGGGTCGTAGAGGTGGACGGTGCCGTGGGTGGGGTCCTTCTCCTGGATCTCGACGACCAGTGCCTCGAAGATCTCGCCGACCCGGTCGCGCAGCAGCGCCGCCTCGACGAGGTCGACACAGGCCCGCTCCACCTGGTTGGCCCGCTGGGTGCCCAGCTCCATCTCCCGCGGCAGCGCGGGCAGCGCCGTACGGACCCAGGCGGGCGGTGCGGCGCCGGCCGACGCCGCGAGGCACAGCTCGGAGGTGTAGCGGTCCACCAGGCGCCGCAGCGGTGCGGTGGCATGGGCGTACGGGGCGGCGACGG
Source organism: Streptomyces sp. NPDC058773 (assembly GCF_042746015.1). Classification (NCBI taxonomy): domain Bacteria; kingdom Bacillati; phylum Actinomycetota; class Actinomycetes; order Kitasatosporales; family Streptomycetaceae; genus Streptomyces; species Streptomyces sp. NPDC058773. The sequence goes on from NZ_JBHYPE010000049.1 coordinate 3,266, forward strand.
CGGCGTGCAGGGCGTGGTCGGCGGGGGGCGGGGTGCCGTCGAAGACGGTGTAGCCGGCGCCGCGCAGCAGGGCGGTGCACTCCTGGAGGAAGGCGGCGTGCGCGGCACGGCGCGGGTCGAGGGTGCGGATCAGCGCCGCGTACGAGGTGTGGTGGGGCCAGTCGACGCCGAGCGCACGGGCGGTCAGCCGGAGGCGGGCGACCGAGCCGTCCGGGGCGGTGGGGAGCGTACGGAGGATGCCGGTGCCGGAGGCGAGCATCAGGTCGGCCGCGGCCATTCCGGTGAGCAGGGAGAGCTGCGCGTTCCAGGCGTAGGCGGGCAGCGGGGCGCGGTAGACGAGGCGGTAGTGGCCGTCCTGCTCGGCGATCTCCTGCTCGGGGACGTTCAGGGATATCGCGCCACGGGCGACCTCCCGCTCCTCCCGCAGCCGCCCGATCTCACGCAGCAGGGCGAGGGGCTCCTCGGCCGTGTCGTCGTCGAGGACCCGCTGCACGCCCGCGTAGTCCAGCTTGGCCCGCGAGCGGACCAGGGCACGGCGTACCGAGACCTCGGTCAGGGCGCCGTCCGCGTCGAGGTCGAGCTGCCACAGGACGGCCGGGCGGTCGCGGTCGGGCAGCAGGCTGGCGGCGCCCTCGCTGAGGATGTACGGGTGCAGCGGGACCCGCTCGTCAGGGAAGTAGAGGGTGGTCACGCGGTGGTGCGCCTCGGCGTCCAGGGCCCCGCCGGGGGTCACGAAGGAGGCGACATCGGCGATGGCGTAGTGGACGCGGTAGCCGCCCCGGCCCTTCGCCCCGGGCGGCGCCGGGCGCCGGGACAGGAACACCGCCTGGTCGAGGTCGAGCGAGCCGGGCGGGTCGATGGTGAAGAGCGGGAGGTCGGTGGCGTCCTCCAGGGTGTGCTCGGTCGCCACGGCACCGTCGGCGGCCGGGATGCGCGGCGCGCGGGCCGCGCTGTCCGCCTCGGCCTGTGCCGTGGGCGGGAAGTGGTCCGGGATCTCCAGCGCGCCGCGCAGCTCATGCAGCGCGACACGCAGCGGGGCCTCGGCTGCGTCGGTCACATGCATATGGAGACGGGGCATGACACCGAGCGTATGGCGGGCGGCGGCGCACGGCGCGCCGTGCGGGCCGCCCCCGGGCCGCGGGCGGTCTTCACCCGGCCCCACCAAGCTCTAGGCTTTTCCGGGGGCCGCACCCCCGCCCGTACCGCCGTGAAGGAGAAACACCGTGCTCGTGCTGTTGCCGCCGTCCGAAGGGAAGGCCGCCGGGGAGGCCGGGGCGCCGCTGGACACCGGTGCGCTGTCGTTGCCGGGGCTGACCGCGGCGCGGGAGACGGTGCTGACGGAGCTCGTCGAGCTGTGCGCGGCGGACGAGACCAAGGCCCAGGAGGTGCTGGGGCTCAGCGACGGGCTCCGGGGCGAGATCGCCAAGAACGCGGGGCTGCGGACGGCGGGGACCCGGCCGGCCGGGGAGATCTACACCGGGGTGCTCTACGACGCGCTGGGCCTGGCGACGCTGGACGCGGCGGCGCGGCAGCGGGCCGAGCGGTCGCTGCTGGTGTTCTCGGGCCTGTGGGGCGCGGTACGGATCGGTGACCGGATTCCGTCGTACCGCTGCTCGATGGGCGTGAAGCTGCCGGGGCTGGGTGCGCTGGGCGCCTACTGGCGGGCGCCGATGGCCGAGGTGCTGCCGGCCGCGGCCGGTGAGGGACTGGTGCTCGATCTGCGGTCTGCGGCGTATGCCACGGCGTGGAAGCCCAAGGGTGAGGTGGCCGGGCGGACCGCGACGGTGCGGGTGCTCCAGTCGAAGACCGTGGCCGGCGTGGAGAAGCGCACGGTGGTCAGCCACTTCAACAAGGCGACCAAGGGCCGCCTGGTGCGGGACCTGCTGTCGGCGGGGCTCGATCCGGAGGGTCCGGCGGAGCTGGTCGCCGCACTGCGCCAGCTGGGATACGCGGTGGAGGCGGAGGCCCCCGCGAAGGGCGGCAAGGCATGGGCCGTCGATGTGATCGTCACGGAGCTGTAGCGGGAGCTGCGGAGGGTGCCCGCCCGCGGGCCATCACTGACGTTGCAGCATGTGCAACTCTCGTTGCGGAGAGTGGGATGCGGGCGCACCATGGGCGGCGTGACCAGCGCCGCCGGTTCCTCCGCGTCCTCTGCCCCCTCGGTTCTCGGGCTCGCCCCCGTCATCCCGGTCGTTGTGCTGCACGATGCCGCCGACGCCGTGCCGCTCGCCCGTGCGCTGGTCGCCGGCGGGCTGCGCGCGATCGAGGTGACGCTGCGGACGCCCACGGCGCTCGACGCGCTCCGCGCCGTCGCCGAGGAGGTCCCCGAGGCGGTGACCGGTGCGGGCACGGTGCTCACCCCCGAGCAGGTCGAGGACGCGCTCGTGGCCGGCGCGCGGTTCCTGGTCAGCCCCGGGTGGTCGCCGCGGCTGCTGGGCGCGATGAAGGACTCCGGGGTGCCGTTCCTGCCGGGGGTCTCGACGGCCTCCGAGGTGGTGACCCTGCTGGACGAGGGCGTCACCGAGATGAAGTTCTTTCCCGCGGAGGCGGCGGGCGGCACACCGTATCTGCACTCGCTGGCCGCGCCCCTCCCCCGGGCCCGCTTCTGCCCGACCGGCGGCATCGGCCGGGCGTCGGCGCCGTCCTATCTGGCGCTGCCCAACGTCGGCTGCGTCGGCGGCACCTGGATGCTGCCGGCCGACGCCCTGGCCGCGAAGGACTGGGACCGGGTGCGCCAACTCGCCCGGGAGGCGGCTGCGTTGGCGGCCTGAGGGCGGTGTGTACGGTGGCGGGGCCGGGCGCCTCGGTGTGGCCCGGCGCGCCTCGGTCCGCGCCTCCGTGCGTACGCGCAGGGGCCCGGCACCTCGCTCATCCGAGGTGCCGGGCCCCTGTACGTACGACAGGTACGCGACGGCGCACGACTGGTGCGCGACGGCGTGCGGGAGACGGGGGCAAAGCCCCTACCGCAGATGCGACGTGTCGTTCAGCAGTCGCACCGAGGCGTTGCCGTCGGAGAAGTACGCGACCGCGGAGAGCGACGCCGCGGAGAGCTCCATCCGGAAGAGCGACTCCGGCGGGGCACCCAGCGCCAGCCGGACCAGGGTCTTGACCGGTGTCACATGCGTGACCAGCAGCACCGTCTTGCCCGCGTACCGGGCCAGGAGCTTGTCGCGGACGACGGCGACCCGGCGGGCGACCGCCGCGAAGGACTCGCCGCCGCCGGTGGGCGCGACCCGGGCGGAGCCGAGCCAGGCGTCGAGGTCCTCGGGGAAGCGCTCGCGCACCTCGGCGAAGGTCAGCCCCTCCCACGCCCCGAAGTCGGTCTCGCGCAGGCCCTCTTCGATCCGGACCTCCAGGCCGAGCCGGACCGCGACCGCCTCGGCGGTCTCCCGGCAGCGCCGCAGTGGTGAGCTGACGACGGCCTGGACCGTGCCCCGGGCGGCCAGCGCGGCGGCGGTCACCTCGGCCTGGCGGCGTCCGGCCGCGGAGAGTTCGGGGTCGGTGCCGCCGCTGCCGGAGAACCGCTTCTCGGGCGTCAGCGCGGTCTCGCCGTGCCGGAGCAGGACGAAGGTCGCGGGCGGGCCGAGGTCGGGGGCGCCCCAGCCGGCCGGCGGGGCGCCCGGGGCCGCGTCCGCCGCCTCGGCGGCCTCGTCGGCGGCGCGGGCCGCGGCGCTGCGGGCGGGCGCGGCGGCCGTGTCGAGCGCCGCCCTGGAGTCGCGCGGCTCCCACTGCCTGCCCGCCTTGCCGGCGTCCATCGCCTCGTTGGCGAGCCGGTCGGCGTGCTTGTTCTGGGCGCGGGGAATCCACTCGTACGTGACCCGGTCGGCCGGGAAGACCGACCGGGCCTCGGCGGCCAGCGGCTTCATGCCCGGGTGCTTGATCTGCCAGCGCCCGGACATCTGCTCGACGACGAGCTTGGAGTCCATCCGCACCCGGATGCACGCCTCGGGGTCGAGGGCCAGCGCCGCCCGCAGACCGGCCACCAGGCCCCGGTACTCCGCGACGTTGTTGGTCGCGGTACCGATGAATTCGGCGGCCTCGGCCAGCGCCTCGCCGGACTCCGGGTCGAGGACGACCGCGCCGTAGCCGGCCGGTCCCGGGTTGCCCCGGGAGCCGCCGTCCGCCTCGACGATCAGCGTGCGGGCCACGGGCTACAGACCCGAGTCGGGCGTGCGGACCAGGATGCGGCTGCAGTTCTCGCAGCGCACGACGGTATCGGCGGCGGCCGCGCGGACGTCGTTGAGTTCGGTGATGTTCAGCTCCAGCCGGCAGCCCTCGCAGCGGCGCTGGTAGAGACGGGCCGCGCCGACGCCGCCCTCCTTGGAGCGGATCTTGTCGTAGAGCTTGAGCAGATCGGCCGGGATGTCGGCGACGGTCAGCTCACGCTCCTTGGCGACCGTCGCGCGCTCGGCGTCGATCTCGGTGTACGCGGCGTCCCGGCGCGCGGTGGCGTCGTCGACCTTGGCCTGGATGGCCTCGACCCGGGAGGTCAGCTCGGTGACCCGCTCCTGGGCGGACTCCCGGCGCTCCATGACCTCCAGGACGACGTCCTCCAGGTCACCCTGGCGCTTGGCCAGCGAGGCCAGTTCGCGCTGGAGGTTCTCCAGGTCCTTGGGGGAGGTGACGGCGCCGGAGTCCAGCCGCTTCTGGTCGCGGGCGGCGCGCTGGCGCACCTGGTCCACGTCCTGCTCGGCCTTGGTCTGCTCGCGGCTGGTGTCGCTCTCCTCGGTCTGCGCGGCGACGAGCAGGTCGCGCTGCTGGATGAGGTCGGCCTCCAAGGTCTGCAGCTCGGCCAGCTCGGGGAGGTTGTTGCGCCGGTGGGCGAGCTGGGTGAGCCTCACGTCCAGGGCCTGGACGTCGAGGAGGCGGATCTGGTCGGCGGGCGCGGCGTTCAGCGTGGGGCTCCTGTGGTGTGCGTCGGGGTGACGAATCGGGTGGACGCCGCGTGGGCGGTCCAGGGGTCGGTGACCGTACGGGAGACATGCGTGCGCAGTCCCCAGTCGTGCCGGTCGGAGACCGCGTCGAGCTGGGCCGCGGCCTGCTCGCACCACGGCCATTCGGTGGCCCAGTGGGCGGCGTCGAGCAGCGCCAGCGAGCTCTTCTGGGTGGCCTCGGAGGCCGGGTGGTGACGCAGGTCGGCGGTGAGGAACGCGTCCACACCGGCCGCCCGTACGTCATCGAAGAGGCTGTCGCCGGAGCCGCCGGAGACGGCGAGGGTCCGGATCTCGCGGTCCGGGTCGCCGGCCGCCCGGATGCCCTGCGCGGTGGCGGGCAGCCGCTCGGCGGCGTGGGCGGCCAGCTCGGCCAGCGTCATCGGGTGCGGCAGCTCGCAGATCCGGCCGAGGCCGCGGCGGCCCGCCGGGTCGCTCGGATCCGGGACCAGCGGGCCGGTGATGCGCAGGTCCAGCGCGCCGGCCAGGGCGTCGGAGACACCGGGGTCGGCGGTGTCGGCGTTGGTGTGCGCGACGTGCAGGGCGATGTCGTGCTTGATGAGGGTGTGCACGGCCTTGCCCTTGAAGGTCGAGGCCGCCACCGTCGTCGTACCGCGCAGATAGAGCGGGTGGTGGGTGACGAGGAGGTCGGCGCCGAGCGTCACCGCCTCGTCGACGATCTCCTGGACGGGGTCGACGGCGAACAGCACGCGGCGGACCTCCGCGCCGGGATCTCCGCAGACCGTGCCGACGGCGTCCCACCCTTCGGCCCGCTCGGGGGGCCAGAGGGCGTCGAGCGCGGTGAGGACTTCAGACAGTACGGGCACGGAGGGAAGGTTACCCCCCGGCTGTGACATGGCGTCGGGTCCTCCGGCCCTCCCCTCTGCCGCCTCCCCCCGGCGGCGCGCAAGGACGGTCGGCACGAGCCCGCTCGCGCCCGCGACCCCCGCCCCGCGACGGGCCCGGAGCACAACCACGCCGCCCGGCACCGACGAACCGGACAACTGCCACCCTTATGCGTGAAGTGTCACAACTTGCAGTGTTCGGCCGGAAGTACGAAAACTAGCTTCGGTTGCCGACTGGAGGTAACCACTCGATGACGATCTGTGCCACCGAGGAGACCATCGCGCCGGCCGGCCCGCTCGCCGGGCGCCTGACGATCGCCGCCGACGGCTCGTACGCCGCCCGGCTCGCCCGGCACGACGACGCCGCCGGAAGCTGGTTCCCGGAGCGCTGGACGCTGAGCGGCCCCGCTCCGTACGCCGTGCCCCTGCAGGGCACCCAGCCCGAGGAGCCGGACAGCGCGCTGCTGCCGCTCGCGGACGGCCGGGTGCTGATTCTGCGCCGGGTCGCCGACCGCTGCGCCGTCTCCCTGCTCTACCCGGCGGGCCCCGGAACCGGCGAACTCCTGCTGGGCGCCGTGGCGGCCCCCCGGCTGACCCTGCTGCCGCCCGCCCCCGGCGGGAGCCGCGCCTACGCGCTCGCCACCGAGGCGGAGCACACCACGCTGTGGCTGGTGCACGGCGGGGCGAGCGGGCGGCCCGAGCCGGTCACCCGCGTGCCGGGACGCTGCGCGGGCGGCGTCTGGCTGGACCGCTGCGGCCGACTGCTGGCGCTGGACCGGGAGTTGGCCGGCCGGACCAAGACCGTGCTGGTCGACCTGGAGCGGGGCGGCGAAACCGTTCCGCTGCCGCAGATCACCGAGGAGAGCAACGACCGGCTGCTGCTGGCCGATCCGGACAGCGGGCTGCTGCTCGTGCTCTCGGACGCCCCGGGGTACGACCGGCTGGGCTGGTGCGTCCTGGGCAGCAGCCTGCCGGTGCGCTTCCCCGACTGCCTGCGGCCCGCCGACGGGACGGTCACCCCGTTCGCCGTGCAACCGGGACAGATGCTGGCACCGGAGAGCTGCGCGGTGGCCTGTCGGGTCACTACGGCGAGCGGCAGCCGGCTCGGCGTCTGGCGCCCCTCGGAACGGCAGTTGCGGCAGTACCCGGCCCCGGAGGGCTGGCTGGCCGGAACCGGCCTGTGGACGGCGGCCGGTGAACTGCTCCTGCCGTACGCGACGCAGGCGGAGCCGTGCGGGGTGGCGCGGATGAGGGTGGGGGCGGAGCCGGTGGGGCCGGTGACCCCGCCGCGGCCTGTGGCACCAGTGGTGGCCGTGGAACCGGTACCGGCGGTGGAGGCCGTACGCCCCATGGGCCCCATGGGGCCCGTGCGGCAAGTGGTGGCGCCGGGGGCTGCGTGGCGCGTTGCGGCCGGAGCACCGCCGGGGTCCGGCGAGCCGGTGACGCCCGGCGGCCCCGTGGCACTCGCCGAGCCGGTGACAGCGGCGCCCTCAGGCGACGCCCCCTGGAACGGAGGGGAGATTGTCCCGGAAGCAGCGGATGCCGACAACCGCTGCACAGCATCTGCACATCCTCAGACCGTGGACGCGGAACCGGTACCCCTCCCCGGACATCCCCACATGTGCAGGCCAGTTCCCTTGCAGGAGGCACCTCTGGCGGCCCGGTAGACCCGGTGGAGAGCGATTTCCGGCCCCGTTAGAATTTCGGGCGGGGGCTCCGCAGCCGGTTGACCGGCCACCGGCAGTGCCGCTCGGGAGCAGCCGTGGCGGTCGTCGGGCGAGGTCCCGACGCGTACAGCTGTAAGCGAACTGACGGAGTGACTCTCTTCATGTCCGAAGCCCGAACCGACACGACCCAGGCGCGCCCCCAGGAGGCATCCGCCCAGGCCGCCGAGGCCGCAAGCTCCGGCAGGCACCGTGGCCCGGCCGCCACGGAGGAGTCCGGCTCCACCCCTCATGGCCGGCACCGCCGGGACAAGCAGCCGCAGGACGCGTGACGCCGCCCCGGCGCGCCCGGACCGGCGGACCACACCACGGCCGTGACCGCCGCACCGCTGAACGGCGGGCGGTGCTCACGGCCGTGGTGCGTTATCGGCCTCGCTTCCCGTCGTGCTTGAGGCCCAGCACCTCCGGCGCCGCGAAGGTTTCGTCCGCCGGGCGCCGTGCGTAGTACGGCGTCAGCAGATCGTCGAGCTCCTGGAAGCTGAAGACCTCCTTGCCGGTGTCGAACTTGGCGGCGATCCGCGGGCGTTCGGCGATGGCGACCATGCCGCCGTGGACGACCAGCAGCTGGCCGTTGACCCGGGCCGCGGCAGGAGAGGCGAGATAGCCGACGAGCGGGGCGACATGTTCGGGCGAGAGCGGGTCGAGCCTGCCGTCCGTGGTCTCCTGGCCGCCCTGCCCTCCAGGGAGGCCGGCGAAGACGTCCTCGGTCATACGGGTGCGGGCGCGGGGACAGATCGCGTTGGCGGTCACTCCGTATTTGGCCAGCGCCAGCGCCGTGGAGGTGGTCAGGCCGACGATGCCGCCCTTGGCCGCGGCGTAGTTGGGCTGGCCCGCCGAGCCCGCGAGGAACGCCTCGGAGGAGGTGTTGACGATCCGGCCGTGGACCGGGGCGCCGGCCGCCTTGGCGCGCTCGCGCCAGTGCGCCGCGGCGAAGTGGGTGGTGTTGAAGTGGCCCTTGAGGTGCACCCGGATGACCGAGTCCCACTCGTTCTCGGTCATCGAGAAGACCATCCGGTCGCGCAGGATGCCCGCGTTGTTGACCAGGATGTCGAGCTGCCCGTAGGTCTCGACGGCGAGCCGCACCAGGGCGCGGGCCTGGGCGTGGTCGGCGACGTCTCCGAGGTGGGCGACGGCGGTGCCGCCCGCCGCGCGGATCTCGGCGACGACGCCCTCGGCGGGCGCCGCGGAGGCCTCGCCGGAGCCGTCGCGGTGCGGCTGTCCGTAGTCGTTGACCACGACCTGGGCGCCGAGACGGGCGAGTTCGAGGGCTTCGGCGCGGCCCAGACCGCGCCCGGCGCCGGTGACGATCGCGGTCAGGCCCTCCAGTGGCTGTGCCATTCCTGTCCTCTCCAGTGGTCGCGGCACGCGGTGCGGTGCGGGCGCTGCGAGGGGTGAACGGTGGGCGTCAGAGCTCTATGCAGGTGCGCAGCGCGGTGCCGGAGCGCATCTGGTCGAGCGCGTCGTTGATCTCGGCGAGCCGGACGCGATGGGTGATCAGGCCTTCGAGGTCGATCCGGCCGGCCCGCCACAGGGCGATGGCCCGCTCGTAGGAACGCAGGACGTCCGCGCCGCCGTACAGGGACGGCAGGATCCGCTTCTCGTCGAAGAAGAGCTCGAACATATTGACCTGGAAGGTGTCGTCCATGGCGCCCGCGCCGACCACACACAGGGTGCCGCCGCGCCGGGTCATCTCGTAGGCGGTGCGGGCGGTGGCGGACTTGCCGACCACCTCGAAGACGTAGTCGAAGCCCTCCCCGGCGGTGATCCGGGCCTTGGCGTCGGCGAACTCCTCCGGGGCGACCGCCTCGGTGGCGCCGAAGCGCAGCGCGGCCTCCCGGCGGGCGGGCACCGGGTCGACGGCGATGATCTGGGCCGCGCCACAGGCCCTCGCGCCCTGGATGACGGAGATGCCGACGCCGCCGCACCCGATGACCGCCACCGAGGAAGCGGCCGTCACCTGGGCGGTGTTGAGGGCCGCGCCCAGCCCGGTGGTGACACCGCAGCCGATCAGCGCGGCGATCTCGTACGGGACGTCGTCCGGGATCGGGACCGCGCAGTTGGCGGCGACCACGACCTCCTCGGCGAAGGTGCCGGTGCCGGCGAAGCCGAAGACGTCGGAAGGTTCGGCTCCGGTGCGCCGGAAGTTGGGCGTGCCGGCGTTCGTGAATCCGGCCAGGCACAGATGGGTCTGGCCGCGCCGGCAGGACGGACAGCTGCCGCAGGCGGGCAGCCAGCACATCAGGACGCGGTCCCCCCGGTCGAGTCCGGTGACGCCGTCGCCGACGTCGAGGATCTCCCCGGCGCCCTCGTGGCCGGGAACGAAGGGCGCGGGCTGCGGCAGCACCCCGTTCATCGCCGAGAGGTCGGAGTGGCACAGTCCGGTCGCCCGGATACGGATCTTCACCTTGCCGGGCCCGAACCCCACCGCCTCGATGTCGTCGAGGACTTCGAGCTTGTCCTGCCCTGTCTCGTGCTGTACGGCTGCGCGCATGTCACGGCTCCTCTCGTACGGACGGCACTCCGGACCGGTCGGGGGTTGTCTCAGCCGTGCTCCACCACGGTGTCCGCCAGCACGGGCGCCTCCTCGCGGTCGGCCGCGGTGACCGACACCAGGACCCGGCCGGGCTCCCGCCACATACGGATGCGCAGCGCCTCCCCGGGGAAGACCACGCCGGCGAACCGGGTCGTGTAGGACCGCACCCGTGCGACATCGCCGCCGAGGACGGTGTCGACGACGGCCTTGAGCGTGACGCCGTAGGTGCACAACCCGTGCAGGATCGGCCGGTCGAACCCGGCGAGCTTGGCGAACCCGGGGTCGGCGTGCAGCGGGTTCCAGTCGCCGGAGAGGCGGTAGAGCAGCGCCTGATCCGGGCGGATGTGGCGTTCGGTGCTCAGGTCGGGGGCGCGGTCGGGGAGTTCGAGCCGGTTGGAGGGGCCGCGCTCGCCGCCGAAGCCGCCCTCGCCGCGGACGAAGATCTGGGTGTCGCAGGTCCACAGGGGACCGTCGTCGTCGGCCACTTCGGAGCGCAGCACGATGACGGCGGCCTTGCCCTTGTCGTAGACGGCGGGGACGGAGGAGGTCTGGGTGGCGCGGCCGCCCACCGGGAGGGCGCGGTGCACGGTGACGGTCTGGCCGCCGTGCAGGACCGCGGCGAGGTCGACGTCGATGCCGGGTGCGGAGAGCCCGCCGGCCAGCGCCATCCCCCCGCCGGCGACTGTGGCGAAGCTGGGCAGGACGTGCAGTGCGCTCTCCAGGGTGTAGCGCAGTTCGTCCGGGTCGGTGGCCGGGTGGGCGTTCTCCGGGGTGGCCGCGCCGGCGCCGATGCCCAGGTGGTAGAGCTGGACGTCCTTGTGGTCCCAGGCGAGTTCGGTGGTCCGCGGTTCGGCGGAGGTGGCCTTGGCGGCGTCGATGGGCATGGGGCTGCTGGCTCCTTCACCACGAGAGGAAGACCCCGGCCCGGCCGTCCGCACCGTCGACCGTGCCGGGGTCGTATCTGGTCGGCGCGGCCGCGCTCCGACAACGCACAGGGCACACTTCTAGAACGCGTTCTAGCCGATGGCTCTCATGTATAGCCGATCCGCCCGGCACCCGGAAGGCCCCTGACGGATTGTCAGATATGGGTCGCGCGAACGGCGGAGACCGCGCCCCGAGTCCCTGCTCCGGATCCCGCAGCGCAGCCTGCTTCTCTGCCGCGCGCCGGCCCGGCGGCACCTGCGCTGCGTTCACCGAGTTCACCGAGTTCACCGAGTTCACCGCGCCGAACCATGACATTTGTCAGAGGACTTCATACACATTCGCCCCTGCCGCGGCGCGGCCACGCTCCGTAACGTCGAAGACAGGCAGACGAGAGGCGGGGGAAGCATGGCAGGGGAGACACGACCGGTCAGCACGGCGGGAAGGGCGCGCGGCGCGACGGCGGTGACCTTCTCCGGGGTGACGCGGAGTTACGGCGCGGTGCGGGCCGTGGACGGGCTGGAGCTGGAGATCGCGGCGGGCGGGACGGTGGCGCTCCTCGGGCGCAACGGCGCCGGGAAATCCACCGCCCTCAACATGCTGCTGGGGCTGCTGCCGCCCGGCTCGGGCACGGTCCGGCTGTTCGGCGGCACCCCGGAGTCGGCGGTGCGCGCGGGCCGGGTGGGCGCCATGCTGCAGGACGGCAAGGCCATCCCGCGGGTCACCGTCCGCGAACTGCTCACCTTCGTCGCCGCCACCTACCCGGACCCGATGGAGGTCGATGAGGCCCTGCGGCTGGCGGGCCTGGAGAAGTTCGGCGGGCGGCGGGTGGACGGGCTGTCCGGCGGGCAGGCCCAGCGGGTCCGCTTCGCGGTGGCGCTGGCCGGCAACCCCGAACTGCTGGTGCTCGACGAGCCGACCGCGGCGCTGGACGTCGAGGCGCGCCGCGCCTTCTGGCACTCCATGCGGGCCTACACCCGCCGCGGCCGCACCGCCCTGTTCTCCACCCACTATCTGGAGGAGGCGGACGAGCACGCCGACCGAATTGTGGTGATGGACCGCGGCCGGGTGGTCGCCGACGGCAGCGGCGCGGCCATCAGGCGGCGGGCCGGCGGCTCGCGGGTCTCCTTCGACCTCGCGGGCGCGGCCACCGGAGCACTGTCCGGACTGCCCGGCGTGAGCGCCGTGGAAGTGCGCGGCGACCGCGCGCTGCTGCGGACGGCCGACTCCGATGCGACGGTCCTGGCCCTGGCCGGGCTCGGACTCGTCCGCGGACTGCAGGTCACCCCCGCCAGCCTGGAGGACGCGTTCCTGGCGCTCACCTCCGCCGAAACCACCCCCGAAGCCCCGGCGACCGCCGCCGGCTCCCGGGCCGCGAAGGAGCGCGTGTGATGCTCGACTACGTCCGTCTCGAAGTCCGCCGCACCCTCCGCGACCGCGGCTTCGTCCTCTTCGGTATCGGGATGCCGGTGGTGATGTATGTGCTGATGACCAACATCGGGGCGGGGCCGGGCGGCGCCGACCCGGAGTGGAAGCTCGCCGCGATGGTCGGCATGGCCGCGTACGGCGCGCTGGGCTCGGCGGTCGGCACCGGCACCGGCGTCGCCGAGGACAAGCAGCTGGGCTGGCTGCGCCAGCTGCGCATCACGCCGCTCAGCCCCCTCCGGGTGGTGGTGGGACGCGGGCTGACCGGCTCGGTGACGGTGCTGCCCAGCCTCGCCGCCGTCCTGCTGGTGGGCGCGCTGGTCAACGACGTCCGGATGCCGGCCTGGCAGTGGGTGGCGCTGGCGGGGCTGCTGTGGATCGGCACCGCCCCCTTCACCCTGCTCGGTCTCGGCAACGGCTACGGCCTGTCCGCGCAGACCACCGGCGTGGTCAACACGGGCTGTGTGCTGCTGCTGTCGATCGTCGGCGGTCTGTGGTTCCCGCCCGAGCTGTTCCCCGGCTGGCTGCGCTCGCTGTCCGCGTGGACCCCCGGCAACCGCTTCGCCGAGCTCGGCCGGAGCGTCACCCACGGCAGCGCACCGGAGCCGGCGACGGTAGCGGTGCTGGCCGTCTGGCTGGCAGTCTTCGGCGGATACGCGGTGTACGCGTACCGTCGGGCCGCACGAACGGTCTGACCGGCGATGGCGCAGACCCGGGAAGCGACAGTGCAGCACACGCAACGACGGACCGCGGGCGAGCGGGACCCCGACGGCGCGGACGGCGCCGAGGGCTCCTGCCGGCCCCCTCGGACCGGGCCCATGGGCCGGAAGCTGGGCCGCGGGCCGGGCAAGTACGCGTTCCTGCCCTGGCTGCTGATCGGCCTGGGCGCCTTCTCCAACATCATCCAGGGCAAGACGGGCAGCCCCTGGCTGGCCGGTCTCGGCCTGCTCGCCTTCAACTCCCTCTACATCAGCGTCGTCTTCACCTCCTTCAACCCACGGCTGCGGTTCTCCCGCCGCCCGCTGTACGCCCTGGGGCTGCTGACCGCCGTCACCTTCGCCATCGCGCTCGGGTTCGGCGGCAACTGGTTCATGTTCTTCCCGCTGCTGTCGCTGGCCTCCGGCACGGTCCGGTCACTGCGCGGCAGGAAGCTCGGCATCTGGCTGATCTCGCTCAGCGGGGTGGCCGGATTTCTGGCTGCCTGGCACGACGGTGACCCGTGGGGCGGGTTCAGCATCGGATACGGCACCTTCCTGTCCGGCATGGTGACGTCCACGGTCCTGAGCCTGTTCGACACCATCCAGGAGCTCAACACCACCCGCCAGGAACTGGCCCGCAGCGCCGTCGAACAGGAGCGGCTGCGCTTCTCCCGCGATCTGCACGACCTGCTCGGTCACACCCTGTCCGTGGTCGTCGTCAAGGCCGAGGCGGTCCGCAGGCTCGCCCCCCGCAATCTGGACGCGGCGCTCACCCAGGCCGCCGATATCGAGGCGGTCGGCCGGCAGGCGCTGACCGAGATCCGCGAGGCGGTCACCGGCTACCGCGAGGGCAGCCTCACCACCGAGCTGGACCGGGCCCGTTCGGCGCTGGAGGCTGCCGGCATCGAGCCCGCCGTACGGCAGGCCGGTCCGCCGCCGCCCCCGCAGGCCGGCGCCCTGCTGGGCTGGGTGGTCCGCGAGGGCGTCACCAACACCGTCCGGCACAGCGGCGCCACCCGCTGCGAGATCGCGGTACACGCCGACGAGGAGCGGGTCCGTCTCACCATCACGGACGACGGCCGCGGCCCCCTGCCCGCCGCCGCTGCCACCGCCCCTGGCCTGAGCTGGCTCCGCGACCGGGTGCCTGGGCGCGGTGGCGAGGGGGAGGGGGAGGGGGTTGAGGAGGGACACGTATACGGACGCGGGCCCGGAGACGGGGGCAGTGGCCGGGAGGCCGGCCGCATATCTGTCGCGGGCGGCATCGGTGGGGCTTCGGCTTCGGACGGTACGGGTGGAGCTGCCGCTTCGGACGGCACCGGTGGCCGGGCCGCTTCGGACGGCACCGGTGGCCGGGCCTCTTCGGACGGCACCGGCAGCCGGGCCGGTTCGGACGGTGCCGGCGGCTCGGGCCGTGCGGACGGCACGGGCGGCCCGGCGCCCACGGACGACACCGGTGGCTGGGCCCCTCTGGGCGCCACGGACCGTGCCGACAGCGGCGGGGCGCCGGCCGACCGCCCGGGGCCGGTGGGTGGCACCGGGCTGAAGGGGCTGGCCGAGCGCCTGGCCGCGGCGGGCGGAACACTACGGAGCGGCCCGGACGGCCGGCACGGCTTCCGGGTCACGGCCGAACTCCCGGTCGGCACGGGCGATATGGCGGATGTGGAGGAGTGGACCAGGTGATCAAGGTCCTGCTGGCGGAGGACCAGGGAATGATGCGGGGCGCGCTGGCGCTGCTGCTCGACCTGGAAGCGGATATGCAGGTGGTGGCGCAGGTCGCGGCGGGCGACCGGATCGTTGCCGCCGCCCTCGAAGCGCGCCCCGATATCGCCCTCCTGGACATCGAGCTCCCCGGCCGCAGCGGTCTGGACGCCGCGGCCGATCTGCGCGAACAACTGCCGTCCTGCAAGGTGCTGATCGTGACGACGTTCGGCCGCCCCGGCTATCTGCGCCGCGCCATGGAGGCCGGGGCGTCGGGCTTCCTGGTGAAGGACGGCCCGGTGGAGGAGCTGGCGGCGGCGATCCGCCGGGTGCTGGCCGGCGAACGGGTCATCGACCCCGGCCTCGCCGCGGCAGCGCTGAGCGCCGGCCCCAATCCGCTGACCCAGCGGGAGCGCGATGTCCTCACCGCCGCCGTGGACGGCGCCACGGTCGCCGACATCGCCGGCCGCCTCCACCTCTCCCGGGCCACCGTCCGCAACTACCTCTCCGCAGCCATCGGCAAGACCGGCACCCGCAACCGCATGGAGGCAGTACGGGCGGCCCGGCAGAACGGCTGGCTGTAGTTGCGCGCCCGCGCAATCCCGTACGGCTCGCGACGAACGCCCGCCGCGCACGCGGTTCGTTGGGGAGGGCACGGCCGGACGGGGAAGCTCAAGTCCCGGCCCGCACACCCACACCCACATCCCACCCCATCCGGCCGACGCCGACCGCCACCGGGCCCCGCCGTCAGCCGCTCGTCGTATCCGCCCGTCGCTGCGGCAGTGCGAAGAGCATCAGCAGAATGCTGCCGAGCAGGACCACCGAGCCGACCTGGAAGGCCAGCCCGTAGCCGTCCGCGAGGGCCTTCGGGCCGTGGCCCGTCTCGATCCGGGCCGCGGCGACGGTGGACAGTACCGACAGCCCCAGCGCGCCGCCCATCTGGCGGGAGGTGTTGATCAGGCCGGAGACCAGGCCCTGGTCGGCGGGGTCGGCCCCGGCGGTCGCGATCGAGGCGATCGGAGTGGCGGTCAGCCCCGCACCCAGCGCCATCAGGATGCCGGGCCCGAGGATGGTGCCGAGGTAGGTGCCGTCGACGTCCATCGTGCCCTGCCAGACCATGCCGCAGGCGGAGATCACCGCACCGGTGACGGCCAGTGGCTTGGCGCCCACCCGGTTCATCAGCCGTGGCGCGATCTTGGAGCCCAGGACGATGGACAGCGAATGGGGGATGAAGGAGAGCCCGGCCTCCAGCGGCCGGTAACCCAGCACGTTCTGCACGTAGAGGGACAGGAAGTACCACATGGAGAACATCGCCGCGCCGGACAGCACCATCGCCCCGTTCGCCGAGGAGACCGAGCGCAGCCGGAAGAGCCCCAGCGGCATCAGCGGCGCCTTGGCGCGCGCCTCCACGGCGAGGAAGACCGCGACCACCACCAGCCCGGCCGCCAGCGGCAGCAGCGCGGACAGCGACCTCCAGCCGTCCGTCTCGGTCTGCACGATCCCGTAGGCCACCAGCCCGAGCCCGGCCGTCACCAGCAGTGCACCGGGCACATCGAGCCGCCGCCCGGCACCCTGCCGGCTCTCGGTGAGCCACAGCACCGCACCGCACAGCACCAGCGCCCCGGTCGGCACATTGATCAGCAACACCCAGCGCCACGACAGGAATTCGGTGAGCACCCCGCCCACCAGGCCACCCGCCGCGCCGCCGCCGGCGCCGACCGCCGTCCACGTGGCGATGGCGCGGGTACGGGCCGGGCCGGCCGGGAACGACGTGGTCAGAATGGTGAGGGTGGCCGGTGCGAGCACGGCCGCGCCGATGCCCTGGACCGTACGGGCCGCGATCAGCTGCCAGGGCTGCTGCGCCAGCCCGCCTCCCAGGCTCGCGACCGTGAACAGCGCCAGCCCCAGCACGAAGATCCGCTTGCGGCCGAAGAGGTCGGCGGCCCGGCCGCCGAGCAGCATGAAGCCCGCGAAGGTGATGACGTAGGCGTTGACGATCCACTGGAGGCCCAGTTCGCTCAGCCCCAGACCCGTGCTCATGGCGGGCAGCGCCACATTCACCACGGAGACGTCCAGGACGACCAGGAACTGCCCGGAGCAGACCAGCAGCATCACCAGCCAGGCCGGGGGCGCCGCCCTCCTGCGCGCGGTTTCGGGCAGGGTCGCAGAGGTGGCTATCGGCGGCATGCCGACCATGCTCGCATTCGTCGCTCGCATCGCGCATCGGTATATCGCTGCATGAACCACCTGACAGGAGACTTAGGCCGGAAGTCCAGGGGGTGGGCGTACGGGGCGGCGGGCGGGGAGCTTGAAGGGTGCGGGCGCCTTGCGGGGTGGGGCCTTAGGGGGCGAGGGGGCTGGGCCCCTAGGGGTTGAGAGGGCCCCCGGGAGGCCAACTACCCACCACGCAATGCAAGTTAACGCACACCCGCCGAGCCGGCACCCCCGCATCGCCTCACCCACGGGCTCACCGGCGCATTGGCTCACCGCCTCACCGCCCCACCGCCTCACCACCTCACCACCTCACCGCCCCACCGCCCCACCGCCCCACCGCCCCACCGCCTCACCGCCTCAGCATCGTCACCACCGCGGCGCCGCCCAGGCCGATGTTGTGGGCCAGGCCGACCCGGGCGCCGGGGACCTGGCGTTCGCCCGCGGTGCCGCGCAGCTGCCAGACCAGCTCGGCGGCCTGCGCCAGGCCCGTCGCGCCCAGCGGATGCCCCTTGGAGATCAGGCCGCCGGACGGATTGACCACCCAGCGGCCCCCGTAGGTCGTGGCGCCGTCGGCGACCAGCTTCCCCGACTCCCCGTCCGGGCACATGCCCAACGCCTCATAGGTCAGCAGCTCATTGACCGAGAAGCAGTCGTGCAGCTCGATGACGTCCACGTCCTCGATGCCGAGCCCGGCGGCCGCGTACACCTGCCGGGCCGCGGCCCGGGACATCGGCTTGCCGACGACATCGATGCAGGAACCGCTCGCGAAACTCTCCTCGGTGTCCGTCGTCATGGCCTGTGCGACGATCTCCACCGCCCGGTTGGCCAGCCCGTGTTCCCTGACGAACCGCTCGGAGGCGACCACCGCCGCGGCCGCCCCGTCGGAGGTCGGCGAGCACTGGAGCTTGGTCAGCGGCCGGTGGATGGTCTTGGCGGCGAGGACCTCCTCGACCGTGTAGACGTCCTGGAACTGGGCGTTCGGGTTGTGGGGGGAGTGGCGGTGGTTCTTGGCGCCGACGGCGGCGAGCTGTTCGGCGGTGGTGCCGTAGCGCTCCATGTGCTCCCGGGCCGCGTTGCCAAAGATCTGGGCGGTGGGCGGGGTCATCTCGAAGCCGTGGGCGGCGGCCATCACCCCGTAGTGGCGCGCGACCGGCGAGGTGCTGAAATCACCGCTGTCCGCGCCGCCGCCCAGCGCGCCCCGCTTCATCTTCTCGAAGCCCAGGGCCAGGACACAGTCGTTGAGACCCGAGCCGACGAACTGGCGGGCCATCATCAGCGCGGTCGAGGCGGTCGCGCAGTTGTTGTTGACGTTGTAGACGGGGATGCCGGTCAGGCCCAGTTCGTAGGCGGCGCGCTGGCCGGCCGTCGAGGCCTGGTAGCAGTAGCCGACCGGCAGTTGCTCGACCGCCTCGTAGCCGATCCCGGCGTCCGCGAGCGCCCTGCCGCCCGCCTCCTTCGCCATGTCCCAGTACTGCCACTCACGGGTCTCGGGCTTCTCGAAGCGGGTCATCCCGACGCCGACGATGTACGCCTTGCCAGCCATATGTGTCCTCCTGGAGGTGGCCGAGTCCGGGGAGTCAGAAAGGAGTCAGAGCGGAACCGGAAGGGCGCGGAGGGGGTCAGATCAGGGGGCGGGGCTCCGGGTCGCGGGGCAGGCCCAGCAGCCGCTCCGCGACGACGTTGAGCTGCACCTGGGTGGTACCCCCGGCGATGGTCAGACAGCGCGACATCAGGAAGCCGTGCAGCGCCCGTTCGCCGGCCCCTTCCCGCACCGCGCCGGCCGGGCCGAGCAGCTCCAGCGCCAGCTCGGCGACCTTCTGCTGGTGCGGGGTCTGCACCAGCTTGCGGATGCTGGCACCGGCGCCCGGCTCCAGCCCCGACACCTGCTGGAGCGTGGTGCGCAGCCCGATGCAGCCCAGCGCGTGCGCCTCGGCGGCCAGCGCCCCCACCCGCGCCCGCACCGATCCGTCCAGCCCGGCCGCCCGGTCCAGCAGCGCCGACAGGCCGGTGTCGAAGGTCAACTGGTCGGCCATGTGGACGCGTTCGTTGTCCAGGGTGGTGCGGGCGACCTTCCAGCCGTTGTCGACCTCGCCGACCACCGCGTCGGCCGGCAGCAGCACCTCGTCGAAGTAGACCTCGTTGAAGAGCGAGTCGCCGGTGATCTCCTTCAGCGGGCGGACGTCGATGCCCGGGGCCATCATGTCCACGAGGAAGAAAGTCAGCCCCTTGTGCTTGGGCGCGTCCGGGTTCGTGCGGGCCAGCAGGATGCCGTGACTCGCACCCTGCGCGGCCGAGGTCCACACCTTCTGGCCGTTGATCCGCCAGCCGCCGTCCGCCGTCCGCTCGGCGCGGGTGCGCAGGGCGGCCAGGTCCGAACCGGCCTCGGGTTCGGAGAACAGCTGGCACCAGAGCAGATCGCCGCGCAGCGACGGCAGCAGATAGCGCTCCCGCTGCTCCGCGGTGCCATGGGCGATCAGCGAGGGGACGACCCAGGTGGCGATGCCCAGATCGCTGATCCGGACCCCGGCGGCCGCCAGCTCCTGCTGGATCGCGAGCTGTTGCACGGGGCCCGCGCCCAGCCCGTGGGGCGCGGGGAGGTGCGGGGCGGCGTAGCCGGTGGGGGCCAGTGCGCGGCGCACGGCGGCGGGGTCGAGGCCGCGGACGCCGTCGATGACGGTCCGGGCCGCGTCCCGGAACTCCGTGGCTGCGGCGGGGAGTTCGAGGTGCAGGGGGCGCCGGGCACCGTCGGCTGCGAGCCGGGCGGCGCGCTGCCGGTGGGTGTCGCCGCCGCCGAGCAGCTGACGGGCGACGGTCGCCCGCCGCAGATGGAGATGGACGTCGTGTTCCCAGGTGAAGCCGATGCCGCCGAGGATCTGGAGGCAGTCCTTGGCGCAGCTGACGGCGGCGTCCAGGGCGGTCGCGGTGGCCAGCGCCGCGACCAGTCCGCGGACCGCGGACGGCTCGTGCAGGGCGCGGGCCGCGTCCCAGACCAGGGCGGCGGCCTGCTCGTAGCGGACGAGCATGTCGGCGCAGAGGTGTTTGACCGCCTGGAACTGGCCGATGGGGCGGCCGAACTGCTC
Source organism: Streptomyces sp. NPDC058773 (assembly GCF_042746015.1). Lineage (NCBI taxonomy): Bacteria > Bacillati > Actinomycetota > Actinomycetes > Kitasatosporales > Streptomycetaceae > Streptomyces > Streptomyces sp. NPDC058773. The sequence goes on from NZ_JBHYPE010000049.1 coordinate 23,335, forward strand.
GCGCACGGCGGCGTATTCGGCGGCGGTGCGCAGCGCCCACGCGGCCGTGCCGCAGCTCTCGGCGGCCCACAGCACCCCGGCCAGATCGCGGACCAGATCACCGTCGACGCCGAGCCGCCGCTCGCGGGGCACCGGCACTCCGTCCGCGCTCACCTCGGCGGTCGGCCGGGTCGGGTCGGCGCTCTCCTGGACACGTACGGTCAACGAGGCGGCGTCGACGGCCAGCCAGACCGTCTCACCGGGGCGGCCACCCCGAACGGGACCGTCCGCCGCCCCGCCGACGCCGGCCGCTCCCCCGGCGCGCGCCGCCTCTCCGGCACCCGCCGCCGCTCCCGCACCGTCCGCTTCCCCGCCCTCCGCTTCCGCGACGACCTCCGCGGCCAGCACGATCAGATCCGCGTCGGCGCCGGCCAGGACCGGGGGCGCGGTGCCGTCCAGGACGTAGCCGCCGGGGCGTTCGACGGCGGTGAGTGAACCCGCGCCGAGCGCGACGGCGCCGATGCGGGTGCCGGTGGCGAGGTCCCGTACGAGGGCCGGGGCTCCGCCGCGGTGCAGGAGGGCGGCGGCGAGGGTGGTGGGCAGATAGGGGCCGGGGAACGCGGCACGGCCCCATTCCTCCAGCACGACGGCGAGATCGAGCAGTTCGCCGCCCCCGCCGCCGTCGGCCTCGGGCAGATGGAGCCCGAGCAGGCCCTGGGCGGCGAGGCCGTCCCAGTACGCGGGCCGCCCGGGGCGCGCGGGCGCGGTGTCGAGCAGCTTGCGCACCGCTTCGGGCGGCATGGTCCGTGTGGCCCAGCCGCCCGCCGCCTCGGCCAGGTCACGGTGTTCCGGTGTGATTCCGATGCCCATGCGGGGCAGGCTAGAACACGTTGCATTCTGACGGAAGGTCAGAATTACATGGCGTCGGGCACACCGCCCGGGAGCCCGCGGCACCCGCCCCGGCCGGCGAGGGCCCACACCCTCGGGGACCCGGCCCCTCGGAGCCCCCGAGCCCTCCACCGCCGATCAGGTCCACCCCGCCCCGGCAAGGACCGGCCGGACCCCACAGCAACCACCCGGCATTCCCCGGGAAACGGTTCGGATGCGAACAGGAGACGGTCCGATGAATTCCGCCGTCGCGAACGCATTTCCGCCCCCTTCCGCTTCCCCGGTTTCCCCCCCTTCCACCTCTCCGTTTCCACCCCCTTCGCCTCCCCCGGCCCCCGCAACTCCCGCGACTCCCGCGCCTCCGGAATTCGCCGCCTTCGGGCCTCACGGAAACCGCCGGCGCCAAAACGGCGGGAACAGTCCGGGAACGCACCGGAACCCGGCGGGAACCGACACTGCGGGAACCGACAGGAACTGCCCGCCTCCCGGCACGGAAATACGAACCGCCGTTCCGATATCCGAATGCCGCGCACCGGGACACCCGCACACCACCCGCGCCGCCCCGTACGGCACGATGAGCCCCTGACCGCACCACAGGAGGAAGCCCATGCCCGCTCCCACGGCTCCGACCGCTCCGCAGCCGGAGATACTCGCCGCGTTCGAGGCGGCGAAGGGCTTCATGCCCGTGGACGAGGGCCTCGCCCTGTACGCGGCGGCGGCCGAGGCGGCGACGCTCGGGCTGCCGCTGGTGGAGGTCGGCACCTACTGCGGCCGGTCCACGATCCTGCTCGCCGACGCCGCGCGCACCGCCGGGGTCGTCGCCGTCACCGTGGACCACCACCGGGGCAGCGAGGAGCAGCAGCCCGGCTGGGAGTACCACGACCCGGCCGTCGTCGACCCCGAGGTCGGCCGGATGGACACGCTGCCCACCTTCCGCCGCACCCTGCACGCCGCGGGCCTGGAGGACCAGGTGATCGCCCTGGTGGGCCGGTCCCCGCAGGCCGCGGCGGTCTGGCAGGCCCCGGTGGGACTGGTCTTCATCGACGGCGGGCACACCGACGAGCACGCCACCGCCGACTACGAGGGCTGGGCGCCGCATGTCGCGCCCGACGGACTGCTGGTCATCCACGACGTCTTCGCGGACCCGGCGGACGGCGGCCAGGCCCCGTACCGCATCTACCGCAGGGCCCTGGAGTCCGGCGCCTTCACCGAGGTCTCGGCCCATCGCTCGCTGCACGTTCTGCGGCGCACCGGACCGGGCATCTGAGCGGGCTACGATCGCCAACGTGTCGAACGGCAGTTCTCTCCCTCCGCCCCGCCGCCTGCGCGGCACCCTCCTCGTAGTCCTGGCCGCCGTGGTGGTCGCCGGCCTGGGGGGTGGCTGGCTGGCCTGGCGCTCGGCGGGCGGCCACGGCTGGCCCGGCGCCGGGAAGCCCGCGCCGAGCGACCCGGCGCACGACGCCGCCGGGGGCGCGACCGGCCCCGGCGACAGCCACGCCCCCGGCGGCAAAAGCGACAAGGGCGGCAAGGGCGACGCCCCGCACGACCGCCTCAAGGGCAAGGTCGTGGTGATCGACCCCGGTCACAACCCGCACAACAACGAGCACGGCCGGGAGATCGCCCGGCAGGTCGACATCGGCAACGACCGCAAGGAGTGCGACACCACCGGCACCTCCACCAACGACGGTTACGCCGAGGCGTCCTTCACCCTGGACGTCGCCCGCCGGGCGCGTACGCTCCTCCGGGCCGAGGGGGCGAAGGTCGTCCTCACCCAGGACGGCGACCGCCCCTACGGGCCGTGCGTGGACAAGCGTGCGGAGATCGGGAACAAGGCGCACGCCGATGCCGCACTGTCCCTCCACGCCGACGGTTCCGGCACCGGCAACCGCGGCTTCCACGTGATCCTGCCCGCCCGCGTCACGGCCGGACCGGCCGACACCGCCGCGATCGCCGGGCCCTCACGGCAGTTGGGCGAGGGACTGGCCGACCGGTTCCGCGCGATAACCGGAAGCGAGCCCTCCAATTACATCGGCCACGGCACCGGACTCGACAAGCGCTCCGATCTCGGCGGCCTCAACCTCTCCACGGTGCCGAAGGTGTTCATCGAGTGCGGCAATATGCGCGACCCGAAGGACGCCGCGCAATTGACCGACGCCCACTGGCGGCAAAAAGCGGCCCGCGGGATCACCGAGGGCATTACGGACTTCTTGGTGCACTGACCGGAGCACCGAACCGGCTCCGGAACTCACCCGATACCCGGTCCGTTACGACATACCGATAGCGCGCGGAAACAAACAGGACGGGCCGCCGGATTCGGCGACAGGTTCCCCTTTACGATGGGTGCCCACCGCCGTGCCTCGCACGGGCGCACCGCGACAGCAACGACCGGACCACGAAACCGACAAAGGACCCTTACGTGAACATCCGCTCCCTCACTCGAGGCGACGGCGTGGTGATCGGAGCAGCGGTGTTGCTGTTCATCGCCTCGTTCCTCTCTGCCGCCGGCAGCCCGGACTGCTCCGGAGCGCTCGCCAAATACTGCCAGGCCCAGGACTACGCCGGCGCCAACGCCTGGAGTTCGGTGGCCGTCCTGATGAGCATCTATCTGGCCGGGGTGATCGGCGCGGCGATCATCATCGTCAGCCGGGCGCTGCCGCAGGCGCGCAAGGTCGCCGGTCTCGACCTCGGCCAGTTCGGCGTCGCCCTCACCGTGTTCGCCGCGTGGACGGCGTTCTGGACCCTCATCCAGGTCCCCAGCGCCGGTCCCGGCCTCATCATCGGGCTGATCGCCGCCCTGCTCCTGGCCGGTGGCGCCATCGCCGGCCCGCTCCTCCCGCCCCTCCAAGTCGCCCTGATCGGCGCCCCGAAGCCGCAGGCCGCCACCCCCTACGGGGCCGGCCCCAACCCGGGTTACGGCTACCCCGGCGCACAGCAGCAGGCGAGCCAGGGCTACGGCTACCCCGGTGGCGGCCAGCAGCAGCCGCAGGCCGCCCAGCCGCACGGCCAGCAGGCGCCGGCGGCGGACGGCACGGCCGGCGGCCCGGCCGGAGTGACCCAGGCGGTAGGCGTCCCGGCGGAGTTCGCCCCGTTCTGGTTCGCGGTGCCCGTCGCCCGCCCGCTGTACGGCGAGGACGGCTCCCCCGCGCCGATCGCCGAACTGGCCCCCGGCACCTGGTACCTGGCGGTGGACCAGCGCGGCCCGGCCCTGGTCGCGCAGACCCAGGACGGCCGGCGCGGCGTGCTGCAGGACACCACCGGCATCCAGCGCGGCTGACACCGGACACCCAGCGGTCCTTTCCCGGCCCCTCGCCCCTACGGGCGGGGGGCCGTTGCGCTGCCCACGCCCCGGCCGTACAGTCACTCCACTCACCTGACGCACCGTCAGCAAGTAGTCGGCACTGGTCACGCTCGTCAACAGACATCCGTCCGCCGAGAGGGGCGATCGGTATGCGACTCGGTCTGGCACTGGGCTACTGGGGCCGCGGCCCCGACCCCCGGCACCTCGAACTCGCCCGGGAGGCCGAGCGCCTGGGCTACGACTCGGTGTGGACCGCGGAGGCCTGGGGCTCGGACGTGTTCACCGCCCTCACCTGGATCGCCGCCCACACCTCCCGGATCAGACTGGGCACCGGTATCGCGCAGATGGCGGCCCGCACCCCCACCGCCACCGCGATGCACGCGCTCACCCTCGACCATCTCTCCGGCGGCCGGCTGCTGTTGGGGCTGGGGCTGTCCGGGCCGCAGGTCGTCGAGGGGTGGTACGGGCGGCCGTTCCCCAAGAGTCCGCTGACCGCGACCCGCGAGTACGTGGACGTGATCCGCCAAGTGCTGCGCCGGGAAGGGCCGGTGCAGGCGGACGGGGTCTTCCACCCGCACCCCTACCGCGGCCCGGACGGCACCGGCCTCGGCAAACCCCTCAAGCCCATCACCCACCCGCTGCGCGCCGGCCTCCCCCTTCTGCTCGGTGCGGAAGGGCCCAAGAACATCGCCCAGACCACCCGGATCGCCGACGGCTGGCTGCCGCTGTACTGGTCACCGCAGCGCACCGAGGTCTACCGGGCGTCGCTGGCCGGGGCCCCGGAGGGCTTTCTCATCGCCCCCATGGCCCGCGCCGCGGTCTGCGACGACGTCGCCGAGGGGCTGCTCCCGGTCAAGGCGATGCTGGGCTTCTACATCGGCGGGATGGGCCACGCGGCCAAGAACTTCCACGCGGACCTGATGGCGCGGATGGGCTTCGAGGAGGAGGCCCGCCGGGTGCAGCAGCTCTTCCTCGAAGGCCGCAGACAGGAGGCCGTACGGGCCGTGCCGGACGCCTTCGCCGACGAGATCTCGCTGGTCGGTCCGCGGGAAAGGATCGCCGAGCGGCTGGAGTTGTGGCGCGCGGGCCCGGTCACCGACCTGCTGGTCACCGCGCCGGACCCGCACACCCTACGGGTGCTGGCCGAGCTGAACCGCTGACCGCGCCCGGCCGGTCACCCGAAGGTCGCCCAGCTCAGCCACAGGTCGAGCAGGGCGCGGTCGCCCAGCACCTCGACCCGGTCGCTGTCGGCGGGCAGCCTGCGGTGGACGACGCACAGCACGTCGGTGAGCGGGCCGCGCAGGGCGACCGCCGCCTTCTCGTGCGCGCGGCGGTGGGTGGGCCCGGGGCCGGTGAGGTCGAGGACCCATTCGGCGTGCAGTGCGGCCGGGGCGTCGGTGGCGTGGAAGTGGAGGGTGCGGCCGGGGCCGTACAGGGTCTCCCCGGATGCCGCGCGCTCGGCCAGCCGCTGCTGGGCGGCGGGGAGTTCGCAGATCTGCAGCCACTCCTCCAGGCAGTCCGCGGCGAGCTCCGGCGGGACGTCGAAGGCGGCGCCGGCGGCGAGCGCGGCGTCGATCCGGTGGATCACCGTCTCGTGGGCCATCCGGCGGGACCAGAAGCCGGTGCCGCCCTGACCGGCCCAGTTCCACACCGCCACGTCGGGCCCGGCCTCCCGCAGCGCCGTCACGGTCCGTTCGACGCCGTCCGCCAGCCAGGCGTCCAGCTCCGCGGCGTCGTCGCCGGGGCCCTTGGCGTCCGGGACGCCCTCGGGGTCCACGTAGTCCGTGGCGCGGCCGGTGACGACCGCGCCGACCCAGCGGTGTGCCCCGCCGACGTGCCGGGCGAGGTCGGCCAGCGTCCAGTCCGGGCAGGTCGGCACGGTCACGGAGAGGTCGGCGGTGCGCACGATCTCCCGGAGCCGGTCGGTCTCGGCGAGGAGATGGGCGCAGTATTCCTCATGGGTGAGGGAGCCTTGGAGTGTCATGTGACGGACAGTACGTGCCCGGCGCCGCCCCGGCCTCTTGATTTCGCCAGGAACGACGTCTGCAGGCCCCGTCCCGGTACCGGGCCCGGCGGCCGGTGCCGCCGGGACCCGTTGCGAGCCCCGGCGGCACCCCGCCTAGCAGCAGTTGGGCGCCAGCCCGGTCGGCAGCCGCTCGCCGCCGAAGACCGTGGTGGTGGCCTCGTCACCGCTCAGGGCGGCCACCGCGAGCAGCAGCGAACCGGCCGTCCAGGAGGTGCGTTCGCGGGGCCAGACCGCGTCGTCGTCGAAGACGTAGCCGGTCCAGTACATGCCGTCCTCGGCGCGGAGGTGCTGAATCCACTTGAGGATCTGCACGGACCGCTCGGACTCGCCCATCGCCCAGAGGGCGAGTGCCAGTTCCGCGCTCTCGCCGCCGGTGACCCAGGGGTTGGGCAGCACACAGCGCACGCCCAGACCGGGCACGACGAACCGCTCCCACTCCGCGTCGATGCGCTCGCGGGCCTGCGCGCCGCGGACCGCGCCGCCGAGGATCGGGTAGTACCAGTCCATGGAGTAGCGGGACTTGTCCAGGAACCGCTCGGGGTGGCTGCGTATCGCGTGGCCGAGGCGGCCGGCGGCCAGCTCCCAGTCGGGCTGCGGCTCCTCGCGCTGCTCGGCGAGCGCCAGTGCGCAGCGCAGCGCCTGGTAGATGGAGGACGAGCCGGTCAGCAGCGCGTCGTTGACGGGGGTGCCGTCGTCCTCGCGCTTCCAGCCGATCTCGCCGCCGGGCTGCTGGAGCCCCAGGACGAACTCGGTCGCGGCGTGGACCGCCGGCCACATCCGGTCGAGGAAGGTGTCATCCCCGGTGGACAGGTAGTGGTGCCAGACGCCGACCGCGAGGTACGCGCAGAAGTTGGTCTCCCGGCCGCGGTCGGTGGGGGCTTCGGCGTCGCCGTCGTCGTAGGCCGCGTACCAGGACCCGTCCGGGTTCTGGTGCCGCACCAGCCAGTCGTACGCGGCCTCGGCACGCTCGTGTTCGCCGGCCGCGTCCAGGGCCATGGCGGCCTCGGTGTGGTCCCACGGATCGAGGTGGTGGCCCCGGAACCAGGGGATCGCGCCGTCCGGCCGCTGGGTCGCCAGGATGCCGGCCACCGTGCGGGCGGCCTGCTCCGCGGTGAGCACCCCCGGCAGGACGAGCCGTTCGGTACGCCCGGGACTTGTCACTTGGCGGCCCCGGCGGAGGACTTGGCGGAGGACTTGGCGGCGCGCCGGGAGGCGGGCTCGGCGGGGGCCTTGGCGGCGGCCGCGGTACCGGACTTGGCACCGGACTTGCTGGCCGGTGCGGACTTCCGGGGCTTCGCGGCGGTCCCGGCCTCCGGCTCGGCGGCCGGGGCGGCAGCAGGGGTGGCGGGTGCGTCGGCGGACTCGCCCGTCGCCTCCGTGGTGGCCGGCTCCGCGGCGGTCTCGCCGGGCAGCTGCGGCTTGGTGGCGTAGACGACGAAGCTCTTGCCGATGACGGGGTTCAGCGCCCGCTCGGCGAGCCGGGTGGCCAGCGGCTTCTTCATGATGTCCCAGACCAGCAGCTTGTGGTACGCCTGCACCGGCAGCGCCTTGTCGTTGTCCACCCCGAAGGCGCACTTCAGCCACCAGTAGGGGCTGTGCAGCGCATGGGCATGGTGGGTGCCGTACGGCTCCAGACCGGCTTCCCGTATCTTGCCGAGGAGTTCGTCCCCGCGGTAGATGCGGATGTGGCCGCCCTCGACCTCGTGGTAGGCGTCGCTGAGCGCCCAGCAGACCTTCTCCGGGCCGTAGCGGGGGACGGTGACGGCGATCCGGCCGCCGGGGCGCAGCACCCGCACCATCTCGGCGAGCACGCCCTTGTCGTCCGGGATGTGCTCCATCACCTCGGAGATGATCACGACGTCGAAGCTGTCGTCGGGGAACGGCAGGTTCAGCGCGTCGCCCTCCATGGCGGTGGCGGAGGCACCCGCCGGTGCCTCACCGGCCTCCTCCATCGCGGCGAACCACTTGGCGACCTCGCGGATCTCGTCGCTGTTCTGGTCGAGGGCGACGACCTGCGCGCCGCGCCGGTAACACTCGAAGGCATGCCGGCCGGCGCCGCACCCCAAGTCGAGCACGCGGTCGCCCGGAGCGAGCGGGAAGCGGGAAAAGTCGACGGTCAGCACGGCGTTCTGCTTTCGTCCGGCGGTTGGTGGCGGTTTGGCTGCGGAAGGAGTACGGGCCGGCCGGCCGGCCGCTAGCCGCGGCCGGCCGGGCTCGGCGCGGAGGCGGTGCCGGCGGCTTCTGCGGACGCTCTCCGGGGGAGGGAGCGGCCGCCCTGGCGGGCGATGGCCTCGCGGTAGCGCTCGGCGGTGCCGAGGGCGGCCTGCCGCCAGGTGAAGCGGGCCAGCACCCGCTCCCGGCCGGCCGCGCCGAGCCGGCGGCGCAGCGTCTCGTCGCCCAGGAGGCGGAGCAGGCCGCCCGCCAGCGCACCGGCGTCCCCCGGGGGCACCGCGAGACAGGTCTCACCGTCCGGTCCGGCGACCTCGGGGATGGCGCCGCCCGTGGTGGCCAGCAGCGGCGTGCCGGTGGCCATCGCCTCGGCGGCGGGCAGCGAGAAGCCCTCGTACAGCGAGGGGACGCAGGCGATCTGGGCGCTGCGCACCAGGTCGACGAGTTCGGGGTCACTGATGCCCTTGACGAACTCGACGGCGCCGGACAGCCCGAGCCGCTCGATGGCGGCGGCGACCGGCCCGTCGTCGGCGCGCTTGCCGACGACCACCAGATGCGCGTCGGGGTGCTCGGTGCGCACCTTGGCGAGCGCCTCGACGAGGTGGATCAGTCCCTTGAGGGGGACGTCGGCGCTGGAGGTGGTGACGATCCGGCCCGGCACCTCGGGCACCGAGGCATCCGGCGCGAACAGGTCGGTGTCGGCGCCGATGTGCACCACGTGGATGCGGTCGGCGGACACCCCGAGGTCGTCGACGATCTCCTGGCGGGAGGAGCCGGAGACGGTCAGCACGGACGGCAGCCGCCGGGCCACCCGCTTCTGCATCCGGGTGAAGCCGTACCAGCGGCGCACGGAGGCCCGGCGCTTCCAGCCGTCGGCGGCCGCCAGGTCGAGCCGGCGGTCGACGGTGATGGGGTGGTGGATGGTGGTGACGAGCGGGGCGCCGAGCGCGCCGGTGCCGCCGAGCAGGCCGTAGCCGAGGGTCTGGTTGTCGTGGACCACGTCGAACTGGCCGCGGCGGGCGGCAAGATGGCGCCGGGCCCGCAGCGAGAAGGTCAGCGGCTCGGGGAAGCCGCCGGTCCACATCGTGCCGACCTCAAGGGCGTCGATCCAGTCGCGGTACTCGCCGCGCTTCGGCGTACGGAACGGGTCGGGCTGGCGGTAGAGGTCGAGGCTGGGCACCTCGGTCAGGGTCACCCCGTCGTCGACGACGGGGTAGGGCTGGGCGCCGATGACCTCGACGGTGTGGCCGAGGCGGGCCAGTTCGCGCGAGAGGTGGCGTACGTAGACGCCCTGGCCGCCGCAGAACGGGTTCCCCTTATACGTGAGCATCGCGATCCGCAGGGGACGCTCGCCGTTCGTCGGGGCGGAGGCCGGGGAGGCCTCTGCGGGGCGAGGCGCGGCTGCCTGGACGGCCTCTGCGGTCACGCTCGGCCCCCTTCTCACTGGACTTTCGCCGGAGCGTAACCGCTGGCGGTAATCTAGAACAAGTTTCAGAACTGATTGGCTACTGATCAGTTCAGCGAGCTTCGAATCTACCGGCCGAGAACGAGGCGAAAAGAGCCGCACCAGGTGATTCGCGCCACCACCCGCCCCCCTGCCATGCTGTGCCGAGCACACCACCGGCACTCGCCGCATCGCGGACGGAATGCCACGGAATGGGAAATATGACTACGGAATCCAAGGCGGCCAGACCGACCCTTCCCGCGAGTCCTCCCCTGACCGAGCGTCAGGAGGCCAGGCGCCGCCGCATCCTGCACACCAGCGCCAAGCTGGCGTCCCGTGGCGGCTTCGACGCCGTGCAGATGCGCGAGGTCGCCGAGTCCTCGGGCGTCGCCCTCGGCACCCTCTACCGCTACTTCCCCTCCAAGGTGCATCTGCTGGTCGCCACCATGCAGGACCAGCTCCAGCACATGCACGAGACGCTGCGCAAACGCCCGCCGTCGGAACAGGACCCGGGCGCGCGGGTCGCCCAGACCCTGATGCGGGCCTTCCGCGCGCTGCAGCGCGAACCGCATCTGGCGGACGCGATGGTGCGCGCGCTGACCTTCGCGGACCGGTCGGTGAGCCCGGAGGTGGACACCGTGTCCCGGCTGACGACGGCGATCATCCTGGACGCGATGGGGCTGGACGCCCCGCCCACCCCCGAACAGCTCTCCGCGGTCCGGGTCATCGAGCACACCTGGCACTCGGCCCTGATCACCTGGCTGTCGGGCCGGGCCTCGATCGCCCAGGTGAAGATAGACATCGAGACGGTGTGCCGGCTGATCGAGGTCACATCGCCGGAGCGGGGGCGCTGACTCGCCGGTCCCTCACGGTCCGCGGGCGCTGACTCCGCCCCCCCGCCGGTGAGCGTGGGCCCCGCCCCGGAAGCGGACGTTAACTCCGCCGCCGCTGCGGGTAGTTGGCCCGCAAGGGGCCCACCGGCCCCCTACGGGACACCGCCCCACACCCCCTACGGGCCCCGCCCCGGGGCTTTCGCCCCGCACCCCGGGCCCGCCCCTCACTCCTCCGGAGGGAAGACCGCCTCGCCGCTGTCGGCCACGGTGAGGGTGATCGCCTCCACGGGGCACCCCTCGGCCGCCGCCAGCACGTTCTCGGCGGCGTCCGTCTCCGGTGCCACCGGGTGCGACTGCCGGGCCGAGTCCAGCCGGAAGCCGTCCGGGGCCGCGGCCGCGCACATCCCCGACCCGATGCAGACGTTCCGGTCCACCACCACCTCCCAGCGGTCCCCCATCAGGCACCCGCCGGCAGATGGATCATCTTGTGCTCCAGGTATTCGCCGAAGCCCTCGGGCCCGAATTCCCGCCCGATACCGGAGTTCTTGTAGCCGCCGAACGGACCGAGCATGTCGATGCTGAAGGTGTTCACCGAGTACGTACCGGTGCGCACCTGCCGGGCGATCTCGATGCCGTGGTCGACATCGGCCGTCCACACCGAGCCGGAGAGCCCGTAGTCGGAGTCGTTGGCGATCCGCACCGCCTCCGCCTCGTCGTCGTACGGCAGCAGGCAGATGACCGGGCCGAAGATCTCCTCGCGGGCGATCCGCATGCCGTTGGACACCTCGCCGAAGAGCGTCGGCTCGACGTACCAGCCGGTGGTCTGCCCCTTCGGGCGGCCGCCGCCGGTCAGCACCTTGGCGCCCTCCCGCTGACCGAGCGCGATGTAGTCGAGTGAGCGCTGCTGCTGGCGACGGGCGACCAGCGGGCCGACCTCGGTGGCCGGATCGAGCGGGTCGCCGACGGTGAGCGCCGAGGCCGCCGCGGTGAACCGTTCGGCGATCTCGTCATAGTGGCCGCGCGGGGCGAGAATCCGCGTCTGGGCCACACAGGCCTGGCCGTTGATCATCCAGGCGAACGGCACGATCCCGGCCACCGCCGCGTCCAGATCCGCGTCCGGCAGGATCACCGCGGCCGACTTGCCGCCGAGCTCCAGCGTGACCCGGCTGAGGTTGCGGGCCGCGACCTCCATGACCCGCTTGCCGGCCGCCACAGAGCCGGTGAACGACACCTTGTCCACGCCCGGGTGCCCGACCAGGTATTCGCTCACCTCGCGGTCCGCGGGCAGGATCGACAGCACGCCGTCCGGCAGCCCGGCCTCGGTGGCGATCTCCGCGAGGAGGTACGCATCGAGCGGCGTCTCCGGCGACACCTTCAGCACCACCGAGCAGCCGGCCAGCAGCGCCGGCGCGAGCTTGGCGGCGGCGGTGAACTGCGGGACGTTCCACGGCACCACGGCCGCGACCACACCGGCCGGCTCCCGGCGCACCAGCAGCTGCCCGAGCACCCCGCTGCGGCGCTCCTCGAACGGGAAGTCACGGGCCACCGTGAGCGCCGCGTCCCACACCAGCATCGCGGCCAGCGACTGCACCATGACGCCGGAGGTGAACGGGGTGCCGTTCTCCGCGCTGATGACCTTGGCGATCTCCTCACTGCGGGCCGCGAAGGCGTCCTTGATGCGGGCCACCACCGCGATCCGGTCCGCCAGCGGGGCGTTCGCCCACACCCCGGACGCGAAGGACGTACGGGCCGCGGTCACCGCACGGTCGACATCGGCCCGCGAGGCGTGCGGTACCCGGCCGATGACCTCTTCGGTGTGCGGCGAGACGACCTCGATCGTGTCCCGGCCGGCCGGGTCGGCCCACTCACCGCCTATGTAGAGCTTTCCGTGCTCGACGAGGTCGCTCATCGCTGCCGCCTCCTGCGGGTTGGCCGCCTGTCCGGCGATCCCTGCCGGTTCCGGTGGTTGCTGACGTGCGTGGGACGTTGCCGACGTACGGGGGACGCGTGTGCCGGCAGACCATCGGGTGCTGATGCGGCGGGGTGGGTCCCCCGCACCGCATCAGGAACTGATACCAGTTCTAGTTGGAGGAGTCCACGGCGCCGACCGAATCCCGACTCCACCGCGCGGGCAGGGCACTTCAGGACACTTTGAAACCAGTTCTAGTTATAGTGAGGCCGGGTACCGGGTGTATGGCACACCGAAAGGGGACCGGGATGACCACACAGGTGACCGACCACAAGGGCGGGGTGTGGAGCATCGCCGTCCCCATCCCGGACAACCCGCTCGGTCACACCCTCGTCCACCTCCTGGAGACCGACCGGGGGCCGGTGCTCATCGACACCGGCTGGGACGACCCGGACTCCTGGGACACCCTCGTCGCCGGCGTCACCGCCTGCGGATTCGCCCTCACCGACCTCCACGGCGTCCTGATCACCCACCACCATCCGGACCACCACGGCCTGTCCGCCAAGGTCCGGGAGGCCTCCGGCGCCTGGATCGCGATGCATGCCGCCGACACCGCGGTGGTCCGCCGCACCCGCGCCGCCGAACCGGGCCAGTGGCTCGACTACCTGCTCGCCAAGCTCACGGCGGCGGGCGCACCGGACGAGCATCTGGCACCCCTGCGGACCGCACGCGCCACCGGGGGCGGCCGGAAGCTGCCCGGCCGGCGGGCCGCGCTGCCGGACCGCGGGATCGACCCCGGTGAACTCCTCGGCCTGCCGGGGCGCCGGGTGCGCGCCATCTGGACGCCCGGCCACACCCCCGGGCATGTGTGCCTCCACCTGGAGGAGGAGCATCCCTCGGCGCGCACCCCCGGCTTCGGCCGGCTGTTCTCCGGCGATCATCTGCTGCCCGGCATCACCCCGCACATCGGCCTGTACGAGGCTCCGGACGGTGACGATGGGCCGCCCGGCCCGCACGGCATGGGGAGCCCGGGCGAGGACGCCGATCCGCTCGGTGACTACCTCGACTCCCTCGAACGCGTCGGCCGGCTCGCGCCCGCCGAGGTGCTGCCCGCGCACCAGCACGCCTTCACCGACGCCGGCGGGCGGGTGCGGGCGCTGCTCGCCCACCACGAGGAGCGGCTGGCCCGGCTGCGGGACCTGCTCCGGGAACCGCGGACCGTATGGGAGCTGGCCGTGGCCATGGAGTGGAACCGGCCCTGGGAGCAGATTCCTTACGGCTCCCGCAACATCGCCGTATCGGAGGCGGAGGCCCATCTGCGGCGGCTGGTGAAGCTGGGGCGGGCGGAGTGGGTGCCGGGGTCCGATCCGGTGCGGTATCGCGCGGTGTGAGGGCGGGGGCTATCCGGCGGGCGGGCCGGTTCGGTGGTGGGCGGTTCCGGTGCGGCGGGCGGGGGCGGTTCGGTGGGAGGGGCGGTTCGGTGGGAGGGGCGGTTCGGTGGGAGGGGCGGTTCGGTGGGAGGGGCGGTTCGGTGGGAGGGGCGGTTCGCACGCCCGGTTCGTATCCGCCCGGCTCGCGGCTGATTCCGCCGGCTCGTACGTGCGAGCGAGCGCCCTACGGGTGCCGGTTAAGGTGTGCGGGACAATTTCATCCGTACCCGATCGGGGAAAGCCGGTGGAAATCCGGCGCTGACCCGCAACCGTGAGAACGGACCCTCCGCAGGCGCCGGCCGGCCCGGCGGGGGCGGCCGTACGAGCCGGAGCACCCGAAGGGGCACAACCAAGGCTCCCGCCACCGGAAACGTCCGCCACAGGGACGGCCGGTGCGCGGCACCGTCGAGGTATACGGAGCTGAGCCCGGTGCCACCGCGTCCATGATCCCTGGGATCGGCGCGCGGGTGGCCGGCCGAGCGCGGCTGCGTACATCGCCGCGACCCGACCCGAGAGGCACCGACCCGATGGCCCCCATGGCTTCCATGGCTCACCAGGCCCCCCTGACGCACCCCGTCGCCTTCCTGGCGCGCCGCGCCGCCACGGCGCTGGCCGCCGCGGTGGTGCTGGGCGCGGCCGCTGCCCCCGCCGCGTACGCCGCCGAGTCCCCGTCCGCGTCCGCGAAGAAGCTGCCGGACGGCCTCTACGGCACCACGGACCCGAAGTACGACGGGGTCTGGCGGCAGTCGCTCGCGCTGCTGGCGCAGGACTCGGTGGGGCTGCGGCCCGCGGCGTCCGCCGTGCGCTGGCTGGCCGGGCAGCAGTGCGCCGACGGCGCGTTCACCGCCTTCCGCGCCGACCCCGGCAAGGCCTGTGACGCCAAGACCATGCGGGACACCAATCAGACGGCCGCCGCGGTGCAGGCGCTGGCCGCGCTCGGCGGGCACGGCGAGGCCGTGAAGAAGGCCGTGGACTGGCTGAAGTCGGTGCAGAACGACGACGGCGGCTGGAGCTCGATGCCCGGTTCGGCGAGCGACGCCAACTCCACGTCCGTGGTCATCGGCGCGCTCGCGGCGGCGGGTGAGAAGCCGCAGTCGGTGACGTCGAAGAAGGGCGGCAAGACCCCCTACGACGGGCTGCTCACCTTCCAGCTGGGCTGCGACGAGAAGGAGGGCGAGCGCGGCGCGTTCACCTTCCAGCTCAAGGGCGCCGCCCCGAACGCCGACGCCACCGCGGCCGCCGCCACCGGAGCGCTCGGCAAGGGCTTTGTCGTCGCGCCCGCCGGCCCGCGGGCCAACACCCCGGTCAAGGCGCTGAACTGCAAGGACGGCGGGGACAAGCAGGCAGAGAAGGTCGATGAGGCGGGCAAGGGCGATCCGGGGCAGGCCGCGGAGGGCGGTGCCGCCTACCTCGTCGCGCAGCTCGACAAGAATGGGCAGCATCTGCTGTCCGCGATGCCGGGCGCCGAGAAGCAGCCCGATGTCGGCAACACCGCCGACGCCGTGGTGGCGCTGGCGGCCGGCGGGCACGGTGCCGCCGCCGCGAAGCCGCTGAAGTGGCTGGAGAAGAACGCGGCGGACTGGGCGAAGCAGAGCGGCCCCGCCGCGTACGCGCAGCTGGTGCTGGCCGCGCACGCCACCGGCACCGACCCGCGCTCCTTCGGCGGCACCGACCTGGTGGCCGCGCTCAACGCCACCGGCCCCAAGCCGGGCGCCGCACCCGCGAAGGACTCCGGGGACGACGCTTCGGACGGCGGCGGGATGGGCATGTGGTGGGTCATCGGTGTCGGTCTCGCCCTCGGCGCCGGCATCGGGTTCCTGCTGAGCGGCCGTAAGAAGAGCCGGCTCTGATGCGGCGCACCAGGATCGCCGCGGCCGTGCTGCTGGCCGGTACGGTCACCGGCCTGGCCGCCGGGCCCGCGCAGGCGCAGGAGTACCGCTACTGGTCGTTCTGGGACGGCAAGGGCAGTTCCTGGACGTATGCCACCGAAGGGCCGGCCACGCTGCGGCCGGCCGACGGAGCGGTCCAGGGCTTCCGCTTCACCGTCGGCGCCGACTCCGCCGCGGCCGGAAAGCCGCGCGCGGCCGCCGACTTCGACGCGATCTGCCGGAACACCCCGGCCGAGGACGGCCGCAAGCGGATCGGCATCGTCCTGGACTTCGGCACCACGGCGGACGCGCCCGGCGGCGAACGGCCGCCGAAGGCCAGGACGGAGTGTGCGCGGGTGCCGGAGGACGCCTCGGCGGGCGAGGCGCTGGCCGCGGTCGCCCGGCGGCTGCGCTATGACGCCAACGCCCTGCTGTGCGCCATCGCCGGCTACCCGAAGGCGGGATGCGCGGAGGCCGTGAGCGGATCGCGGGACGGGGCGAAGAGGTCCGGGACTTCGGCTGCGTCCTCCGCGGGGGCGGCGGGGGACCGTGACGGTGCGAAGGACGGGGGCGGCGGGAGCGGTGACGGCGGGCCGTCCGCCGGGCTGCTCGGTGGGGTCGCGGCCGTCGTCGTGCTGGGTGCGGCAGCGGTGTGGCAGGCACGCCGCCGACGCGGATGAGCGCCCCGCAGGCGACCCGTACCACCGCGCTGCACGCCGGCGCCTGGTGGGTGTGGGCGCTGGGCCTGGCCACCGCGGCCTCCCGCACCACCGACCCGCTGTTGCTGGGGCTGCTGGTGGGGGTGGCCGGTTATGTGGTCGCGGCCCGTCGCACGGATGCGCCGTGGGCCCGCTCGTACGGCGCGTTCGTCAAGCTCGGGCTGGTCGTGATCGCCGTCCGGCTGGTCTTCGCCTTCTTCCTCGGCTCGCCGGTCCCCGGTACGCACACCCTCGTCACCCTGCCCGAAGTGCCGCTGCCGGACTGGGCGAAGGGCGTCCGGATCGGCGGCCGGGTCACCGCGGAGGGCATGGTCTTCGCCCTGTACGACGGGCTGAAACTGGCCACCCTCCTCATCTGTGTCGGCGCCGCCAACGCGCTGGCCAATCCCGCCCGGCTGCTGAAGTCCCTGCCCGGCGCGCTGTACGAAGCGGGCGTCGCGGTCGTCGTCGCGATGACCTTCGCACCGAATCTGGTCGCCGACGTCCAGCGGCTGCGCGCCGCCCGCCGGCTGCGCGGGCGTCCCGACCGCGGGGTCAAGGCGCTCCTCCAGGTCGGACTGCCCGTGCTGGAGGGCGCGTTGGAGCGGTCGGTGGCGCTGGCCGCCGCCATGGACGCACGGGGCTACGGCCGCAGCGCCCAGGTTCCGCCCTCCGTCCGCCACACCACGTCCGTGCTCACCCTCGGCGGGCTGCTCGGCGTCTGCGCCGGGACCTATGGGCTGTTGGGCGACACCGGCGGCGGTTACGGGCTGCCGCTGCTGGTCGCCGGGCTGGCGGCGGCGCTCGCCGGGCTGTGGCTCGGTGGCCGCCGGTCGGTGCGCAGCCGTTACCGGCCCGAGCGGTGGGGCGCTCGCGCCTGGCTGGTCGCGGGCTCCGGTATGGCCGTCGCCGCCCTGATGGTCTGGGCGAGCGACTATGCGCCGGCCGCGCTGCATCCGCCCGCCGTCCCGCTCACCGCCCCCGTCCTCCCTCTCTGGCCGGCCGTTTCCGTCCTGGTGGGGCTGCTGCCCGCGTTCGTCGCCCCGCTCCCGTCGAGCGCGGACCGTACCGGGTCCCGTGCCGCCGCCCCTGAGCGTCGCCGCCGTGCCTCTGCTGTCGACCCGCATATGAAGGAGCCCACCCAGTGATCCGGTTCGAGCAGGTCTCGGTCACCTACGGCGATGCCGCGGCGCCCGCCGTCCAGGACGTCGACCTGACCGTCCCCGAGGGCGAACTGTGTCTTCTGGTCGGCCCCTCCGGCGTCGGCAAGTCCACCGTCCTGAACGCCGTCTGCGGCCTCGTCCCGCACTTCACCGGCGGCACGCTGCGCGGCCGGGTCACCGTCGACGGCTTGGACACCCGCACCCACAAGCCGCGCGAACTGGCCGATGTCGTCGGCACCGTGGGCCAGGACCCACTGGCGCACTTCGTCACCGACACCGTCGAGGACGAACTCGCCTACGGCATGGAATCGCTCGGCCTCGCCCCCGAGGTGATGCGCCGCCGGGTCGAGGAGACCCTCGATCTGCTGGGCCTGGCCGAGCTGCGCGACCGTGCGATCGGCACGCTCTCGGGCGGCCAGATGCAGCGGGTCGCGATCGGGTCCGTCCTGACCACCCACCCCAAGGTCCTGGTCCTCGACGAGCCGACCTCCGCACTCGACCCCGCCGCCGCCGAGGAGGTGCTGTCCGTCCTCCAGCGGCTGGTCCATGACCTCGGCACCACGGTGCTGCTGGCCGAACACCGGCTGGAGCGCGTGGTCCAGTACGCCGACCAGGTCATCCTCCTTCCTTCTCCGGGCGCGCCCCCCGTCATGGGCGCACCCGCCGACATCATGGCCGTCTCCCCCGTCCACCCCCCGGTCGTGGCCCTCGGCCGCCTCGCCCACTGGTCTCCCCTCCCCCTCTCTGTCCGCGACGCCCGCCGCAAGGCCGCTCCGTTGCGCGAGCGGCTGGCGGACGTCCCACCGCAGGGGCCGCGAAGGAACGCGGGCGGCACACCGGCCACTTCGGGTGCCGCCGACGCCTCGGGGGCCGCCGGTGTTTCTAGGGCCGCCGGTGTTTCGGGGGCCGCCGGCTCTTCGCGTGCTGCCGCGGAGGTCTCCGGGCTCGGTGTGCGCCGGGGGCGGACCGAGGCGCTGCACGGGGTGGATCTGACCGTGCGGGGCGGCGAGACGATCGCTCTGATGGGACGCAACGGTGCGGGGAAGTCCACCCTGCTCACCACTCTCGTCGGGATGCATGAGCCGTCCTCCGGCACGGTGCGGGTCGGTGGCACCGTCCCGCACCGCACCAGCCCCCGGACCCTCCTGCGGCATGTCGGGCTGGTGCCCCAGGAGCCGCGTGACCTTCTCTACGCGGACACCGTCGCCGCCGAGTGCATCGCGGCCGACCAGGACGCGGGCGCCCCCGCGGGCAGTTGCCGGGAACTGATCGCGCGGCTGCTGCCGGATGTCCCGGAATCCGTTCACCCCCGTGATCTGTCCGAGGGCCAACGGCTCGCCCTTGCCCTCGCGGTCGTGCTGACCGCCCGTCCACCACTGCTCCTTCTCGACGAGCCCACCCGCGGCCTGGACTACGCCGCCAAGGCCCGTCTGATCGAGGTGCTGCGCACCCTGGCCGACGAGGGTCACGCCATCGTCCTGGCCACCCATGACGTGGAACTCGCCGCCGAACTGGCGCACCGTGTCGTCATCCTCGCCGACGGCGAGATCGTCGCCGACGGCCCGACCGACGAGGTCGTGGTCTCCTCTCCCTCCTTCGCGCCCCAGGTCGCCAAGGTCCTCGCCCCACTGCCCTGGCTGACCGTTCCCCAGGTCGCCCGCGCCCTGGAGGCCCGCCCATGACCGTCCCCTCAGCCCGCCCGGAGGACCCCACACCCGGCTCCGACCCCGACCGGCCCGGCTCCGGTAACCACGGCTCCGGAGGTCTCGGCTCCGGAGGTCTCGGCTCCGGCCACCCCGGCTCCGGCCCCCCCGACTCCGGCCGCCCCGGCTCCGGCCGCCAGGCGCGTGCCGTTCGGCTCGGTCCGCGCTCCGTCGCCGCCCTGGCGCTGATCTCGGCGATCGGCGTGATGGCGTTCGGCTGGCCGCTGCTCGCCGACTCCGCCTCCGGACTCGCCCATTCCAAGGACGCGCCCTGGCTGTTCGCCGCGCTGCTGCCGATGCTGCTCGCCGTGGTCGTGGCGACCATCGCCGACACCGGTCTGGACTCCAAGGCCATCGCCATGCTCGGCGTACTGGCCGCGGCCGGGGCCGCGATGCGCCCCCTGGGCGCGGGGACGGCCGGTATCGAGCCGATGTTCTTCCTGATGGTGCTGTCGGGGCGGGTCCTCGGGCCCGGGTTCGGGTTCGTCCTGGGTTCCGTGGCGATGTTCGCCTCGGCGCTGCTGACCGGCGGTGTCGGTCCCTGGATGCCGTTCCAGATGCTGACGATGGGGTGGGTGTCGATGGGCGCGGGGCTGCTGCCGGGCCCGGCCCGGCTGCGCGGGCGCGCTGAACTCGCCCTGCTCGCCGTCTACGGAGCCGTCTCCGCCGTCCTCTACGGTCTGGTCATGAACCTCCAGGGCTGGCCCTATATCGCCGGACTGGCCTCAGGGGTCTCCTTCGTCCCCGGCGATCCGCTCGATCAGAATCTCGCCCGCTACCTCGCCTACTGCCTTGCCACCTCCCTCGGCTGGGACCTCCCCCGGGCCCTGGTCACCGTCGTCCTCACCTGCACCCTCGGGGGCACCGTCCTCAGGGCCCTCCGCCGCGCCACCCGCCGCGCGGCCTTCGACGTGCCTGCCTCCTTCACCCCCGATCCCGGTCCGACGCGAGGGGCCGCCACCGGGTGACCGGCGCGCGGGGGCCCGCTCCCTGGGCCCCGCAGGCCGCCTCTGTCCTCGCGTACGTCCCTGGCCTTCCGGGCCGTGTCAGCGGGCGACGGGCAGCAAGCAGGCGATGGACGGCTGTGAGCGCAGGAATGCCGTGTGGTGGTCGGCAGCGGCACCGTGGTCGACCACCGTGGCCTTGGTGCCGTGGCCGGCCGGCTCCCGTGCGCAGGTACGAGCGTCGGCTATCGGAACGTCTCGGTCGTCGGTGGCGGAGTAGAGAGTTATTCGCACACCCCGGCCCGGCTTCCCGTCGCAGGTGCGGTCGTTGGCACGGACCGCTTTCAGCAGTGCCCCGGAAGGGTGCTTCAGCTCTTGGTACCAGGTGTCGGTCACGCGGCGCCGACGGCCAGGCCACGGGGGACGCGTCGTCGTCGCCTCGCGGTGCCGGACCGGGCCGGAGCGGAGGAGGCTTCGAGGGGATGAAATGGAGACGGAGGGATGCCGTCGCGGTGCTCTGTTCGTCATGTCATCGACGGTAGGGAGATCGCGAGCCTCGCGGTATACAGCTCTCTCCCCAAGTCAGTTGCAGTTTTCCCCAGGTCGGGGAGGGGAGTTAGGTCCACCCCCGCCTCCCTCCCCGCGCGCCGTGGACGGCCGCCGGACCCGGCCCCGCGCCCGCACCCGCACCCGCACCCGCACCCGCATCCACATCCGCCGCGACCAAACGCCTACAGCCGCTGAATGATCGTCCCCGTCGCCAGTGCCCCGCCCGCGCACATGGTGATCAGGGCGAACTCCTTGTCGCGGCGTTCGAGTTCATGGAGTGCGGTGGTGATGAGCCGGGCACCGGTGGCACCGACCGGGTGGCCGAGGGCGATGGCGCCGCCGTTCACATTGACCTTCTCCAGGTCCTGTTCGAAGACCTGCGCCCAGGACAGCACGACGGAGGCGAAGGCCTCGTTGATCTCGACGAGGTCGATGTCCTTGAGGGACATGCCGGCCTTGCCGAGCACCGCGCGGGTGGCGTCGATGGGGCCGTCCAGGTGGAAGTGCGGATCGGCGCCGACCAGAGCCTGGGCCACGATGCGGGCCCGTGGCTTGAGCTTGAGGGCGCGTGCCATGCGCTTGGAGGCCCACATCAGTGCGGCGGCGCCGTCGGATATCTGCGAGGAGTTGCCCGCAGTGTGGACGGCGGTGGGCATGACGGGCTTGAGGCCGCCCAGCGCCTCCATGCCGGTGTCGCGCAGGCCCTCGTCACGGTCGACCAGCCGCCACATGCCCTGGCCTGTGGCCTGCTCGTCCTCCGTGGTGGGCACCTGGACGGCGAAGGTCTCCCGTTTGTAGCGCTCCTCGGCCCAGGCGGCGGCCGCCCGCTCCTGGGAGATCAGGCCGAGGGAGTCGACGTTCTCCCTGGTCAGCCCCCGGTTGCGGGCAATGCGCTCGGCCGCTTCGAACTGGTTGGGCAGATCGACGTTCCACTCATCGGGCCAGGGTTTGCCGGGGCCGTGCTTGGAGCCGCTGCCGAGCGGCACCCGGGACATCGCCTCGACGCCACATCCGATGCCGATGTCGATGACTCCAGCCGCGATCATGTTGGCGACCATATGGTTGGCCTGTTGGGAGGATCCGCATTGACAGTCCACGGTGGTCGCGGCGGTCTCGTACGGGAGGCCCATGGTCAGCCAGGCGTTGCGTGCCGGGTTCATGGACTGTTCGCCGGCGTGGGTGACGGTGCCGCCGACGATCTGTTCGACGCAGTCGGGCTGGATGCCCGTACGGGCGAGGAGCTCGCGGTAGGTCTCACCAAGGAGATAGGCGGGGTGAAGATTGGCGAGCGCACCGCCGCGCTTGCCGATGGGGGTGCGTACTGCTTCGACGATGACGGGTTCCGCGGCCATGACTGACTCGTCCTCTCCTCGCGTCCGCGGATG
Source organism: Streptomyces sp. NPDC058773 (assembly GCF_042746015.1). Lineage (NCBI taxonomy): Bacteria > Bacillati > Actinomycetota > Actinomycetes > Kitasatosporales > Streptomycetaceae > Streptomyces > Streptomyces sp. NPDC058773. Next base: position 45,621 of record NZ_JBHYPE010000049.1, read on the forward strand.
TCCCGGCACCCACGGAAGAAGAACTAGTACGCGTTCTACTTCTACAAACAGTCTTATGAGGCGTCCTCCGGGGCGCAAGAGGCGTGCAACACCCTGACCCACAACCGGAGTCGCCGCACCCCTTGCCACTTGCAGAGCTCGTCATTACCTTCACCGCGGACCCAAATCTGATGAACCGTCAGACGTCCCGGATGGACCAGGAGTCGCCGATGCCATGTCCCGCGCTGCCCGACGGGTTCGACTTCACCGACCCCGACGTCTACCAGTCCCGCGTACCGCTCCCCGAGTTCGCCCAGCTGCGGCGGACCGCGCCCGTGTGGTGGAACGCCCAGCCGCACGGCATCGCCGGTTTCAATGACGACGGGTACTGGGTCGTCACCCGTCACGCGGACGTCAAAGAGGTGTCCACCAAGCCGGAGATCTTCTCCGCGAACCTCAATACGTCGATCATCCGGTTCAACGCGGCCATGACCCGTGACCAAATCGACGTACAGAAACTCATCATGCTGAACATGGACCCGCCCGAGCACACCAGGGTCCGGCAGATCGTGCAGCGCGGTTTCACCCCGCGCTCGATCCGGGCGCTGGAGGACGCGCTGCGCCACCGGGCGGCCCAGATCGTCGCCGGGGCGCGCCGGAAGGGTTCGGGGGACTTCGTCACCGACGTGGCCTGCGAACTCCCGCTCCAGGCCATCGCGGAACTCATCGGCATCCCGCAGGACGACCGGGCGCGCATCTTCGACTGGTCGAACAAGATGGTCGCGTACGACGATCCCGAACTGGCCATCACCGAAGAGGTCGGCCTCAATGCGGCCACGGAGCTGATCTCGTACGCGATGAACCTCGCCGCCGAGCGCAAGGAGTGCCCGGCCAAGGACATCGTCAGCCAACTGGTGGCGGCGGAGCACGAGGGCAACCTCGGCTCCGACGAGTTCGGCTTCTTCGTGCTGCTGCTGGCGGTGGCCGGTAACGAGACGACACGTAACGCGATCACGCACGGGATGCATGCCTTCCTCACCCACCCCGAGCAGTGGGAGCTCTTCAAGCGCGAGCGCCCCGCGACGACGGCCGAGGAGATCGTGCGGTGGGCCACCCCGGTGGTCTCCTTCCAGCGCACCGCCACCCAGGACACCGAGCTGGGCGGGGCGGAGATCAAGGAGGGGCAGCGGGTGGGCATCTTCTACTCCTCCGCCAACCACGACCCGGAGGTGTTCGACGCCCCGGAGGTCTTCGACATCACCCGGGACCCCAACCCGCATCTGGGGTTCGGCGGCGGCGGTCCCCACTTCTGCCTCGGCAAATCCCTCGCGGTGCTGGAAATCAACCTGATCTTCGGCGCCATCGCGGACGCCATGCCCGGCATCTCGCTGGCGGGCGGCCCGCGCCGGCTCCGCTCGGCCTGGCTCAACGGGGTCAAGGAGCTGCAGGTTCACTACGGCTGACGGCTGCGCGCGCCGCGCGCCAAGAGGGCGGCGGCGCGGAGGCGTGCCGGCATACGGGTGGGGCGCTCATCCCGATCATGGGGGTGGGCGTCCCGTCGGCGCGTGCCCCATGGGCGGCCGCCCCTACGCCCGCCCGTAGTGGCCATCGGGCCGTGGCGGCAGCCAATCCGCAGTGGCCGCCCACCCGAATGAGGCGTCAGCCCGCGCCCATATACATGAAGCCGGACCGGAGGAAAGCCGGACCAGCGGTATGTCCGAAAACGTTCCCCCCTCAACCTTGCCAGCTGTCATTGGCGGACTTACATTCAACTCGCCAGTAACACACGGCAGTTCACCCATGCGCGCACCGATCGGCACCGTCTGCGCCCGAGCCGCACGCTCCCCCCATGCGCCCCCGGCTTCCCCGCACCCCTCCAGCGCCATGCGCAACCCTGTGCCCACGCATCCCCCCACATGTTTCGACAGCGCGCTCCACCGCTCTTCGAAGGGGACATATCACCATGAAGGACGCACACGGCAGACCGGTCACGGGACGCATCAGCTGGCGGAAGTTCGCCGTGCTGTCCGTCCCGGCGCTCGCCGGCACCGCCGCTCTGGGCATCGCCCTGGCCAACGGGGCACTGGCGGCATCATTCGCCGTCTCGGGACAGCAGTTCAAGGTCTCCGCGGACAGCCTGAAAGGCGACGGCTTCGCCCAGTACGGCAGTGTGGACGCGAACGCCAGGGGAGATCTCCTGCCGGTCGCCGTCACGGCCATCAAGACCGCCCAGCTGAACCATCTGTGCCAGTCGGTCGTCACCCATCTTCCGGTCGTCGGCGACATCTCGCTCAATCTCAGCGCCGGAACCGGCAGCACACCCGTGGAGGCGACCGACCTCTTCGTGGACGCCACCCAGCTCTCCGGCAACGCGTCCTTCCACCGGATCGAGATCGGCCGGGACGCCTCGACGCTCGACAAGGGACCGGACGGCGCCCAGGGGATGCAGGACCTCTTCGCCCAGCAGGCCGACGACGTCAGCATCAGCAAGCTGCGGCAGACCGCCTGGGCCACCAACGCGGGGACCTTCAAGCTGTCCGGCCTGAACATGAAGATCTCCAAGGGCAAGAAGGAATGCTTCTGACCTGGCGGCGCTGGCGGAGGGGACGGCCCTTCTGGGGCGGGCTGGCCACCGTCGTCGCCGGCGCCGAGATCTGCGCCATCCCCCTGGCGCCGCTGAAGATCATGCTGCAACAGGGGATCGCCGGTATCCCCTCGGTCCTCATGGGGCTGGTGATGATCGTGATGGGACTCTCGGCGTGGTTCGCGCCGCATTACCGAGGGCTCGCCGGCGTCCTCACCGTGCTGTGTGCGGCGGCCGCGCTGGTGATGTCCAACCTCGGTGGCTTTCTGATCGGCACCGTCATCGGGATTCTCGGCGGCTCGATGATCTTCGCCTGGCAGCCGGTCGCGCCGACGGAACCCGAAGCCGCCGGGAAACCCGCCGCCCCCGGGGACCCCGGGCCCGCCGCGCCGGGCGACGGCACACCCGCGCCCTGCGAGCCCTAGCCCCCTCCTGCGCGCCACCCGCTGCCCGACAACTGCCGCCCACGGCTCGCCCGTACGCGTACCCCCACGCCTTCGTCCGCGTACGGGGCGGACCGCTGCCCGCCGCACCCACCGCACCCACTCCTCCGGCTCACCCCTCAGAAGGAGAACCGCCATGACGACGACGCACCCCACCCGCCGCATGCCCCGCCGGAACGTCATACGGACCGCCGGAACCGGAAGCGTCGCGGCCCTCGGCCTGGCCCTCGCCATGACGAGCCCCGCGACGGCCCAGCCGGCCGGGACGCCGTCCGGCGCCGCGGCGTCCACCACCGTGACCCCCGCAGGCCACCACTTCACCGCCACCCTCAGCGGCAAGGCGACCTTCAAGGCCGGGCCGGTGACCGTCACTTGTACGACCTCGGTCTCCAGTGGGCAGGTCCCGGCCTCGCCCGGCAACCACAACCCGGCCGGGCCGGTGAGCAGTTCCACCACCCCGGCGACCTATGGCTCCTGCACGACGAGCATGCCGGGGGTCGCCGCGAGCGTCACCACGACCGGCACCTGGGGCGTGGCCATGCAGAACGGGGTGCCGGTGACCGCCGGACTGACCATCCCGGCCGCCGGGTTCGTGCTCAGGACCAGCGGGCTGGCGTCCTGCACGGTGACCGCGGCCCCCACCTCGGCGACGACGGTGAACGGCACCTGGACCAACGGCGCGCCGTCCACCCTCGCCTTCACCAACGCGTCGGTGCCGGTGAAGGTGGTGGGCGGGTTCGGCTGCCCGACCGGTGCGACCACATCGACGTTCAACGCCACCTATACGGTCAGGGACACCACCGACCCCGCGTCCCAGATCACCGTCACGGACTGAGCCGCGCACGTGCCACGGGTGACGGCCGCGGGTCATCTGCGGGCGTCACCCGCTCAGCGTGCGCTCATGCCGATGGCCGCCATGGCCGCCAGAGTCCCCACCGCCAGCGAGCCCGCCACGAACGCGGTGAGCAGCCGCCGCCGCAGGGCCTGGTAGACGCCTTGGTACTCGGTCCGCAAAGCGGCGCTGCGCTGGGCGATGCGCTCCAGGTAGGCCCGCGAAGTCTCGTGCCGGTCCCGGCAGTAGCGCAGCTCCACCTCCCGCCGCTGGGTGTCGGTGAGCCAGGGCAGGCCATCGCAGAAGGCCTTCGCACGGGTGCGTGCGCGGTCCTTCTCCGCCTCCCAGAGGAGAAATCCCTCGATCTCGTTGACGGCCTGGTCCAGCTGCATTTCTGCGGCCTTCCGCATTCCTCCGCCGGTCGCCGCCGTCCCGGCATTCCGCACGCCCTCGCCCGTCCGCATATCTTTGCCCATCCGCGTTCCCTCGCTCATGTGCGTGCCCCGATTTCGGTGGCGGCGGTGTCGCCGGCGTCCGCCATGGCCGCGATCTCGTGGGCGATCTCCGGGTGGTGCAGATCGAATGCCGGGGATTCGGAGCGAATGCGCGGCAGCGTGAGGAAGTTGTGCCGTGGCGGCGGGCAGGAGGTCGCCCATTCCAGCGAGCGGCCATAGCCCCACGGGTCGTCGGTCTCGACCTTCTTGCCGTACTTCGCGGTCTTCCAGACGTTGTACAGGAACGGCAGGATCGACAGGCCGAGGAGGAAGGAGAAGATGCTGGAGACGGTGTTCAGGGTGGTGAATCCGTCGGCGGCGAGATAGTCGGGGATACGGCGCATCATGCCTTCAGCGCCGAGCCAGTGCTGGACGAGGAAGGTGCCGTGGAAGCCCACGAACAGCGTCCAGAAGGTGATCTTGCCGAGGCGCTCGTCCAGCATCTTGCCGGTGAACTTCGGCCACCAGAAGTGAAAGCCGGCGAACATCGCGAAGACGACCGTGCCGAAGACCACGTAGTGGAAGTGCGCCACCACGAAGTACGAGTCCGAGACGTGGAAGTCCATCGG